>JAYZCG010000028.1:0-26663 GCA_036338435.1 Acidobacteriota bacterium
TCCCTTAGCCTGAGCGGGATTCTTACCCTGGAAGAATCCTTCGCGGGGTTCAGTAACGAAGCAGTAATAACGGTAGCTGGCGTGCTGGTAATGAGCCGTGCGGTACAGGCTTCTGGTGTAATACAGATAGTAGGAACCAAAATGATCGAATGGGGGAAAACCCCGATGCGACTTATTTTTATGATCATGTTGGTGGTTGGCCTCATTTCTGGATTCATCAACGATATTGGCACGGCAGCACTTTTCATGCCTCTGGTAATTATGGTGGCCCGGCGAATAAAATTGTCACCCTCCAAGCTTCTTATTCCATTGTCTTACGGATGTCTTCTGGGGGGGACCCTTACCCTAATTGGTACTCCTCCAAATATTCTGGTGACTCTCATTATGGCTGAGCAGGGATATGAGCCCTTTAAGATGTTCGACTTTACACCCATCGGCGCTCTGGTAATCCTCACCGGCATTCTTTATATGACGTTGGTTGGTCACAAACTACTGCCAGAGCGCCGGGGGGAAACTAGCCTGATGGATCGGTTTAAAATCCGGGACTATTTAACGGAACTGGTTGTTACCCCAAAATCTCCTATTGTTGGTAAAAGATTAGACCAACTAGATTTAACCAAGGAACTAGATTTTTCCATCTTGGGGATTATTCGTAACAATCGCACCGTTCTGACCCAGCTGGGCCAAGAATTCATCAATGAAGGGGACGTACTTTTAGTGGAGGCCAGTCCTGACAATCTATCGGCCCTGACCCAGCAGGGGGGCCTGGAAGTCGTTCCGGATGTCGATCCAGATGAAGCCGACATCAGTTCCGAAGATGTCGAGATAGTCGAGGCAGTAGTTCTCCCCGATTCTCGACTAGTAGGCCGAAGTCTCCGGCAAATTGGTCTGCGCCGGCGCTATGAGTTGACGGTGATGGCAATTTCAAGACAAGGAGAGTCGGTAAGAAGACGCTTGGTGGAAGTGCTCATGAAAGAGGGAGATGTTCTCTTGATCCAGGGCAACCGTCGGAAAATTGATATGGCGTTACCCGCAATCGGTAGTCTGCCTTTAGCTGATAGGGCCATATCGTTGAAGTCTGGGGCCCGTCCGATTCGCATTCTTGGTATTTTTTTGGGAGTTATATTGTTAGCGTCGACCGGGGGATTACATGTTTCCATGGCTTTCACTTTGGGGGCTTTTTTAATGGTACTAACTCGTTGCATTAAGCTTCGAGAGTTCTACGCAGCTATCGAATGGCCCATCTTGATCTTGATGGCAGGAATGATCCCTCTGGGTACGGCCATGGTAAAAACTGGAAGTGCGAGTTGGGTGGCCAATGGGCTGCTTTCAATTACAGGAGACTCTAATCCCTATCTGGTTCTGGCAGCTCTTTATCTGATGGTCACCGCCTTGACTAGCGTGCTGAATAATCCCACAGTAGCGGTTGTTGTAGCTCCCATCGCTATTGATCTCGCTGTCAGCCTGGAACTCAGTCCTCTACCGTTCTTGATGCTTACTGCGGTAACTGCCTCCTGTGCATTCCTTTCACCCGTTTCGCACAAGGCCAATGTCCTGGTTTGGGGCCCCGGGGGCTACCAGTTTATCGATTACGCACGCGTCGGGCTTCCTCTTTCACTCTTGATCGGCGTAGTCTGTATCTTAGTGATCCCTATCCTGTGGCCTTTTTAATCAGTGTAGCAATGTTTTGACAATCCACCGGTAAAAAGCTAAAAGTGTGTAGCTGTGCCTCCTTACACTTCTTGATAGCGAATCATACCTTGCGGGTACGCATCTTGGCACCGCTGATTGGAGGTATCCAGGGTTTGTCTGCCCACACTGTGCTAGGGCGTGCAACTTGTGCATCAATCAAGTACGGTCTTCCTTCTTGCGTGGACTGTCGGGCCCGAACTAGTGCCTTTTTTAACTGATCCGGGGACTCCACAACCTCACCATTTACGCCGAAGCCTTTGGCAATATAGGCCATGTCGATGTCGGGATTGCCCAGATAATCATGTACGAACTGACCGGTTTCCACCATTCGGCCATCGGGAAGATTTGAGAAGGCCCGGTTGTGGGGTCCGTTGTAGGCGTGGTTGTTGTAGACCACGACGATAACGGGAAGTTCAAGTCGGGCCATGTTCCAGAGCGCTGTCGGTCCGAACAGGAAGCCTCCATCTCCCGTCATGCAGATCACCTGCTGGTTGGGGCGAGCGAGCTTGACTCCGGCTGCCGTTCCTACACCCGATCCCAGATGTCCATAGTGGGAACGAATATATTCTCGGCCTCCCAGAGGATTAAATCCAAACATGTGTTTAGCACCGACCGATTCGGTCTCGTCAACAATGATGGCATCTTCATCGGCAAACCGAGTCAGTTCATAGGTGAGACGGCTAGCCAACAGAGGGCTTTGATCCCAGTAGGGATTCTTAGTCAGAAGGGCATTTAACCTTCTCGCTTTTTCTCCAAAGGCCCGAGTCTGTTCGATTCGTTCCTTGGCCTTTTCCCGAAGCTTCGGAGTCATGAGGCTTTCTACTGCCATAATCAGGTCGTCCATGCCGTAGGCGACATCGGCCACTAGTGGAACATCAGTGGTAATTACATTGCCCATGCTGTTACTGTCGATTCGCATGTCGATGAACTTGATGTCACGTCCCACAATCAGAGATGGACTGCCGTGTTGAAGCTTGTTGCCCACGTTGATCGCTACGTCTACATTCTGGGGAAAGTCAAGACGACTTACGGAGCGAAGCCGGCCTACCCACAGCGGGTGGTTTTCAGGAAAGCTGGAAAAAATCTGACTGGTTTGGGCCACTGGCATTCCCAATAACTCCGCCAGCTTGACTGCCTTGTCCACGGCTTTGGTCTTGTAGATTTCATCCCCCACATTAAGTAGAGGCTGTTTGGCTTCCACCAGCATCTGGGCAGCGCGTTCCACTTCTCTAGGATTAGGACGCACCCGCATGTGTGGATCTACTTTGTCATGCACGATAACTTCAGAGCGGACTTCTGCTCGGTTATAGTCACCATGCCAAGTAGCGTAAGTGGGGCCATAAGGGGGCGTCCAGGCGACCTTGTAGGCGCGCCGAATGGTTTCCGGAATCATGTCGGGACGCCGTGCTAGCCAGTGCCATTTGGTTATGGGAGCGACCATTTCCTCTTGGTAGGCGACTTCTTCAAAGCCATCCCGTCCAGCTGTGGTACTTCGATCCGCTCGATAGGCATAAAACACCAGAGGAGTTTGGGATTTGAAGGAGTTGTACATCTGACCCATCGCATTTACCAGACCCACAACCGCTGATTGCATGACCAAAGCGGGTTCTCCTGAAGCCTTGATGTATCCTGCGGCCATAGCTGCACCGGGGCCTTCGTGCGGTGTTAGAATATATTGCAGTTGAGGACGATCGACGAGAGCTTCGTAGAAATAGACATCTTGGCTACCAGAGTTGCCAAAGACGTACTTGACTCCCGAGGCAATCAACTGTTCGGCAAACGCTTCTGCACCCGTGCCTTGAAAGATTTTCACGCCTTCAGAAGAAATCTGACTGGCATTTTGTCCGTGAACTAGTGGCGTGACCGATTCGACGATGGACTGGGCTGTTGCCAGGGAAACTCCTGTGCTCGCCAACTTGCTAACAAATGTACGACGGGAAATCGACCGCGACAGATATTTGGCCACTAATTCTCTCATCTTCTCCTCCTTGGCAGGCAATGACTTTCATGGCATTTCAGGCCCGTACGCCCGGGCGAAATACGCAGCCATTTGGTTGATCTCTTCCTCAGTCCAGAGAGCTCCCCGACCAACCATACGGTAGAGTACTCCCTCCCACTCCATCCGACTCATTCTTGCATGTTTCCAAAAGGAGTCCCCATGACACTGGAAACATTTGGATGTCACGACACTCTTGCCCTGGGAGTCCGGGGAAGTGAATGGAGTCCCTAATCCGTAGTGTTCACTTAGATAATTGCTGATGATGTCCACTTCTGAGGTGGAAATCTGTGCTCCCCGGGCAATCATATCGGTTAGGGTAGCTCGCCAATCCTGCTGGCTCTTGTTTCTTGTTAGTACGGTTTCTAGAGTGTGACATGTGACACACATTGCCTCTACCATCTCTTGGCCTTCACCCTCAGGCATCGATTCGGTGAGGCGTTCTTGCTGTTGTAAAAAGGCAAGTGCTGGGATCATCAGATATGATCCAATAAATAGCAATGCAATTATGATTTTCGTCCTGGCTGACATGATCCTCGCCCACTGTAACATCTTAAGGAAGAGGCGCAAAGAAGGGGAGTCCGAATAGGTTTAAGCTACGCTGTTGGGTGCGGCGGCTACTTCCCATCCGCTTAGATATGCAGTCTTAACGGCCACTTTGAACCATTTGTGCCGTTTGGTTGCCAGTTTGAGCCCCCCAGGATGTGTATATAATTTTCCTCATTCATCAAAATGTAGATTATTATTCTCTAACACTCTCTATGAAGCTCACCATGAGATCAGTAACCTCCTCGGGATATTCTTGGAATACATAGTGCCCGCTATGGTTGAAAAAGTGTAACTGAGTTTGGTCCACGACCTTGCTAAAGATTTCGTAGAGGGTGACGCCGAGTGTGTAGGATGCGGAGGGATCGTTGAATCCCCAGATGATTAAAGTCGGAGATTTCAGATGACCTGTGTTGATGCGATCGAAGGTCTCAGTCTTCATCTCATAGTACCACCATCGGCGTTGAAGCCCAGGGTTCTTCTCTATCTTCTCCGGATTGAGTCGGGCCCACTCGGTCGTTAATGCACTCAGCTTCTTTCCTGCCTCCCTGATTTTAGGATCCAACGCCAGTCGGAGTTCAGCTTCAACGTAGGTCTCTGTGACGAAATCTTTGTGGTAGATACTGGGATTGGACAACAGAGACCTACGAATCGACTCCTTGGTGGGGGGGGAGGATTCCGCGACCGGTTGGATTTGGGTGGCGGCAGGCCGAGAGGGCAATAGAACATCTGGAGCCAGGGTGTTACTGTCGAAAAGGGTTAGTGTTGTAATCATTCCAGGATGGTCAGCGGCAATCCGTGCGGCGGGAAGAGCGCCTCGTGAATGACCTACTAGATGGACTTTCCGAAGACCGAGTGCTTCCATAAACCGGTAGATATGCTGAGTGACCGCGGTCATATTGTAATCGGAATCATTTCGAGGGTTGTCGGTGTAGCCCTGACCCAGCTTGTCTAGTGCATATACATGAAAATGGGATGTAAGATGATCAAAGATGGGCCTCCAACCATTCATAGAAACCGTTGAACCAAAGTGGCCCCCATGAATTAGCACCATGGCTTCTCCGCTACCTCCTTCACAATATCCGGTCCGGATCCCATCTACGTCCACGAACCGGATTTGCTCTATTGGAGCCCCGTAGGAGGTTATGGATGCCAGAAATGGCAAGATTGCCAGACTGGCCAGTGAGCTAACTCTTTGTAGAACTTTCATTTCGGCACTCCCTCCTTTGGAGTTGTCTTCCAAGTGGCAACTAGTTTTATGCCTGACATGGGCAGTTTTAGAGACCATTGGAAGGCCGCTCACACTGTTGCTGTAATTGGTGTTGCGGTTGGTTGCGGGGGAGGGATTTGAACCCTCGACCTTTGGGTTATGAGCCCAACGAGCTACCAGACTGCTCCACCCCGCCGGAGTATGTTAATGGGGGTTCCAAGCACTTGTCAAGTTGTCACAAAATGTAACAACGGGCGCAGATAGTTCGTGAGCAGAAGGTACTGGTGGCGGGCGTGAACAGTTTTTATTGGATCCGCAAATACCGGCTGGGGCTAACCTTCTTCCGATTGAGGATTATTCTCTGATCCTGCCCCTTCTTCGCCTTCTTGGGTGGATTCCTCCGAGTCTCGTACGCAACGGAAACCAGTCCCATACTGGGATTTAGCCGTGTAAGGCATGCGCGTATAGAGACTCATATTTCGACCTTTCAGCTGATGAGAGGCTCCTCGGACGGCAATCAAACCGCCTTGGAAATTTGCATCTTGGGGAATGGTACTGTCCGGATAGGGTTGCAATTCATTGACTGTCCATTCTTGGACATTACCCATCATGTCATAGACTCCAAAAGGACTCTTATCTCCAGACATGTCACCTACTTCGACGCTATTACGCATCGCTAATTCGTCGGTGTTAGCGTATTTAGATTCCCAAATCTCACCCCAGGGGTACTTAAGTCCCTCGGTGCCGCGAGCAGCTTTTTCCCATTCTGCCTCGGTTGGGAGGCGCTTTCCGGCTGCTTGACAGTAGGCCTTGGCATCTTCCCAGGTAACGTTTCCTACGGGATAGTCCTCTTTCCCGATGTTATAAGAAGGCCGCCAAGTACCCTCTGGTTCATAAGCACTTTCTGTCAAAAATCGGATCCACTCACCGTAAGTTACCTCATACACGTCGATATAGTAGGAGGGTAACGTGACGGTGTGTTCCGGTGCCTCCAACGGCGGACGTGTTAGCCCCAGGTCTGACCCCATGGTGAACTCACCAGCCGGGATCAGTACCATTTCACCCGGTGTGGGGGTTGCGGGGATCACTTCTTCGACAGTGGTCTCGGAGTTCTCAGAACAACCGAGCCACACCAAAGATTGAGTTAGAAGCAGAAGGACGACAAGGAGGGACGATTTTTCTCGCATTACCTAACTTTTATAACACCATGTTAGGGAAGATCCAAGCGAGAAATCTATAATTCAAAATTTACGGCATTACGTGGGAGTAGCTGTGGCTTGTTCATTATGTTGGTCGGTGGTTCGCTGCCGAGAAGATTTTTGGAGGGCAGTAGCCACATGACTATCAATCAGTCGGTTAGATACTTTCCTTTTACCCACTCAAGACTCTCCTCTTTGCTGGTAAGATGACCCTCCAGTTGTAGGTCTTCAAGAACCCCTAGGATCTCGGAGAAAATGGGGCCTGGTGTGAGGCCCAAGTCGATCAAGTGTTGCCCATTAACTAGAGGTTTTGGACGTATCTGTTCTTGGGTTAATTTTTTCTGCCTCTCTAGGCAGAAATTGTAATGGGTAAGGTTCCCGTGGCTGCCCAGACAGTCTAGGCGATGTAGTTCGAGGTGATCGGCAAAGTTTTTCTTTCGAAGAAATTTTTTTAGGGTACTTTCACGCATTTCCTGCACGTGAATAAACCGGAGGTGGTGTTTGACAAGATCCACAACCTGGTCCGTCACATCATTGGAGAGACGAAGTCGACGGCAGATATCAAATGCCATCTGAGCACCCTGTTCAACATGGCCATCAAAACGAATACGTTCCTTAATTGTGAAGGTAGGAGGTTTGCCGACATCGTGTAGCAAAATCCCCAGTGCTAGGGTGTCTGTAAGTTTTCTGGACAAGTTGAACATGAGACAGGTATGCATAAAAACATCGCCTTCTGGATGGAATTCCGGAGGTTGTTCAACACCATCCATTGCGGCCACCTCGGGGAGAATTTGTTCCAAGACTCCAGAGTCAAAAAGTAAATTGAGGCCACGAGATGGGTCGGGTCCAGTAAGAATCTTTAGGAGCTCGTCTCTGATTCTCTCCCAACTAACCTGGGCAAGTTCTGGGGAAAACTGCTTGATCTGACGGTAGGTCTCTTCTTCAATCTCGAAGCCCAGTTGACATGCTAATCGTAGAGCGCGTAAGAGGCGCAACTTATCTTCCGAAAATCGGTGATCTGGAGATCCGACAGTACGAATCAGTCGGCGCTTAAGGTCCTCTTGTCCTTGAACATAGTCGATAATTTGCTCATTTTGAGGATTTAGGAAAAGTGCGTTGACAGTAAAGTCCCGACGTTGGACGTCCCTTTTGGCGTCCGTAAATTCAACCGAACTGGGATGGCGACCATCCTGATATTCTGACTCCTTTCTGAAGGTGGTGACCTCATAGTTGATGGATGTCTCCACTACCACGATAACTCCAAACGCCTTCCCTACAGAAACGGTTTTAGAAAAGAGATTCTCTACCTCATCCGGGGAGGCAGAGGTGGCGATGTCCACCTCATGTATGTCCTTTTTTAAGAGGAAGTCTCGAACTGCACCCCCGGCAAAGTAAGCTTCATGGCCATTGTCGCAAAGTCGGCGAATAATGGTCAGAGCACCCTCTAAAAGTTGTGGGTTAAACCATTCTTGTAAGGACATGTGATTGTTGATGGATTCTCTATTGTCCGAGCTAATTCAGTTGCTTGGGCCAATCTTGATCCGGGAAGTCACGATTACACCAATCGCGGTAGTATGCAAACTTCTCAGTGTCGCCCAACTGATGATAACTTAACGCTAGATTAGAAAGCATGATCTCCATACCATGGAATTCATCGGCAATCTTCAGTGTCCGCTCGCCGGCCTCAACCGCCTCTTCAAACCGACTCATCCCGTGGTAATTGTTGACCAGATAGCTATGAATTTCGGCTTTCTCGGTATTGTCTTCGATAGGTCCCTTCAAGCCCTTCTCCACAAATTCAATAGACTTTTGATACTCCTTCAGACTGTAGTAACAGTGAGCAATTTCTATGTAGAGCCATGCTGAAGACTCTTGGGTAGACTTTGGTTGTTTGAGTTCCAGCAATTTAAGGTAGGAATCTAAGGCTATATCGAAATCTAGCAGTCTCCGATTGCAAAGTCCAAGCATAGAGTAGACTTCCTCTTGCCGCTCGAAATCGTGGTCTGTTGCAAGGATTCGGGCGAAGTGTTCTCGGGCTTTGTTATATTCACCTAGCTCGTAATGATTGTAGCCTAGATTTGCGAGAATATACCCGATCTCGGGATCATTTTGGTTGATCTTAGAGATAGCCTCCGAATTGAATTCCACCGCTTTACGGAAGTCGTTCTGAAACTCATAGTTTCTGCCGATGCCTGCCAGAAGCATCCATTGGGCTTCAGAGTGGAGGTGATCTATGTATTCAAACGCTACCAGTCTGGATTCGAGAGATGCCTCATGTTTTCCTTCATATTCGTAGAGAGAACCCAGGAAGTAGTGGACTAGTCCAAAGATTTCTTCGTCAAAACTTTTTTCATTGGGGTGAAGCATCTCTTTTGCACCGATCAGGGCCTGGTGGGCTTCACTATCCTGGTTCATCAGGAAGTAGCAGATCCCTTTTAATCCCTGGTAGGAAGCACGGAGGTTGCTATCTAAGGACAGTTGTTCTGCTTGTTGGTAGTAAGAGACAGCTTTCCGGTAATGGCCTTCTTCGTAATAGCGGGCAGCAACCTCGTCCAGAACCTTTATCTTGTCCTGGTCTTCCTGGATGGTTGCTAGTTTCTGCTCGAGTTGTTTAACATCCATACAACGGGGAGTTGTAGAGTAGCACACTATAAAAGGGGACGTCTAATGCGTTTGTTACTAATATTAATGGGTCTTTTCATATTGAGTCTGGTCCTACTGGGATTCCTACAAATACCTGACAGCAATGCTTTTGATCAGATTATCCCAGATGATATTTTGGCATTGGTTGTCTTGAGTAATCCCCCTTCCAATTGGGACTTTCTTGGTCAAACAAAGTTGAAGCAGTGGCTGGATCTGAACCACGAGGCATTTCTTGGAAACATGTCTGATCAGTTGAAGGATCCACTTTTGCTACAGTTTGTCAGAGAGGTAGAGAGTATTTGGTTTTTTGTACATCACCTGTCTCAACAACAGGACAAAGCATGGCGAGTACATTTTACCGCCTTGCTCGTTCCACACTCTTCTCAACGCACTCAGGTGTTGGAATTGCCCATTAAGATGGCGATTACACGGGTTTTCGGCGCAGGTAATGTGGAAACATCGGAGAACAAAAATATTCTTACCTACACCGGCAGGCACTCGGGTCAGGTTTTATATCAGATAAGAATGCCTGATTATCTTATGATTTCAAATAGTGTAGATGGTTGGCAAAAGACTCTTCGGGCTGCCACGGGGAGTGAAGACAATCTGTCCCAGAATCCCTTTTTTCAAAAAGTGAAAAGTCGCCTGAGAATCGATGATGGGTTGTTCTTGTATTTCAGGGCTGACCAGTTATTTCCACTTCTTCCTAAATTTGGTTACCTCATTAGTTGGCAGACAGGACAATTTTCCGAGCAGTACTACGAAGTAACAGACAAATGACAGAAGAGAAAAGCGGAGTTAAAGTCCAGAATTCTGGAGAATTCGGCTTTGATATAGTTTGTTGTGAGTATTTTAGAAGGTTTCAAAGCCAACGGTTTATGTTTCTATCACAACCTGATCGGGCGAAATGACAACTGACTCAATCCCGTAGGGCATTGGAAAGGAAGATGTGGGATCCAAGAGGGCTGGCTGGATTTGACCCAGAGACATTAGGATGTCGTGTACTAGTGAGATAGGTAATTTGACGCCGCTGAATTGTGCTTGCTGGATATGGTAGTTTCCTCTTCCTTGACTTACGTTCAGCACTCCTTCAACTTCTAGGGTTTGTTTTCCTTTGAATAGTATTCTAAGTAGGTCCCATGGTGTTGTTTGCTCAGCTGGGCGCAACTGATCGAAATCAACTTCGATCATTGTAGTAAAATTGCCGTCTCCAAGGAGGACTGAAAAACTGAGGACAAAGCTCTCCTCTTGTTGGCTCAGTTCTTCTAGTAGATAAGCATTGATTTGCGCTTGGGAGAGTTGGTAAGTTTTCTTTGGTGGGGGCTCTGCTTGCGAATCGGTACGCAATGCTTCTAGGACCTGCCGCACCTTTTCCCCTCCCGAGTCGTAGACTTGTGGAGGATGCAACGAGGCTCCGACAAGACTCATGCAGGTCAGTACCACTAAGAGCGCAGGGTAGGCGACTTTGTGCATATTCTTATGGATGAGTTGCCAGCTCTAGATCATTGAGATTCTTTTGATTTTTCATTACTCGGAGCGTCATCTTCGATTGCACCAATAGTCTCAAAGACATCAGAACGGGCTTCCTCAGAGACACGAGGGAACACGTAGCGTAGCAACAACGGTGTAATCATGGTCGTTACCAGCACCATAATCACCATTACAGAGAAAATGTCCTGACCGATGATGCCTCGACTGATTCCAACGCCTGCCACTATAAGTCCAACCTCGCCCCGGCTGACCATGCCAATACCCACACGCAATGACTGCTTATTGTTAAATCCGGTGCTACGGGCACCGGCAAAAGAGCCTATTATTTTTGTTAGAATAGCCACGGAAACAACAGCTAAGAGAAAGCCGATTTCTCCCCCCAGTTCTCGGGCATTGGCTTGTAAACCGATACTCACGAAGAAGACAGGGACGAAAAGTGAGTACGTCAGAGGATGAATCTTGGCATCGATTTCTTCCTTGAAACGTGTTTGTGCAAAAAGTACCCCGGCTAGGTAGGAACCGGTTATCGCTGCTAGATGAGCGATGAACTCTGCAGACCATGCGTAGAGAAATGCTACAACTAAGACTCCGGCCAGTAAGGCTTCGCTGGCTGGAATCTTAGAGACTAGTTCACAAAATTTTTCTAAGTACTTGCGTCCGACTATCCAGAAGATGACAAAATAAAGTGCCATCCAGAAAATGATGGATAGAACTGATCCTATTCCTGCTGTCTCAGCATTCTGGGCTGCCCCAACAGCCGAGAGTGCGGTGACCACTCCGAGAACGATGATACCCAAAACGTCATCGATCACTGCTGCTCCAAGAATAGTTGTGCCCTCTTTCGACCGGAGCACCTTGAGTTCCATTAGTGTTTGGGCCGAAATTGAAACGGAAGTAGCGGTGAGGATGGTTCCTACGAAGATAGCCTCCCAGTACAGGGTGTAGTCAAAGTAGGTAGTAACCCAGATTCCTCCAGCAAGGGGCAGAAGAATTCCTCCCATAGCAGCCCAGAAAGCGACTTTCCCGACCTTCTTCATAGCCTCTAAATCGGTCTCCGTGCCCGCCACAAACATGAGAAGGATCACTCCGATCTCGGCCAGATCCCTGATCAGGCCTTCAAGGAAAAGTGAATTGGCTGGTCGTTCTAAAAGGCCTGACTGTTGCGCTGCAGAAACCAGTGAGCCAATGGCTCCGACTCCTTGCCCTTCAAAATGCGAAAAAATCCCGAGATTCATCACATTAAGTACGGTGGGGCCTAGAATTAATCCGACAGCTATTTCTCCAAATACCGCCGGTTGGCCGAAGCGGACACTCACTGCGCCGGCTAGTTTGGCGACGACGATAATTCCGGCCAGTATCAGTAGGACTTGCAATAAATGAGGCATAGTTTTAATGCGTGGTCAATTCAGATTCCATTTTGGATTGGAATATAGTTTTTTCGATCTTCATCTCGGACAGAGCATCTCCCATTATTTGATTGACGTCCAATTCTCCTTCAATCCGTCGGATCCCATCCACTCGTGCTCGAGTTTCAGGGTGTTTCGGAACGAATAGAGAACAGCAATCATCGTGGGGCAAAATAGAGGTTTCAAACGTGCCAATACGGCGAGCAACTGTAATAATCTCCTCCTTGTCTTCTCCAATTAAAGGTCGCAATACGGGCAGTTGTACCGCATCGGAGACAGCCCGCAGATTTTCCAGAGTTTGGGAAGCGACCTGTCCGATGCTGTCACCAGTAACGAGAGCATGGGCACCTTCCTTTCGTGCGATAGCTTCAGCCAAACGCATCATAATACGGCGATACAATATAACCCGAGTCTCTACGGGGGTAAAGGCTACCACTTGCCTTTGTGCATTGGCAAAGGGGAGCATGTAGGTTTTTGAGCCGTACTGGTACTCATTAAGTTTGGAAACCAATAGGCGTACCTTGTCGAGGGATTCAGGTGTAGTGTGGGGAAGACTATGAAAATGAACAAAGATGGCACGGCAACCCCTCTTCATCACTTTGTATGCAGCAACAGGCGAATCAATACCGCCGGAGAGTAGGACAACAACCTTGCCCGACGAGGACACGGGCAATCCTTTCCCTCCCCTGAGTTTTTCGAAATAAAGGAATGCATAGTCTTCAACAATGTCCACATAGCAGGTGAGATCGGGCTGTTCTAGGCGAACTCTCTTTCCTGACCGCTCGGCAACGATAGCCCCTAGATGTTCGTTTATTTGTTGAGAATTGATCGGATACTTTTTGTTGGCCCTGCGTGAGGCGATTTTAAAAGTGTCGAATTGTTGCAATCGAACTAGTTTCCACAGATCTTCATGAAGTTGTTCCATCTTTTGGACGGATATCCACGCAGGGCAGCAGAAGACCAGACCAAAAACTTTTTGTAAACGATCCCCTATCTGTTCAAGAGGCGAATCGGAAACTAATTCAACCATAATTCTTCCAGAGAGGCGACGGACAGAATGATAGGGAAGTCCTGATAGAGATTTTTTGACATTTTCCATCAGACGTTTTTCAAAAAAGGGACGATTCTTCCGTTTAAGAATGATTTCGTGGTAGTAACAGATAAAGCAGCGTTTCATTGCTAGTCATTATACAGGCGTGACATTTAAAGAGAGGAGAAAATTAATCGAGGTAGAAGTGTGTTAATTTCGGAAGACCCTCTCTATGAAATCCCGATGCTTACCACGTGGAGGGTGTGCCCCACTAGTCAGCCTATCTTCTCAACCACCATGGTAACTTCCTTGATCGCTTCTTTTTGCTTGTAGTAGACATGCACGTAGGCATTGGTTTCAAAATCGCCTCCGCGGACGGAACCGGGGGTCATTAGGAAAGTCAGTCGTTGGTTACTATCACTTTGGATAACTAGCTCATCAATGGAGATTGACTCGATGGTTCCGTAGACATCGAAAATCTTCTCTTCAACGCGTGTATCATCAGTCCAAAGTTTCCAAATGCAGGCGGGCTGCGGAGCCACTAACAAGACGCATAGGACACAGAGTAAACTTCTCATCACACAGTATTGTACATCGGAGATTACTGGATGTTAAGGCGACTAGGCCAGGATCGTTTGCAGGAGGCCCCTGACTCGTACCTCAATCTGGTAACGGATCACCCGGAATCCTTTCATCACCACCAAAGGATCACCGTTTATTTTGGAGGGATCTGGAAGAGGCCAGTGTTCATATCGCATGTCGAGGGGTAGGTTAGGACAGCTCTCTTTGGCATTTCCACACAAGGTTACGAGATAGTCGAATTGTGCCAGGTTTTTGCTGCTAAGATCATCAGACGTGTAGTGAGAGATATCTATTCCTACTTCATTCATGGCCCAGATGGTGTTGGGATGGATGCCAATGGGATGGGTCCCGGCACTATCCACAGCAAGGGTGTTCCCGCCGTAGTATCGGGCAAATGCTTCTGCCATCTGGCTACGAGCCGAGTTGTTCGAACACACAAAGAGGAGCGCTGATTTTTTAGTCATCACTAAATATATTGATTGATCAGACTAAATAATATGGGTTACTATCCCTGTTGGTATGTGTTGTGTTGTTCGCAAAAGTCTATTAATTGGTATCACCTTCTCTATTCTAGCTCTTTTAATAAGCGGATGTCTTGAGTCTCGAGCCGGTCGGCGACAATCAAATGCCACTGGGGAACTTGCCACGCGCTTGATTCTCCAGGGTAATTGTGGTTCTTGCCACACTTTGCAGACCCAAGATTTGAATCTGACGGGCCAAGTCGGGCCTGATCTTACCCGGCAAGGTTTGAGAGGTCGCTCCTCCGAGTGGCTCAGACAACAGATCACCGATCCCTCTTCAATCCCTGATCATGAGGTTGTTCCAGGATTCGAAGGCAAACAGAAATTTATGCCGATCATGGATTTGGCCTCAGATCACGAGTTGGATGCCTTGGTCGAATTTCTGCAAAGTCTTAACTAACATAAGAATTCAGGATCCGAAAATTTTCTTTTAGTTGATCATTTGATTGGCGTAGTGTTTTATAGAATTTTATAGTTGAGGTGCAGTCACTTAACTACCCGTTGAACAAAGAGGATTGGGAATATGCCGACAGACCTCGAAAAAGTTCTAATTACCGGGGTGTCTTCGGGGATAGGGGAGTGTACCGCTTATGCTTTTTCTACAGCCCAGCACTCACTGTATATTGTGGCTCGTCGGGAAGAGAGGCTGATCCAGGTAGCCCATGCCTGCGAAGCAAAGGGAGCTCGTCGAGTTGTTGTTAGACCCAGCGATCTGAGTGTTCCTGGACAGGGTGGTGCTATTGTCAACGATTGCATCCGAGAACTGGGAGGGCTTGACATACTGATCTGTAATGCAGGCTTCGGAATCTACGGCCCCATCCAAGAGATTCCTCCGGAAGATATGTCTCGCATTTGGCAGGTCAACTTTCAATCCGGTTACGAGTCGATTTATGCCGCGCTACCCCATTTTTTGAAGCAGGATAAGGGGCACATAGTTCTAGTGAGCAGCATTATAGGAAAGAAGGCTTTTCCCTTTTCTGGTAGCTATTGTGCAACTAAGTTTGCCCAGGTGGCGATCGGTGAGGCACTGTGGGGGGAATTGAAGGGAACCAACGTGGGGGTTAGCGTCATTTGTCCGGGCTATACCTCAAGTGAGTTTCAGGCATCCGCTCGGAAAACTAAGAGCCTGCAGTCAATGAGGCGATTGGGACACGGACAGCGCCCTGAAATCGTAGCGCAGGCCATTGTTGATGCTATCCACCAAAAAAAACGTGAGGTGCATCTCACCCTTTTGGGCAAACTATTTTGCTTACTGAGTAGACTATTCCCAAATCTGGTCAATCATACTTTGGCTTGGGTCGTTGATAGAGAACAGAGGAAACTATCTTCGTTTCCATTGGAGCCAAAATAAAGCTAGAAGAGTTTTGCCGTCGGTGATCTCACCTCGACATACCATATTGATTGCTTCTTCTAGGCTGTAGAATTCCACCACGATGTCTTCCCCATCTGCTGGGTTGACGGACGTTTTCTGCATGTGGTTTGTATAGTAGAAATGTAGGATTTCGTCACAAAATCCCGGTGTAGAATAGAAGCTAAAAATATGTTCCATAGAATCTGGACGGAATCCGATTTCCTCCTCAAGTTCCCTCGCAGCACTGATTTCTGGTTTTTCCTGTGGCTCTAATTTTCCCGCAGGAAGTTCCAGGAGCTTTTGATCCAGAGGGTAACGGTGCTGGCGTACGAAAGCTATACGGCCATCTTCCATCTCTGCCATAATCATAACTCCGCCGGGATGACGAACAACTTCACGTGTGGCAGGTTCTCCCTGTACTTCTATGGTATCAACAACGATGTCAATGATTTTCCCGGAATAGATGTGTTTACGATCGATTGGCATTGTCTCCTAACAATACAATTGGGAACTGACCACAGCCCACAGAATTCCTTTCACAGCTCCATGATGTCGCAATAATCCTTTTCTCGACTTGAACTTTTTATAGTTATTGGCATCCTAGATTATGAGGTGATGCGATTTTTCTGGCTTGTTATTGGACTGATCTTGGTGGCCGGGTTGGTCTATTCCAATTCCTTTCCCGGTGCTTTTCATTTCGATGATTATCCGCTGTTGTTGGAAAATGCTCGTGTCGTGGGACCCACCTTTTCTTATGCTTCATTTTTAGATCACTATGCCGGGCGTCCGCTAACGATGTGGACTTTCCACTGGAACCATCGTCTGGCAGGAAATAATCCGGCCGGGTATCACTGGGTCAGCGTTTTGCTTCACATGTTAGTAGCGGTAGAGCTGTTTGCGTTGGTCTATCAGTTATTTGGAGAAAAAGTGCTGGCGTTTGTTTGTTCTCTGCTTTTTGTTATCCATCCCTTGCAAACACAGGCTGTCAATTACATTTGGAGTCGTTCGATATTACTCATGGCAGTTTTTGGGTTGGGATCCCTACTGCTGGCTCGAAGATTTCCGGTGATGTCCTTGATTAGCTTTCAGCTAGCGATATGGTGTCGAACTGAGGCAGTTATTTTTTGTCTTCCTCTGATACTGTTGAGTCGATCATTCCGCAGGATGCCAGTAGTTTTAGCTGTCGCAAATATAGCAGTGTTTGTCTATTCATTGCTTAAGTATGCGCCTCAGGAGATGGCGTGGACTCACTCAGATCTGCTGGGATATTGGATTATCCAGCCGGTTGTTTTTTTAAAGTATATGTTCCTAATGATCTGGCCCATTGCACTCAATGTGGATCATGATTTGGGATTCTTACCGACCTGGGCACTCGTAGGTGCTATGGTAATAGTTCTAGGATTGCTGATCCAGGGTTTGCGCTTCCGTAGAATGTATCCGATTCCTGCTTTGGGACTACTATGGATTGCTGTGACTCTGTCTCCGTCTTTGTTAATTCCCAACGCCGATCTCATCAATGAGAGTCGTGCCTATCTATCCCTGGCGGGGTTTACCTTGGTTGTGAGTTGGATTTTTTGTCGTTTGCAGTCCACAACGTATGTTGTTGGAAAATGGACAGTGGCGGTTTTGTCCATTCTTTTTCTTGTGCCGTTAACGATGGCGCGTAACGAGGTGTGGCAAGACGATCGTTTGCTGTGGCAGGATAGCGTTCGGAAGAGTCCGACTAAGGCCCGCCCTCACTACAATCTGGGGGTGGCTCTCATACGTCAGGGTCAATACGGAGAATCAGAGGTGGCATTTCATCGGGCCAGGGAAATAAATCCTGAGGATGATTTGAGCTATGCCGCTCTGGCTTATTGTGCGGAGCTCCGAAATGAGTTGAAAGTGTCCCTTGAGCTCTACCGACAGGCCTTGCATCTCAATCCCGAAAATGCTTATGCGAGGAAAGGCTTTCAGCGGCTTCGAGGGAGGATAAACGGGTAGAGATTGTGAAATACGTAAATCTAACTTATTTGAATTTGACATTTTCCGTTGTGGGAGTGGTTGTAGTGGTGTACACCTTCAGCGTGACTTTTCTAAGTCCGTCTAAGATCCAGGACCAACCGATTGGTGTCGAGATGATGGATTCAACCCAGGAGCTGTTGTTGAGGGACTCAGGAGACAACTCATCTGAGAGTTCGATGACCCGACGTCGTATTGGTGCCCAGCCTGGTTCAACAGCTCGATCAGCCACCGAAGTCCGAACGCCCTCTAATCAAAACTCAACTGGGAGAGCCCCAGCAAATATAGAGCGAGCGAGAGGGATTTCGCGTTCATCCCCCGCAGGTTCTAGTCGAATCACAGCTGATCAGCCTAGATCTGGTGCGGTTGGAGCCCGTCAAAATTCGACCAGTGCGCGGCGGCCAGATTCTGGATTTGTAGTTACGCCTTCCCAAGGGGCGAGTGGTGCTAAAAGGAGTGCTCCCCGGAGGTCGCAAGGTAGTTCGGGTGGCAGCGCTCCTAATATTCCTCCGGTCCAGGGTTCGATGGCCCGATAGTTATCACAGGGTAATCAGCTAATTTTTGTTCCGTCTCGTTACTTCAATCAGCTATAATTGGGGTCAGGGCGATTATTTTGACCGTGAATGTCGAAACACCCTTGCCCTTGGGTCGTTATAACTAGTACGTTCAAACGTTACTGACTAAGTTGGCATTTGCTGGTTATGTTAGGCAGAAATCGTTATATTTTCGGTTTTTTGGCTTTGAGATTAGGGTGTACGGGTTTATGAAAAGAGGTGTCTTTACCGTTCTTTCATTGTGCATTGCTTCGGGAGTCCTTCTGGGGCAGAGAACTTCGGAGGCAGCTTCTGGAATGGATCTGGAAACTACTGTCACTACCCTGGGCCTTTATCCTTGCCCCCCTTGTGGTCCCTGGGATTCTAAGACGGCAGCCCACTTGATGCGTCGTGCCGGCTTTAGTGCTCCCACTGAAGAGTTAAATCAACTGGTGGATATGGGATTTGAGGCCGCTGTAGATACTCTGCTGAACTATGAACAGGCTGACGACACTGCCATGGAGGATGGTTTAAAAAAGAAGGACTACACACTTCTTAGAACCAGCAAAAATGGCAAGACAATACTAAACAATGTCGCTGAAATACAACGTTGGTGGCTCTACCGGATGATTAATTCCGAGAGGCAACTACTCGAGAAAATGACCTTGTTCTGGCACAACCATTTCGCCACTTCCGTCAAGACCGTTAAGCAGGTAGCACCAGATGGGGTCTCCTATATGATGGCTCAAAATAAGTTGTTGCGTAAGCACGCTTTAGGCAATTTCAGGACAATGGTGGAGGAGATCACAGTAGATCCAGCAATGTTGGTTTGGTTGGACAATCGTAGCAACGTGAAAAAGTCTCCCAATGAGAACTGGGCACGAGAATTGGTAGAGCTGTTTACTATGGGGGAGGGAAACTATACGGATCAGGATGTTGTGGCTGCTGCACGTGCCTTCACAGGATGGGGTCTGGAGAACAAGACAGGACAATTTATATTTCGCAGCAGTAAGCATGATTACGGGCAGAAGACCTTTTTGGGTGTAACTGGTCATCTAGATGGAAGTGATATCATTGACATTGTCTTTCAGCAGGATGTAACTGCTGAGTTTATTGCCCGTAAAGCCTTTGAATTCTTTGTTTATGCCAGTCCGTCTGAGGACATCGTTGTCGATCTTGCAGACGTTTTTCGGAAGAATAACTATGAGATAGCTCCCCTAATGAAAGCCATTTTCAAGCATCGTGAGTTTTACTCTAGCAAGGCATACCGTGGGTTGATCAAGAGTCCCGCTGAGCTGGTTGTGGGGCTCTATCGTGAATTGGGGCTGTCAAATCCTAAAAACCTTACGGGACACATGACGAAGGCGGGGCAAGAATTGTTTGCCCCACCCGATGTCAGTGGGTGGACCAGTGGAGTCGGTTGGCTGAACACTTCTACTGTCATGTCGCGGTATAATTTCCTCAACTCTGTTGCAACGAAGCGCGGGAAGAATAGCGAACTGGCAGGATACGCCGTCGACTTTCCGATATGGCTCAAAGCCAAAGGCCCCCGGCTCCCTGGATATCAGGTATCGGAGTTCGATGTCGTCGAAATTTTCCTTGATAGTCTTTTGTCCGGTGATATCTCAGTGGATACGCGTTACGTTCTGGAGCAGTACATGACTACGAGCGATCAAGGCAAGACTGTGCCATGGAATCCTCCTAATAACAAGAACTTCTTTGACAAGAAGGCCCGGGGTGCTCTCTATCTAATCTCGGTAGTCCCTTCATATCAACTCAACTAAAAAGGCGAAGGAATGTATAGAACTAAGCTACCAAAAAATCGCAGAGATTTCCTAAAGGATCTAACCATGATTTCTGCAACCTTGTCGGCACCAACTTTCTTGGTCCGGGGCATGCAGGCCGCACAGAATTCCGTGACCGGAACAGGACGAATTCTGGTAGTGGTTGAGCTAGCAGGTGGATGTGATGGACTGAACACAGTGATTCCTTACACCAACAATTTTTATTACCAGTTTCGACCGACTTTATCGATAGATCCTCAGAGTGTATTACCCTTGGATAGTGAGCTAGGCTTTCATCCTTCACTTACTGGTTTCAAAGAACTCTATGACAGCGGGGAAATGGCGGTTGTACAGGGCGTTGGCTATCCTAACCCCAATCGCTCTCATTTCCGATCCCGGGACATTTGGCACACTGCAGAAGCGGAGAGCATCGGTCAAAATGGCTGGTTGGCGAAGTATTTCAACAACCGGGAGAGTGCGGCATCGTTGCAGGGAATCAATATTGGTGGACGTGTCCCTAAGGCCATGATTTCGCATGCTGGATCTTCACCCGCCATCAAAAATATCAACACCTACAAGCTTGACACTGACAAACGTTATAAGGGTGATGCGACTAACAAGAATGACGTCTTTCAGAGCATTCTCTCAGAACCAACCACTCAGTTTGCTCCCTTTCAAGAATATGTGACCCAGACCGTTCTAGATGCCACCTTCAGTTCAGCAGAAATTTTGGAAGGTCGAAAGAACTATGAAAGCACGGTCGAGTATCCTGCTAGTGCTTTTGGCGGAAATCTCAAGACGATCGCTCAAATCATTTCTGCTGATATTGGGACCAAGGTGTTTTACGTCACCATTGGTGGGTTTGACACCCATGCCAGTCAGGCTGAGCCTGCTGATCCTAAACTGGGAACGCATGCCGCTCTGTTGGATACAGTCTCTTCGGGTATCAAAGCTTTTTTGGATGATATAAAGGCGATGGGGATGGAGAAAGATGTGCTGGTTATGAGTTTCAGTGAGTTCGGACGCCGCGTTAAAGAAAATGCCAGTAACGGCACCGATCATGGAACAGCAAACCAGATGTTCCTGTTTGGGGGTACGGTTAATCCTGGCATTTATGGGACGCATCCCAGTCTAGACCCACGGGACCTGGATCGTATCAGGGACTTGCGCTTTAACGTAGACTTTCGCAGCGTGTACTCAACAGTTCTACAAAATTGGCTGGAAGTGGATCCGGTACCACTGATTGGTGAGCCCTGGCCTTTGCTTTCGGTGCTCTAACAAGAAAGATAGCAGGTAGAATACAATTCCCGAAAATACTATGTATTGTGTGGCCGCAGCAGGGGAATGTGACGATATCTATTTTGTGTATGCCACTACAGTCCATGTTACATGCAAATGACGGTTAACTATTAGTGTCAATCATTCCTCCCCTTGTTCTGATACTTGCAGCGATCGGCCTACTGATTTCTACCTACTTCACAGCCATCTCTTACCGGTGGGTTAACCCGAAATCCAGCTGGATTCCTTCTTTTTGTCAGATGGGAGAACATGCTTGTGATCGTGTTATTTTCACCCCTCGAGCACGGATTTTAGATATCCCTAATTCTGTTCTAGGGCAGATTTTTTACTTGGCTATTATAGTGGGAGTTCTGGGTGGTTTTACTTTCTTGTCGCCATTTTTTTATCTCTATTTGACCTGTAGTCTGCTGACCGTATTGTTGGGAGCATATCTGACCTACTCCCTGCTCTTTTTAACCAAGATTGCCTGCGTGCTTTGTTTTACATCTCACGGGATTAATCTGGTTATCTTTTTTTTGCTATTAGGGCATGGTTGCTAAAAAAGGGAAGATAAAAGACAGATAGCTAATTGCTTGGCAATTTAGCTATCTACAATACGCACCTTTGAACGAGTTGATCGGAGATCAACAATCCCAGTTGGTGTCTTAACTCAGTTTCGATAGAATGTCGAATTCGTGTACAAGACAACAAGACAAACCAAATTAGAAACCAGCCCGGTTGTTGCTCTGGACCACAATTTAAGGCCATTTTTCCCCGAGTTGATCCGCTTCAATTCCAGTAGGGCTTTGCACGCTTCGGATGTGTACAAGAAGCTCTGTTCCGAGATTGAAAGCGTATTAACGACAGTTGTCCAGGAAAATATGGCTACTGAGGTCAAGGCAGCTAGATCCTCGATCCGGGCCACGGCCTGGAACATTGAGCGCGGGACTCATCTAAAGCCCATCATTAAGATTCTTCGCGGACATTCCTCAATAGGAGAAAGCGATATTTACCTTTTAACTGAATTAGATCTGGGTATGGCACGAAGCCACAATCGAAATGTGGCTCAGGAGATCGGGCGGGCCTTGGGACTGAACTATGCTTTTGCTCCCAGCTATATCGCCCTTAACAAAGGGAGTGGGCTAGAAGACCAGGTTCCAGGGGAAAACCGACAATCTCTTCATGGCAATGCTCTTTTTTCCTATCATCCCTTGCGGGATGCCCAGTCCATCTCACTTCCAAATGGGAAGGACCTGATGAAGGGCAAGGAAAAGCGTTTGGGATCTCAGTGCGCGGTCATTGCTACTATCGATCATCCTATGGGATCTTTTAGGGCTGTGAGTCTCCATCTGGATGCCCAGTCCAGCCAAAAACATCGCGCTCGTCAGATGAAAATAGTTATTGATCATTTGAATACTTTATCGCCTTCGCTTCCTATCCTGCTGGGGGGAGACTGGAATACAGCAACCTACAATTCCAGCCGTGCAATTTACTCGATTTTGGGTTACTGCAGGCGTGTACTGATGGGTGTCAACTATGTGATTGACAATCACTACCCCTATCCAGATCGTTGGTTTGAGAGGCATCTATTTAGGGAGTTGAAACGCCAGGGGTATCACTATGAGGATCTCAATGAACCCGGTGTATGCTCACTTCACTATGACGTGGGTGATCTAGCCGCCAACAATCGAATGGGTGATTGGGTTCCGGGGTGGTGTTTCTGGTTTATTAATTGGGCACTGCAAAAAAATAATGGGCGCTGTTCCATGAAGCTTGATTGGTTTGCCGGCAAGGACATCGCTACCGATGGGATTCATCCTCCACGCGTGTTTTCCGATGTCCATCCAGATGAGCTGTCACTTTCGGATCACGATCCGATTGTGCTTGACTTCATTCTGAGCTAGAACCATTCATCAATCTGTGTTGGTGCGTCAACTCTGCCCTGACTGTGATGAATAATTTGGAACAGTTTCTTGGGAACATGTTGTTGTGTCTCCTGTGTCGAGGTATGTCAGCGTCACGGCACCGTTTTCGTGCTATCCTTGAGTGTTACTATGACTAGCCATTTTAATATAAGCAGCATTATGCTGCTGACCCTTTTGGGGTGGCAAGGTATTGTTGCAGCCCAGATAGGGGATAACTATTTACTGGATCGGGAGACTCTTTCCCTTCTTGAGCAGGAACTTTCCGGGGAGTTGGCCAAGGAATATGTAGTGTCTATTAGTGGGCACCATCGAATCCCCGGCTCTGCCGGTTATACCGAAGCGGCCCGCTATGCTCTACAACAGCTTCATAGCTTTGGATACCGAGCGTGGATTGAGAGTTTTCCAGCTGAAGGTGGTATTGCCTATCAAACTTGGGAATCACCTCCTGGATGGAACATTGATTCTGGAGACTTACATGCGATTAAACCCAAGGCGGAACTGATTGCTTCCTATCCCGAGAGTCCGATGAGTATCATGCCCTATTCTAATCCTGGAGTGGTGAGGGCTGAATTGGTGGATGTTGGAACGGGGGTCTTAGAATCAGATTATGAGGGCAAAGAGGTTGTTGGGAAACTATTATTGGCAACGGGTAATTGTGGTGAGGTTCAACGCTTGGGGGTCCTGCGACACTTCGCAGCCGGAGCCTTGTGTTATCTGGATGACAAACGGAGCTCTGAATATCCAGATATGTTGCAGTATACCAGGTGGTTACCTCGGTCTGAGGAGATGGATAGGCTAACTTTCGGATTCAATCTAACCTATCGTCAAGGTCGACGATTCAAGGAACTTCTGGAGGCGGGACAGACCGTTGAGTTGGAGGCAAAGATTGAGGGTCGCGGGATTGCATTTGGTAGTCTGGATGTCGTGGTTGCTCTGATTCCTGGAGTGGAAAAAGCTGACGAAGAGCTTCTGTTCTTAGCTCATCTGGACAATCCAAGGCATTCTGCTAACGACAATGCCAGCGGAAGTGCGGCTATTTTGGACATAGCACGTGCCTTTAAGTCACTGATTGATCAAGGTAAGCTTCCACCGCCGAAGCGCAGCATACGCTTTCTCTGGGTTCCAGGATTGCATGGAACTATGGCGTATGTGGATGCCCATCCGGAAATCCGAGGCCCAGAATTAGAGGGAAAGATTCTGGCCGGTCTAAATCTAGATATGGTGGGAGAAGATCAGGAGTTGTTACACAGCCGTCTAAGTATTACCCGTCCCCCTCAGTCCATTGCGAGTGTAATCACCGATGTGACCATCAGAATGACGGAGTATGTCGATAGTTTGAATGTAGATAGTCCGTCCAGTCTGGGCAATTTTAACTATGGGATTTTGCCGTTTGCTGGTGGCAACGACAGTATGATTCTCAACGACGGAACAATAGGGATTCCATCTGTCAGTCTCGGTAGTTGGCCTGGCCTTTTCCGTCATACTAGCGAGGACACTCCGGACAAGGTGGATCCTATTGCACTGAAGAGATCCGAACTAATTGCAGCCGGAGCCTTCTGGTATTTGGCAAACCTCTCGGAACAACAAGGCCTTGAGTTGATAAATGTTGGGGCGACAAGAGCACAGAAACGTATGGCAGAAGACACTCAGCGGGCTATGACGTGGTTGCTAAATACTCCGGCAGATCGTCTAGAGCAGATGTACAACGAGGGTAAGCGGGTGATTACCTTCGCTCTAGAGAGAGAGCAGCAAGGGCTTAATAGTGTGCTGGATTTCATATCTTTTGAATCGACCCAACGTCTTGTCCAAACTTGGAATCAGACTTTGGCTAACCAATCCCAGGTGATTATACAAACATTGCAAGCAATGGTTCGCCAGCGTGGAGGGAGCCTGTCATTTTCCCAGGAGCGTACCTATGAAGAGCGCGAAGCAGACTCGTGGATTCCTTCGCGGACAACTCGAGGGCCGTTAGCCGAAGGTCTTCCTCAGTCAAGGCTCGCCGTGGGGGATCAGATCTGGTACGGGACTCCAGATGCTCAGATGTTGGATGGTTATTTACTTGTTAATTTAATCGATGGCAGGCGTACTATTTTGGAGATTCGAAACGCTTTGACGGGTGCAGATTACCCTGTCTCGGTGAGTGCAGTGCGTCGTTTTGTTCAGGACTTAGCTAAGGCAAGGCTAGTAGATTTGCGTAGGGTGGATTAAAAATATCTGGACACAAAATGGACGTGTGTGATGTTGGTGTCCTTCCAGGTGAAGACCACCCATTGTAAGTGTAGTGGCCATTTGAGAGGGATTATGATTCAGGATCTCCCGACGGATTTAAGGAAAAAAGATGTAGATCCTAATCCCATAAAACAGTTTGAAGAATGGTTTCTGGATATTCGGAATGAACTCTGGCCCCGTGAACCAGCTGGTTTTGGAGGTGAGTTTGTACTTTATGAGGCCGCTAGTTTGTCCACTGCGGGTGCCGATGGACGACCATCAGCTAGGATCGTTTTGCTAAAGGATTTTGATGAGCTTGGCTTTGTTTTCTATACCAACTACGAGAGCCGCAAGGGTAGGGAAATTGGTGAGAATCCACATGTTGCACTGGTTTTTCACTGGCATTTACTTAAGAGACAAGTTTCCATCATGGGGATGGTTAATAGGGTGTCCCGGGAAGAATCGGAGGCATACCATAAGAGTCGCCCTCGAGGAAGCCAGATTGGTGGACATGCTTCGCGGCAAAGCGAAGCTATAAGTAGTCGCACGGTTCTTGAGGAGAGTTTCCGAGAAGTAAGCACCCAGTACGACGGAAAAGAGATTCCACTACCTGTTCATTGGGGGGGCTACCGTTTGCACCCAGAGACCATTGAATTTTGGCAGGGTCGCCCGGATCGACTCCACGATCGACTCCTTTACACACGTAAATCTGGCGATGAATGGCAGATTCAACGACTTTCTCCATAAGAGCGATGAACGAAGCAATCAGGATGACGACCCACCCTGTGGTTTGTAAGATCTACAATGGAGTTCCTGGTAGTTGTCGATTTGCCCTTTTCAACTTGTTGTCTAGCATCTGCTTAGGGCCAAGCATCACGACCATGAGTTGTGTGGTGGCAGAGGCAAGTCTAGACACTCTCCATAAGATGTATTGTTGAGTGTAGCCCAGCTGGTTTTGGACATCCCCGCTTCAGTCACCGACTTCTTTGCATTGTTTGCGGGTTTTGTAAATACGCCTTTGATGTTGTGTCTAGAAGATTTTACTGAATTGTAGGATATTTTAAATAAATTAGGTCTGATTTGTGCTATGATGGCGCCTTGCGTTTGAGGAGGCTTTCACCTAAAAATGATAGGTCTAGTCAGCTAGACTCTCAGTCTGAGAAGAACTTGGCGGTTGCTATTCTGCGTCAGGCGTGGAATGAGGCTGTCCTCGATCCCTTTAGCGTCAAAGAAACTTCCCGTGCGGACTATTGTCTTTTAAAACGTA
>JAYZCG010000029.1:0-11845 GCA_036338435.1 Acidobacteriota bacterium
CGCATTAAAAACCGAGCGCAAGCGGTATCTAATTTTAGAAATGGACGAACAGGTAGGTAATTACGTTGCACAGTTGAAGTCGCACAATGCGGGCCTGTGGTTGGAGAGAGGGGTGTAGAGGGATTGAGATTTCAACGCATATCCGCAGTTTTCGGACTAATGATGCTAGTCATGACCGGATGTGGTTATCGTGTAGCTTCCAGTACTCGACTTTCCACGGGAATTACCACTATTGCTGTTCTGCCCTTTGAAAATGAAACGACGACATTTAAAGTGGAGCAGACACTTACCCGTTCTATAATCCGTGCTCTAATCGAAAAGACAAGTTACCGTGTGACGAGGGACACCGACAAAGCTGACAATATTCTCACGGGAGTGATATCACAGGTTACCGCCAATCCTGTCATTTTTGGGAAAGAGACATTCGGATCTACCTTTCTAGTAACTTTGAATGCCAGCGTTGAATTGCAGGAACAGCAAACTGGCAGGATTCTGTTTAAAAATGATGCATATATTTTCCGAGAGCAGTACATTATTAATGTTGACGTGAAGAATTTCTTTTCTGAACTTAATCCAGCCTTGGAACGTCTTGCTGATGATTTCGCTCACAGCGTGGTGGCAACTGTCATAGAAGGATTCTAGATATTAATTTCTCGGAGTTTAAAAAAACAATCTATTCTCCTGAGCCTATATATTTACTAATCACCGATCAGGGCTATCTAAAAAAACAGGTCCTTGAATTTTGCCGGGATCAAGTCGAGGATGGAACCGAAACCTTTAACTGGACAGTCTGCAATCTTAGCCATGATCCCATTTCAAATCTACTAAACACGGCCCGCACCCTCCCATGGACAGCCTCTCGTCGGTGGATCTATGTGAGAGATGCTGACTTATCTGTTAAGAAGTTGAAGGAATACCTCACAGATCCATCTCTGCAAACTACCATGATACTGGAGGTGAAAAGACGCTCGCGTCAGTGGTCCAAACTTCCTACGATTGAATTATCTGAGAGCACAAATGTAATTCACTGGATCACGAGCAAAGTCAAGAGTGAAGGTTATGAGATTGAAGGTAGTGCTGCCGAGGCCATCGTAGAACTTGTCGGCGAAGATTACGAAACATTGGATGCAGCATTGGAAAAATTGTTTTTACTGGAAACCAAAAGTCGGGAAATTTCCTGCGAATTAGTCCTGCAGGTAACCCGTCCAACTCGGGATTACGATGTGTTTGCATTGATTGGAGCAATTGCCGGAGGCAACGGGGCATTGGCCTTACGTGTCCTGGATCGTTTGTTTGAATCTGGTATGCCGCCTACTAAGATCGTCTCGATGCTCTACTGGAATTTCCGTAGGGTGTTAGCAGCCCGGGAAATGTTGGATCAAGGGCGATCGTTCCAGACTATTTTGACTGAATTGAAAATTTGGAGTTACAAAAATAGAGAGAAGAAAATCCGATCTTTTCCTCACGAGGTTTTACTTGAAATACTGGTCTGTTTGCGTGAGACTGATCGATTATGCAAAAGCACTAATACCGATCCGAAGATCCACCTGGAGAGGGTGATCGTTGACACCTGCCAGAGCAACTCCCTATAATTGAAGCTCTAAAAAGGCGAGGAGAATCCGTATATGCCCAATATTAAGTCGGCAAAAAAGCGAATGGTGCAGAATGAAATTAGGCGGGATAGAAACCGGCAGAGGCGTAGTCGGATCAGAACGGAAATAAAGAGGTTTCAAGACCTGCTAAGTGCGCAGAAAACAGATGAAGCACAAGAGCTGTTAAAAAAAGTCTATTCTGTTATTGATAGGTCAGCCCAAAAAGGCGTAATCCATTCAAATACTGCTGCACGGTACAAGTCGCAACTAACAAAACGCCTGACCGATCCCGTTTCTTAGCCCTGAGTTTTGTTCAACAAGATCTTTTGTGTCTAGTTACAGTACTGGGTTAACCGTCTGGGCTGTTTGTGTTTCCATGTGGTAAAGAGTAGATCTTTTAATCTTTTCTGGCCTAGGAAAGGGAATCTGTGAATATTAGTACCTCACGAAGGCACTTAGTTCTCCTTTGCGGTGGAAGGTCAGCCGAGCATGAGGTGTCTTTCCAATCAGCCGCAGCTATTTTGCAATATTTGGACAAAACTAAATATCGTATTTCTGTGCTTGGGATTGAAAAAAATGGTTCTTTGTGTGCGCCTGAAATTACCAAGCAGAACCTTCAACTCGAATGTTTACAGGAAATCAACTTTCCAAATGGACAACACTGGATTCCAATTGTGATTGAATTAACGCCTGCTCCCGAAATGATTTTGCCTATCTTGCATGGTCCTTTCGGAGAAGATGGGACTGTTCAGGGGGTTCTCGAAGTACTCGATATACCCTACGTTGGCGCTGGAGTGTCGGCTTCAGCAATAGCAATGGATAAGATTTACAGTAAAAAGCTGTTACTTCAGGAAGGATTACCTATTCTTCCCTTCTTTTCACTGAATCACGAGACGTGGAAAAACGATAGAGAATACTGCTTACGGCGTGTTGTCAATGAACTGTCTTATCCAGTATTTGTTAAACCAGCCAATCTAGGCTCATCAATTGGTGTAAGCAAGAGTAATACTAAAGATGAATTGCTTAAACATGTCGAGATTGCTTTTAACTATGATGATCACATTATTGTTGAGCAGGCCATCGATGCTCGTGAGATTGAAGTCTCCGTGCTTGGAAATACTAGCCCTCAGGTTTCTATAGCAGGTGAAATTATTCCGTCCCGAGAGTTCTATTCTTATGAGGCCAAGTATCTCGATAAGACAAGCGAACTTCTGATACCGGCCCCTATCAGCCAAGAGCAGATGAAGCATGTGCGCGATCTGGCCTTGGAGACTTTCAAAATATTGCGACTAGAGGGTATGGCGCGCATCGACTTCTTGATGGATCGTGATACTGGGAAATTCTGGATTAGCGAACCTAATACAATGCCCGGATTTACCGACGTTAGCATGTATCCAAAACTGTGGGAGGCCTCTGGACTCGACTATACTGCATTGCTTGATAGCTTGATTGATTTAGGTTTGGAAAGAAACCAAGTCCGTGGACGTTTTTCTGTCGATCGACACGAACAGTCCCGGTAATGATTTGCTTGATTGAGTCAGCTAGATGTGCTAAATTTCGGCCCGATTGAGATGTTCTATAGCTGGCCATTTAGATCTTTACTCATAATTAAAATCGACGGGGAGAGCAGTGAATATGAATGAAGTTGACATCAAGGCACATCTGATTGCAAATGACCAGACATTTTGCCAAATGGATCAACAGCATCGGGGCTATGAAACACAGCTAAAGAAATTGCAGGACAAATCCTATCTTAGTAATGAGGAACAACTCGAAGAAACAGTCCTTAAGAAGAAGAAGCTAGCTCTCAAGGATCATATGCAGGAACTTATCCACCGTTACCAGAGTGAGTAGCCTGTCTGAAATCTGACCTAGCTAGGATCTGGAGAATGGTGCTCTCTTGATGTAAAGGGTGAAGAGTCGTTGACAGGATGCGTTAGCCCGCGTACAAGGTTTTGCCTTGGAGCGGGTTTTTCTATATACCATGATTAAAGATGCCTACCCCTTCTTATTCCCGCTCCTCTTTCTGGGCGCATTGTTCATTTGGTACGAGTTTATTTTTACTGCTGTTCTTTTTTTCATCTTTTCCGTATTTGTTGTTTTCTTTTTCAGGAATCCAGAAAGATTAGTCCCTGAAGAGCCTGATGTTGTTGTAAGTCCAGCTGATGGCAAGGTTATTCGCCTGGATCGACAGGGAGATCAATGGATTTTGAGCATTTTTCTGTCTATCTTCGATGTGCACGTGAATCGGGCGCCCATTAGTGGCACAATCGTCAGAAAGGATTACCAACCTGGAAAGTTTAGGATAGCCTTTGACGAGCGTGCTTCGATTGAGAATGAGCGTGTCACCATTGCCATTGAGGGGGAAAGGAGTCTGACCTTTTCACTGATAGCTGGTATCGTGGCTCGGCGCATTCGGGTTTGGAAAAATGAAGGAGATCAGATCAAGAAAGGTGATAGAATAGGGCTGATCAGGTTTGGAAGCCGCGTTGATATCGTATTCCCATCTCATTGCGACATCGTTGTGAATGTGGGTGATCGAGTCTATGGGGGGAGCAGTATTCTGGGTCGCTGGACACGGAAGGAATAGCAACGTGAAAAGAGAACGACGTTCCATAAAAGTCTTGAAAAGACCTCGCAAGTTACGCCAGAGCGCCTATTTATTGCCCAATATTTTTACTGTGGGAAATATTTTTGCTGGATTTTTTGCGGTTACGGCAGTCTTGAACGGACACCATGGCAATGCAGCAATTGCCATCGGAATTGCCGTTGTCTTGGACTTTTTTGACGGGTATGTAGCCCGACTTGTCAATGTCGCTACAGACTTTGGCTCCCACCTTGATTCCATAGCAGATGTTATTAGCTTCGGTATCGCACCTGCCTTGCTCATCTACTCTTGGGGTCTCATGGGCCTGGGGAAGTTTGCTAGTTTTTCGGCTTTTTTCTTTCTCATGTGTGGCGCAACTCGACTTGCCAGGTTTAATACACAGGCGGGGCATTTAAAGCATTTTTATGGACTACCTATTCCAGCAGCAGCAGGGTTTGTGGCAGCTATCACTCATTTGTTTAAAATCCCACCAGAGGGAGATCTCTTCACCATTCTTTTTGCCATCGTGAGTTATTTGCTTTCATTTCTTATGATCAGCAACATCCATTATTTGTCTTTGAAAGAGGTTAAGCTGAGCAGAGGCAAAGCTCACTTGAATATACTCCTTCTTGCTTTACTTGTGGCTGGTGTGATTTGGTACTCCGAACAGGTGTTGATGGCGTTGGCTGGAGTCTACCTATGCTCTGGATTAATTTCTCAAGCTCGTCAATCTATAAAACAATATCTGCGGCCAAAGGAACTATCACCCGAAGAGATTAATGCCGACTAGTTCGGATTTTTCACAATAGTAATGGGAAGGTGATAGTTTAGATTATAGTTGCCCTTCGGCACTTGAGTAGGGCTGAGAAGGTGTGAATCCCTCCCTCTTGTTTTGCTACAATGGCGGTTAAGTATGCGTAATCAAAGAGTTAATGTCATGGCGGGTTCGGTGCAAAAGTTGCTCCGACGAAATGCGCATAGCCACATTACAAATCTTCTGACAAAGCTACGTGCGGCTGATATTTCTAGCATTATGCTTGAAATGAGCGATCGAGAGCAGCGGTCTGTCTTTTCCATTCTGGTGGAGCGAGATCGACAACTTGCTGCCGAAACGTTAAAGACTTTAGGTTTGGAGTGGGGGCTCGATCTTCTCATTCAGAGACCAAGTGAGGAGATTAGTGAGGTTATTCAGGAAATGGAGTCGGATGTAGCGGCATCGTTTGTCTCAGCGCTACCGGAGAAAATAGCTCAGGAAGTTTTGGAGACAATGGATACCGAGGGGTCTAGTGAGGTTCAGGAGCTACTTGGCTACGAGGAGGAAACTGCCGGGAGAATTATGACTCCCAATATGTTTTCTCTGCACGAGGAGCTCACGGTTAGCGAAGCCATTCAGACTATTCAGACAGCCCAGGATCTCGAAATGGTCTTTTACCTCTACGTTGTCGACGGACGAAATCACTTGGTCGGGGTCGTCTCATTGCGCCAACTTCTGATGGTTTCGCCCACTACTCCTTTGAGCAAGGTAATGACCACCGATGTTATAACAGTCACAACAGACACTGATCAAGAGGAGGTGGCAGACCAAGTTGCTCTTTATGATCTCCTAGCCATCCCGGTAGTGGATGATACTAACAAGTTAGTGGGGACGATAACAGTTGATGATGTGATAGACGTTATCAAGGATGAAGCAACTGAAGACATCTTTCACCTTGCCGGTGTTGAAGCTGATGATCACATTCATACTCCCGCACTAACCTCGGTCAAGAAAAGGCTTCCCTGGTTAATAGTTAATTTAGCTACTGCTTTGTTGGCTGCAACCGTGGTGGCTTTGTATGAGCCTACAATAGCAAGATTTTCATTTTTGGCTGTCTTTCTGCCCGTTGTGGCTGGGTTGGGTGGCAATTCAGGAACCCAGACCCTGACGGTCATTGTTCGGGGTCTTGCACTAGGAGAAGTCAGTTGGGAAAGTGGCAAGGCTATGCTTCTTAAAGAAATCATGGTTGGGGTCAGTAACGGAATTGTAATGGGCCTCATTGCTGGTACTGTGGCTTATGCATGGAAGGGGAATTATACGCTAGGGCTGGTTCTGGGAACTGCCATGGCTATCAATGTCGTGGTGGCAGGCATTGTCGGCACTCTGGTACCTCTCACCTTAAAGAGGTTTGGGGTAGATCCTGCTATTGCGTCTAGTATTTTTGTCACAACCTTTACTGATGCAGTGGGATTCCTTTCATTCTTGGGATTGGCTACATTTCTACTTCACTATCTTCCAGTGTAATGAATGTCCATCAGTCCGAAGCCCTGACTCTCCGAACCTACCCGTACTCGGAAGCACATAAGATTGTAGTCTTCCTAACACGGGAATTCGGAAAGGTACGTGGTGTGGCGCATGGAGCACAAAAACCTAAGAGTCGTTTCTGTGGAAGTTTGGAGCCATTGACTTATGTGCGACTTACATTTTCCCGTAAAGAACACAGCGAAATGGCAACTATCAAAAATTGTGAGATTTTACAGGCATTTCCGGCCCATCAGCTTGGTTGGGAAGCAAGTCTCTACTTCAGTTATTTCGCTGAGTTGCTGGTTGAGTTTTCACGCGAAGAGGAAAATGGAGAGTTGCTTTTTCGCCTTAGCTTAGCTGTTCTCAGGGCAACCCAAAAATTACCGATTGATCTGTTAGCTCGATATTTTGAGTTGTGGATTTTGAAGTTAGAGGGTGTTTTGCCCCCACTCGATCAAAAACTTACTCCAGATTTGGCGTTTAAGGTCAGCAATATGATGAGATGCCAAGCCATGGAGATTGGAACAGTCGAGATATCTTCTCAGGAAAGTAAAAGATTAGAAAACTTTTGCGGTGAGTTGGTAGAATACCATCTGGAAAAGCGTCTGAAAACTCGAAAGCTCCTAAAAGAGCTGCTATAGGTGGGCTCCTTGCCTGGGTAGGCGTGCTACAAGGCAAGAAAGGATTCAAATGTGAAGATGATGACCTTTCAGCAGATCATCCATGGTTTACTTGAATATTGGATGGATTATGGGTGTGTTATTCAACAACCCTATGACGTGGAGGTAGGGGCGGGGACAATGCATCCCGAAACTTTTTTTCGGGTCCTAGGTTCACAGCCCTATCAGGTGGCTTATGTTCAGCCTTCTCGTCGACCTACAGACGGACGTTATGGAGAGAATCCAAACCGTGTTCACCGACATTATCAACTGCAGGTTATCTTAAAACCTTCCCCAGAAGATGTTCAGGAGATTTATCTTGAGAGTCTTCGGAAGATAGGTATTGATTTGCAGAAGCATGACTTGCGTTTTGAAGAGGATAATTGGGAATCTCCTACATTGGGAGCGTGGGGTCTTGGCTGGCAGGTACTTTTAGATGGAATGGAAATCACCCAGTTCACTTATTTTCAACAGGCCGGGGGATTAGATCTGATGCCAATCTCTGCAGAGATTACTTACGGTCTTGAGAGGATTGCTACCTTTATTACCGACACTACCAGCGTCTTTGATCTTCCCTGGAACAGAGAGCTTACCTATGGAGAGGTCAAACAACGTGAAGAGTACGAGTTTTCCAAATATAACTTTGAAGTTGCCGACACCAAATTGTTGTTTCAACTCTTTGAGCTATACGAGAAAGAGTGTCGTCGGTGTTTGGAAGCAGAATGTATTCTTCCAGCATATGATTACTGCCTAAAGTGTTCTCACACTTTTAATTTGCTGGACAGTCGTGGGGCTATCAGCGTGACTCAGAGAGTAGAAATTATTGCACGGGTGCGATCACTGGCCGTGAAGCTTGCTGCTTGCTATATCGAGAACAATGAATAAGTTTTTGTTTGAATTGGGATTGGAAGAAATGCCGGCTGAGATGATTTCTCAGGCTCTAGATCAGATGTGTGATAGCTGTGGGAGACTGCTTGAGGACAATCAAATTAGTTTTAAAAAAATTCATAGATTTGCCTCTCCACGTCGACTTGCTTTCATATTGGAAGGCTTGTCAGAAGGACAGTCAGAGCGTGAGGAAGTTGTTCTGGGTCCCAGTCAAACTGTCGCTTATGACAAAGAAGAAAACCCTACCAAGGCTCTGAAAGGATTTGCCCGTAAAGGGGGTGTCGATATTTCAGAGCTCGAGGTTGTAAGCACGGATAAGGGGAACTATGTTGCTTATCGGAAAATTATTTCTGGGAAGCCTTTAGTAGAGGTTCTTCAAGAAATTATGCCGGCGGTTTTGAGCTCTATTTCCTGGCCAAAGAACATGTATTGGAGAGAGAGCCGCTTTGGTTTCATTCGCCCGCTGCGTTGGTATGTTGCACTTTTGAATGCTGAAATTCTTCCCTTCGAATTCGAAGGTGTACAGGCAGGAAATAGTACACGAGGACATCGGTTTTTAGGAGAACCCATTGTACAGATTCCGGATGTCGATCAGTATTCAAAGTGTCTATTGGAAAACTATGTCATAGTAGATTCGCAGGAAAGAAAGACAAAGATTATACGTGAAATCGAAGAGGTTCTACCCGATAAACTCCACGTGTTACCAGATCCAGAGTTGGTCGAGATGGTGGTTTATCTTAATGAATATCCTACAGTTGTGTGTGGAAGTTTTGACCAGAAATTTTTGGATCTCCCCCAAGAAGTTCTGGTAACGGTGATGCGGCACCATCAGAAGTACTTCTCGGTAGTTGATGCGACCAATAAAATCCAGCCATACTTCTTGACCGTGGTGAACACCGATGTTGATTCCCATGGGAAAATCTGTGAGGGGCATGAAAAAGTGCTCAAAGCGCGTCTGGATGACTCTGCATTTTTTTGGAAAAACGATAGACAGCAGATATTGAAGGATCGGATAGAACAACTTAATCACGTAGTATTTCAGAAAAAACTTGGCACCTATTATGCCAAGACAACGCGTATCCGAAATCTATGCGCTGCACTTTCGGGAGAAGAACACCTAGATGTAGCAGCTACACTTTGTAAGACCGACTTGACGACTGAAATGGTTCGTGAATTCCCTGAACTCCAAGGTGTTATGGGAGGTCTTTATGCGCGCGCTGAAGGCTATCCAGAAGAAGTATGTAAGGCCATCACGGAGCACTACAAGCCTGTGTCGATGGAGGACGAATCACCTTCATCTCACTTAGGAGCACTGCTTTCCGTAGCGGACAAACTGGACACTATTGTGGGATGTTTTTCCATCGGGATTATTCCCACAGGTTCGAGTGATCCATTTGCACTCCGTCGTCACGCTCAGGGATTGATCAAAGTCTTGCTTGACATGAAATTGGATTGGAGCCTACGGTGGTTGGTGGAAAGTGCGAAGGAAAACTTTCCTGAGGCCCTCCAGGGTCAAGAGGCCATGGACACCTTGACGGATTTTCTGGAAGGACGTGTTAGGCATATTCTACAGGAGAAAAACATTGCCTACGATGTCCTTAACGCTGTGCTAGCTGTTGATAATAGGAGTGTGTACGATGTTTTTAGAAAGGCCCAGGCACTGGCAAATATTAAAAATCAACCTGATTTTGAAGCCCTGGCAGTTGCCTACAAAAGAACAAAGAATATATTAGCTCAACAGTCCATCGATTTGGAGAAAGTAAGCGAGAAGGCCTTGGTAGATTCAGAGGAACGTGCTTTGTTTGCTGCCTATGTCAAGATTTGTCCCATTGTCGAAGAGCATGTCAAGGATGGAAACTATGATGATGCTCTCAAAAATATTGCTGATTTGAGAAAAGTGGTAGATCCATTTTTTTCTGAAGTGTTGGTCATGGCGGATGATGAAAACCTTAGAAACAACCGTTTGCGTTTGCTACATGATATTTCTCAACTTTTTTTAAGCATCGCAGATATCTCGGAAGTTGTTAGGGAGAGAGACGATCATTATGAGTAATCAAGGAATAGAAATTGCGGAGACAAAAGGTAAGCTAGGGGTACTACTAATTGGCCTGGGAGCTGTGAGTACTACCTTTATTGCTGGTATAGAGGCAATTAAAAAAGGGATTGGTGAACCTATTGGGTCTCTGACACAGATGGGTACGATCCGTCTGGGCAAACGTACTGATAATAGAATTCCACGAATCGCTGATTTTGTTCCTCTAGAGGATATAGATCAATTGGTTTTTGGAGGTTGGGACATATTTGATGATGATGCCTACACAGCCGCAAAAAAATCCGGTGTACTTGAATCTGATCTATTGAAATCACTTGAGCCTGAACTCAAGGCCATTCGTCCCATGAAAGCTGTGTTTGACAGTAAATACGTGAAGAATTTACATGGAAATCATGTGAAACAAGATAAAACGAAGTGGGATCTTGCTCAGCGACTTATTGAAGATATAGAGCAATTTAAGCAAACCAATAATTTAGAGAGGACAGTGATGATCTGGTGTGGTAGCACTGAAATCTTTATTAGTCCATCCGAGGTACATGGGTCTCTCGAAAGTCTAGAAGCTGGGATGAAGAGCAATGATGAGAATATTCCATCTAGCATGATTTATGCTTATGCAGCTTTGAAACTTGGGATTCCTTTTGCTAATGGAGCTCCTAATCTAACCGTTGATGTTCCGGCATTTATAGAGTTAGCAGGGGCAAATCAGGTGCCAATATGCGGTAAAGACTTTAAGACAGGGCAGACATTAATGAAAACCATTCTTGCTCCTGGTTTGAAGGCTCGATTGATTGGATTATCTGGTTGGTTCTCCACAAATATTTTAGGGAATAGAGATGGAGAGGTACTAGATGATCCGGAATCATTTAAGACGAAGGAAGAAAGTAAGTTATCGGTACTCGAGTATATTTTACAGCCGGATCTCTATCCCAAACTGTACAGCGATTTTTATCACAAGGTACGTATCAACTATTATCCTCCCCGCCGGGATAACAAAGAGGGATGGGATAATTTGGACATTTTCGGATGGCTTGGATATCCGATGCAGATTAAAATTGATTTTCTCTGTCGTGACAGTATTCTAGCAGCCCCGTTGGTTTTGGACTTAGTACTTTTCCTTGACCTAGCTAAAAGAGCAAAGTTGTCGGGTATTCAGGAATGGTTATCTTTTTACTTTAAGAGTCCGATGACTCTGCCTGAACTTTACCCCGAACATGATATTTTCATTCAACTCATGAAACTGAAAAACACTCTGCGTTATATGGGTGGGGAAGAACAGATAACTCATCTTGGGCGCGATTATTATGAATGATTATTATGAAGTAAGATATGGTTTTTGATAATTCGATGCTTGTGGACTTGACTGGGTTGACGTCCTTTTATAACATCTCCGCGAGAAGTATTTACAGGAGGTAAAGCTGAGCTATGAAAGTCGCCTGGGTTACGTGTCCGAAATGTCATAAACGATTTTACGTTGAGCTTCTAATGCTCAAGGAGATCCATCCACTTACTGGGACAAAGCCGTTTTGTCGTTGTTGCTGGTGTCTAGCTGAGTTTACTGCTAAGGAAGCCGATCGCGTCGAGAGATAGTGTACGTGAGAGGTGTTTTCAACAGGATTAATGTAGGAGAAATACATGGCTAAAGATTTACGTCATTTTCTAGAAACTTACGAACAGGATCATCCAGAAGATGTCGTCACGATTGAAAAACCTATCAGTCTTAAACACGAAATAGGGATTTTGGTCGACAAACTGGATCGAGAGCGGAAGTTTCCTCTGCTTCGGATTAAG
>JAYZCG010000030.1:0-19094 GCA_036338435.1 Acidobacteriota bacterium
TCTAAAAACATGCTTCTTTCTTGGAGAATAGAGTTGCTACTAGCCATTCCATTTTTGATCTTGATATCATCTCGATCTTCCAACTGAACAAACACATACCGCAACATGTTCCAAATTTCACCAGAATACTTCTCTACCACCGCGATTGAAGTCTTCCATGATAGACAAGGCCGCAAATGCTCTTCCGATGAAGCTGCCTTGGCCATAGCAAGTTGACTTGAATCCATATCAGCTACATGGCTTTGAAGAACCGACAGCTTCTCTTGCAATTCTAAAAGAAAGTGATCAATTCGACGATCCACTAAACTCTCAACTAATGGCACATTATTTCGTCCGGAAACATTGTAAAATACGCCCATGTTAGCCAACTGTCTTCGAAAATAGTTTCGGAGAACTGCATTCTCCCTGGCTAGAAAAACATGCTCTGGTTCAGATTCCTGCAAAGGATGACTCAGAGTCGTCCCACAACCAACAACAGCAAAATAAAGCCAGCAAGTGCCAACCGATAGACGACGAAGATTTGGTAAGTGCGAACCTGCAAAAATTTTAAAAAATATCGAATGCATAAATACCCACTAATAAAAGAACATATAGCGCCGATCACCAATGATGAAACATGTAGATCTACTCCCACCCCTGATTGTCCAAGTTCATACAGGCTTTTACTAGTAATGACCAACAAAATTGGCGTACCTAAAAGGAAAGAAAAGCGTGCTGCATCTGCCCTAGAGATACCTAACAACAACGCTGCGGATATCGTAACTCCAGAACGGCTCACCCCTGGAACAAGCGCAAGGGCCTGCGCTAATCCAACTAGCAAGCCATCACGCCAACTAATGCTATCTAATGACCGCTCGTGAGAGCTATGCTGATCAGACCACCACAGCACTAACCCGAAGCCACACAAAGTGCAGACTACAACTATGGGGCTTCTTAAATAAATCCTAATGATGTCTTCAAACAGCCATCCAACAACCACGGCTGGAATTGTTCCAACAAACAGCGCCCAAAAAAACTGGAATTGATGCTTTGATTTTCCAATAAATAACTTTATAAATTGATATATAAATTGCTTCCAATAATCTTTAAAATATAGAATAGAAGCCACGAGCGTTCCCCCGTGCACTACGACATCGAAAGTCAAACCCAAAGATTGCCAACCCAGAAGCCATGGTGTAATGAGAAGGTGCGCTGAACTACTAATAGGGAGAAATTCCGTAACTCCTTGAATAATTCCTAGGAAAACAGCCTCTAGTGATTGACCATCACTCATATAGTTCCATGGTTAATGTTTGCATGCGTGAAGTCAAGATTTCAATTACCCGTACATGTTTGTGAACCGTGCTATACTTCCAGCCTGAAGGGATTTTTCAACGCTTGCCACTGAGCTGTTAAATCTTGAGTACGGCCTAGCATTTTTTGTTTAGACGCTATGCGCGAATCGATTCTCATCCTAGATTTTGGAGGTCAGTATACCCAGTTAATTGCACGGAGAATCCGCGAATCTGGAGTCTACTCAGAAATTCTGCCCTTTAGCACCAGCATTAAAACAATTAGAGAGCACAATCCTCGTGGCATCGTCTTATCGGGGGGCCCGCAGTCGGTTTTCTCTGAAGACGCTCCCCATCCAGATCCTGAGATTTATGACTTCCCAGCGCCAATCCTAGGGATTTGTTACGGCATGCAACTGCTCGCCCACCAGTTCGGAGGCAAAGTCATCCCTTCTGCAGACCGAGAATATGGCAGAGCCCAAATTGAGACGATAAGCTCAGTTCCTCTTTTTGAAAGTTTACCGCAAGAGTTGGAAGTTTGGATGAGTCACGGTGATCGTATAGACACCCTCCCTGATGAGTTCACTCGCGTTGCCCAGAGCGATACCAGCCTAGCAGCCATGGCCTCTCTCAATCGAAAAGTTTACGGGGTCCAGTTTCATCCTGAAGTAGCACATACCCCAAAAGGTCAAAAAATCTTAGAGAACTTCCTTTTTAAAATTTGTGAGTGCTGTGGGGACTGGAGCATGGCTTCCTTCACAGAAAGTACTGTTACTCAAATTGCATCCCAAGTAGGTTCCGACAAGGCAGTCTGCGGTCTTTCTGGAGGCGTTGATTCCACCGTGGCTGCCATCTTGGTTCACAAAGCCATTGGCGATCGGCTAACTTGTATTTTTGTAGATAATGGACTTTTGAGAAAAGATGAATTTGAGGACGTATTGAACACGTTTCAAAACAATCTTGATCTGCATGTAATAGGTATAAATGCCAGCCACAGCTTCCTCGAACAATTGGCTGGAGTGGAAGACCCAGAAAAAAAGAGAAAAATTATTGGCAAAGAATTTATCCGGGTTTTTGAAGTCGAAGCCCAAAAATTAGGACAAACAAAGTTTCTGGTTCAAGGCACACTCTACCCCGACATTATCGAATCGACCTCTGTCAAAGGACCTTCTGCCATGATTAAGAGCCACCACAACGTCGGGGGGCTTCCCGAAAAAATGAGCCTTGCTCTAGTTGAACCACTTCGAGAATTATTTAAGGATGAAGTTCGTGAGGTAGGTCGAGAATTGAAAATTCCTGAGGAGTTTATTAGCCGACAGCCCTTCCCCGGCCCAGGCTTAGCAGTACGTATTATTGGTGAGATAACCCCAGCACGCCTCGAAATTCTGCGAGAGGCTGATCACATCGTAGAACAAGAAATAAGAGCGGCTAATTTCTACACTAAAATTTGGCAGTCATTTGCTATTTTACTCCCAGTTAAAAGCGTAGGAGTGATGGGAGATAATAGGACCTATGAGAATGTGATTGCGATTCGAGCTGTTCATAGTCTTGATGGTATGACGGCTGATTGGGTTCCCCTCCCTTATGATTTGCTGGCACACATATCTAATCGGATCGTTAATGAGGTGCATGGAGTAAATCGTGTGGTTTATGACATAAGCTCCAAACCACCAAGCACAATTGAGTGGGAGTAGGAATCTAATCGTAAGCTATTGATTTAAATAGCCTGCTATTTTACAAAGTAGTTACAAAGTATTTTTCTTTTGCTTTAAAAGTTTATTCCTGCACTACAAAGAGACTTACAAAGCAGAGTAACTACTACAAACAATGAAAACTAAGAGCACATTTACTACTGAACAAGTTTAAATACTTGTTTAAAGAGTTTGTCTTTACTGATGGGATGCTCAAAGGCTCTCTTGCTGAACGGCGGAAAGTAAAAAACTTAATTGAAAAGTAGGAGAGTACATGTCGAATATAGAAAAAATGTTATCTGAGGTTTTGATTGATCCAAATAATCAAGAGCGTTTGATTTTAAAATATTCTTCAGTTGGTAAAATCTTAAGTGTAAGTAATCAATATGAAAAGGAATTTTCTGTAAAGGATGGCGTCATTGACTTTGTGAATAACAGCAACTACGCGGATAATTTTGGAGATCAGTGGACGAGGTTTCCAAAACTTCAACTGGACTCATTTAATGGAACAACTATATCCAAAGATAGGTTCTTTGGTGCACTTGATTTATCACCAGCTGAATTGCGTCGTAAGTTTGTTTTGGATGTTGGATGTGGAACTGGCAGATTCGCTGAAATTGCCCTTAAAGCTGGCGCAGTTGTCGTTGGTTTGGACTACTCGTCGGCTGCATATGTAGCTGCGAAAAACTTGGAGCATTATCCCAATTTTCAAGCTATCCGTGGTGATATTTACAATCTGCCGTTCAAGAAAGATAGCTTTGATTTGGTTTATTGTTTGGGTGTTTTGCAGCACACTCCTAATGTTGAAGAAGCTTTTAAATGCCTGCCTACTACTGTTAAAGATTCTGGTTTTTTAGTTGTAGATTATTATTGGAAACGATTTAGAAGTGTGTTGACATGGAAATATCCAATCCGATTAATTACGTCTACACTGCACGAGTCAACAGTACTAAATATACTCAAGGTGGCACATCCAATTATTTATCCGCTATCTGAAGTTTGTAGCAAAATACCGTTAATTGGTAAGTTTATTTCGCGTTTTTTTCCTGTCGTTAATTACGTTAATGATTATCCGCAGTTGGATAAAGAGTTATTACGGGCGTGGTCTTTTTTAGATACTTATGACAACTGGGCTCCAAAATTTGATCAACCCCAAACGGTTAAAACAGTGACTAAATGGGCAAATGAAGCTGGCTTAAAGGATATTGAGGTAAAGCACGTTAGACACCTAGTTGTAAGAGGGCGTGTGTAGTAAATCCGTAGGCTTCTACAAGAACGATTCCTCAAAGCTAATCCGCGTCGCAAAGAGCTCACAAAAAAGGAAGAGAAGATTTTCAAAATATTTGGGAGGTTCTGGCAATGAGTTTAAAACCCTTTAGCTATAAGGGGTTTAAATTGGTCTACTATTAAGGAGTATAACTAACCTTTTCATAAATAATCGCCTGTTGAAATATCATGATTAGGTTCTATTTTAATTAATTTTATAGAATCTTCACCGCATTTAATAATTAGACATCCTTTTTCGTCTATATCCACCACTTTACCTGGCTCTATATTCAAAATCTCACATTTAATAATTTCAGTTTCCCATACTTTTATTTCTTTGTCTGAGTGTAGAAAATGAGCACCAACATATGGTTTAGCTAAACCTCTAACAAGATTGTGAATTGACTTTGCAGCCATTCTCCAATCAATTTTGCCATCAGGATACCCTCTTTTCCTCCATGTGTTAGCTAGTTCATGATTTTGTTTTGTTCTGGAATAATTACCTGACATTAATTTTGGTAAAAATTCTTCTATCTGAATTAATGCTCTTTCTGAAACTTTTTTATAGAGTGAGCCAGCGTCATCATTTTTATCAATATCAATTAAAGACTGGGAAAGAATATCTCCGTTATCAGCGCCTTCATCCATAAAGAAAAATGTAGAAGCAGTTTTCTTTAATCCTAAAACTAAAGCCCAAATCAGAGGATGCCTTCCTCTATTTTTAGGAAGTTCTGCTGGGTGATAACCAATTACACCTAATGCTGGCAAGTTTAAAATTTCCTTTCCCAACAGTCTTGAGAAACCAAAGCAAAATATGACATCCGGGGATTTATCTTTAATCCATTTTAAAGTGTCTGAAGAATTAATATCTTTTATATACTTGCAAGGAATGTTCTTGGAATTAGCAAATGAGGTTAAATCGTAAAAATCAGCATTAAAGCTCGATTCTTTAAGGGTGCATATTCCTTTAACATCGACTCCTAATTGATGGACTTTTTCAAGAGCCATTTTAGAAAACTCGACTGAGCCAATAAAAACTATTCTCATGATTAATTTAAATTATAGAAATTTTTCGTTTTTCAAGACAAGAAGTTTCCTTAAACATAATTAGTCAAAACAATAACTTTTAAGATTTCTTAATAATCTCAAGTCTGTTTTCTATGTTTATTTAATTGCCCATGAAATGATTGTATCTTTAATTTCTCTATTCTTAGTAATTCCTGTAATTAAGTTTAGTTCAGCAGAATTTTTTAAATACTCTTTCCAAACAAGATTAATTAATTACATACTATGTAGTTAGAATTTTTAAGAAGAATGGCTTCTATGATGCATAAGGATAAAGCTCGAGCTCGAATATTATTTTTTGGGAGGAGTAAGTGTGAGGCATCAAAAAAAATTCTTAGCCAAATGCATCGAAATGGATTTGATGTCACTTATGTTAAGTCCAATCATCGTGGTGAAAGTCTTCCAGAAGATGTTCAATCGTGGGATGGGGATTACATTATCTGTTTTCGTAGCCATTTTATTTTACCGGACAGCTTGCTCAAAAAAGCCAGAATTGCTGCAATCAACTTTCACCCAGCTCCGCCTGAATATCCCGGAAGTGGTTGCATGAATTTTGCATTGTACGATGGAGTCGATACTTACGGTGTTACTGCGCACTTGATGAATGAGAAAGTTGACAATGGGAAGATTCTTGAAGTGCGCCGTTTCCCAGTACAAAAATGTGACAACTTACCCAGTGTCCTTGAAAGAACGCACAGTGAGTTGTATCACTTATGTTCTGATTTCGTTACTGCCTTAGCGACTGTGGGTGAGTCATATGTGCCCGCAAAGGTTGCAGAATGCGAAGGTGTAAGTTGGAGCGGCAAAGCACGTTTACTGGAAGAGTTAGAGAAATTGCAAACTATCGATGTAGGCATAGAAAAATCAGAGTTGGAGAGAATTATACGAGCAACGCATGTAGACGGGTTTCCCCCTAAAGTCATGCTGCACGGCTATAAGTTCTATCTAAGTTTAGATGAATAGATCCAAACTAAATAAATAATACTTTTGGATAAAACTGGATATTTTTATCGAGTAGAAGTAAGAGCATGTTAGATAAGAAAACGTCAAGTTATTCCCTCTATAACAAAAAATCTAAAGAAAAAACTAAAATAAATCTCATCGATGAAATACATCCTGCCCTTCCCAATAAACGATACTCAATCATCTATGCAGATCCTCCATGGCACTACAATGGGAAAATGCAATTTGATAAATCCGGGAAAATTGCTCATAACGAAAACTGGGGAAAAGAAGTGTTCATTAGCGCTGCCTCATTCAAATACCCAACGCTCAAAACAGCTGAACTAAAAAAATTAAAAATCTCTTCTATCGCAGATGATGACAGCTTACTATTTATGTGGACTTCTAATCCGCATTTGGAGCAAGCAATAGATTTAGGAAAAGCATGGGGGTTTAAGTATAAAACCGTCGCTTTTGTTTGGGACAAAATGATACACAATCCCGGACAGTACACGCTTTCTTACTGTGAATTATGTTTGCTATTCAAACGGGGCAGAATACCTAAGCCGAGAGGCGCAAGGAATATAAAACAATTAGTTCATAGCCGTCGGACACAACACAGTGAGAAACCTTTCGTAATTGCAGAAAATATCGAAGAAATGTTTCCTACACAGAGCAAGATAGAATTATTTGCTCGAGGGCAAAGAGAGGGATGGGATGCTTGGGGTTTAAACGATTCCGGAAATTTTCAAAGGGTGCTTAAGTGGAAGTAGCCTGCCTGGATCTAGAGGGAGTCTTGGTACCCGAAATCTGGATCGCATTTGCTGAGCGTACAGGTATTGATGAGCTACGTGCCACCACTCGCGACACCCCTGATTACAATGTGCTGATGAAGCAACGACTAGATCTGCTTGACCAACATGGTCTTACTCTTCCCGACATTCAGGCAGTCATCGCAACACTGGAGCCATTGCCAGGAGCTATGCCCTTTCTAGATTGGCTGAGAGAACGATTTCAGGTCATTATATTGTCGGACACATTCTATGAGTTCTCCGAACCCTTAATGCGCAAACTTAACTGGCCCACGCTATTATGCCATCGGCTAATCACCGATTCGAATGGCAAAGTAGTAGACTATAAATTGCGGCAGGAAGATTCTAAGCGAGCGTCGGTTAAAGCCATGCATACGCTCAATTATCGCGTTATCGCAGCAGGCGATTCATATAACGACACCACCATGCTCAAAGAAGCAGATGTTGGAATTTTATTCCATGCCCCTCAAAACGTTATTGATGAATTTCCTCAGTTTGAAGCGGTGCAAGATTTTGATTCATTAAAAGCAGCCTTTATAGCTGCCAGCACCAGAACTTTCAGCTCTTAATTATAAGCGGATTTATATTTTTCAAGAAACTACTCATTACATTGTGATGCCGTGAAAAAAGTTTTTTTTGAAGGCCAGACTCTCCATCTGATTGGTTTGGCGTTATTGCTGTCTACTCTGTACGCCTCAATAAACATACCTGGATTCAACACCGGTCAATTCTCAGGCGTTCCCACCCTAGTTTGGGCTCTACTAGCGATTGCAAATGCAATCGTTCATCAAATTTTTGTGTTCGCATGTTGGCGGGCTGAATTACACGGCAAGCACCTTACTCGTTTATTGGGGGAGCGAGCATTTGTTCTTTACAGTGCCCTATTTACCGTTTTTCTTGTGCTAAGGCCGACGTTTATTTTTGCACTTGGATGGGCAAACCGAGGCACGCTCTACATACACACCTGGGTAGGTTACTGCACGTCATTTCTTCTACTAATTCCTTTTATCTACACCATCTATTCCATTGTTTGCTTTTTTACGTTTCGACGCGCATGTGGAATAGACCATTTTGACCAAACATATCGGAGGGCACCATTAGTCCACCAAGGCATTTTTCAATGGACGCCAAATGCTATGTACACGTTCGGATTGCTCGTGCTCTGGATCCCTGCATTTTTGTTTCAATCGGTGGCAGAATTAATCATTGCAGCTCTTAGCCATGCTTACGCTTGGGTCCATTACTTCGCCACTGAAAAGCCTGACATGGCACATATTTACGGGCATCAAAAAGAACCGCCGATTACCATTCAAACACACGAAAACCAGCCACTAGACTAAAAATATAGCGCGATACCTTTGATATGCACTAGATATCGCTCAAATCAGACACTGAACCGATTGCACCTGCAGTAAAAAGAACCGGCAATTTCTTGTTCTTGTATTTAGTCCTTTGTGTTACCTATGAAAGCATTTATCTGACTAACGCTACATAAGCCTTACATCACAAAGGCTCTCTCTTCGCAAAATAAAATCATCTCAACTCTTTGCGATATTCCTCATAATTGACTTCATGAATTTTTAAATTGCTGATATGAAAGAAGTTCTACAAAAGATCTATATTGGGGTAGGACCTAAGCGTCATACAAGAGTTACATAGTACGTAAATAGGACCAACATTTAATGTCCTTCCCAGTTAATATGCACGCGTTGAGTGATGATAAAACTTCACAGAATCAGTCGAACGCACGCTGAGCAGGAATATTAGGATGAGCAAATTCAATCATCTTCATCTACACAGCCACTACAGTCTCCTAGATGGAGCCAATCCCCTTGAGGCGGTTGTTAAGCAAGCAGCCAAGGAGAAGATGCCTGCTCTCGCTCTAACGGACCACGGGAATCTTTTCGGGGCTGTCCAATTCCATGACATAGCTCGCAAGTACGGAGTAAAACCTATCATCGGGTGCGAAGTCTACGTTGCACGAGAGGGACACAAGTCTAGAAACGGCCGCTCTGATCAAAGTAATCACTTAGTACTACTCGCTAGCAACAAAACCGGCTATCACAATCTAGTCAAACTCGTATCTTTAGGCTATCTTGATGGCTATTATTACCGCCCCCGCATAGATCTAGAACTCCTCCAGCAACATTGTGAGGGCTTAATTGGCCTGTCTGCCTGCCTGAAAGGCATTGTTGCCTGGAACCTAACGCAGGATCGTTATTCGGCAGCCCAACAAGAAGCGGGAAAACTTGCTGAAATTCTAGGTCGCGATAACTTTTACTTGGAAATGCAAAATCATGGCATCGATGAACAAAGTCAGGTGAACGCCCAAGTGCCCAAAATAGCTCGTGAACTTAACTTGCCTTTGGTAGCTACAAATGATTGTCACTACCTTGCTAAGACTGATTCTTTTGCACACGATGTTCTACTGTGCATTCAAACTGGGAAAACCGTACAGGATGAAAATCGGCTACGATATAGTACCGATCAATTTTATTTTAAGAGCGCCGAAGAAATGGAAACTCTCTTTGGTCACATCCCGGAGTCTCTCTCTAATACTTTGAAAATTGCTGATCAATGCAACTTTGAACTGGGCGAACCCGAAAACATATTTCCTGAATTTAAGGTTCCAGGAGATGAACCCCTCGACAGCTATTTCGAACAGGTCGTTCGCCAAGGCTTTCGCCAACGATGTGATGGTCTCCAGAAGCGAGAGCATGAGGGAAAATTGCGGCATTCAATGGAGGCATATGAAAAGCGCCTGGACCAGGAGATCGAGATCATTAAAAAAATGAATTTTCCCAGCTACTTTTTAATTGTCTGGGACTTCATCCGATATGCTCGTGAAAATGACATCGCGGTAGGGCCTGGCCGTGGTTCGGTAGCTGGAAGCCTTGTTTCTTATGCCATGAGTATAACCGATGTAGATCCCCTCCAGTATGATCTTCTTTTTGAACGTTTTTTGAATCCGGAAAGGGTCACTCCTCCAGATATTGACATTGACTTTTGCATGCTGGGTCGCAATAAAGTTATCGACTACGTCACGGACAAATATGGGCGTGACAACGTCAGCCAAATCATTACGTTTGGAACCATGGCAGCTCGTGGTGCTATCCGTGACGTAGGTAGAAGTCTTAACATTCCCTATGCTGAAGTAGATAAGATTGCACGCTTAGTTCCCCAAACTCCGGATTCAACTCTTGATAAAGCAATGGGCCGGGTTAAGGAACTAAAGGAAATTGCCGAGTCTGATCCCCGGTATGCCCAGCTAATTGAAACCGCTCAGCAACTGGAGGGCACAGCACGCCATGCGTCTACCCACGCCGCAGGAGTAGTCATTGCCCCACGGCCCCTAATAGACCTCATTCCCCTTCATAAAAGCAGCAAAGATGAAATCACGACCCAATACGCCATGATGGACCTAGAACGCCTAGGTCTATTAAAGATGGATTTTTTGGCACTCACTACGTTAACGGTTATAGAAAAAACACTTTCCCAGATCCATGCCCAACTCGGAACACATCTAGTGCTGGAACAACTCGAACTCAAAGACAAGAGCACTTTTGAGCTCTTTTGTGGAGGAAAAACAACGGGAGTTTTTCAATTTGAATCGGACGGAATGCGCGACATCCTAAGACGGCTGCAACCCAGTCGATTTGAAGACCTCATTGCACTAAATGCTCTTTACCGTCCCGGCCCTATTCAGGGAGGTATGATCGATGACTTTATAGACCGACGCCACGGTAAAGTCAAAATCGAAAATGAGATCCCAGAAATGGAGGAGATTCTTAGCGAAACCTATGGCGTCATAATTTACCAGGAACAGGTCATGCAGATTGCTAGCAAACTGGCGGGATTCAGTCTTGGAGAAGCCGACCTGTTACGTCGGGCGATGGGTAAAAAGAAAAAATCGGTTATGCAGGCTCAACGCAAACAATTTTTGACAGGCTGTAAAGAACGCAATATTGATTCGAGTAAGGCAAAGAAAATCTTTAGTTTAATGGAGCAGTTTGCAGGATATGGTTTTAATAAGAGCCATTCCACTGCTTATGCCTTGCTCGCCTATCAAACTGCATTTCTCAAGGCTCATTATCCTGTCCAATTCATGGCCAGCTTACTAACAAGTGAAATGTCAAACCCTGATAAGATCGTTAAAACCCTATCAGATTGTAAAGAAATGAGCATCCGTGTTCTACCACCGGACATCAACATCAGCGAACTTGACTTTATGGCCGCAGGAGATGATATTCGTTTTGGGTTGGCAGCGATTCGTAATGTGGGAGAAGCTGCCATCCGTTCTATTCTAGGCTGTCGTCAGGAAATTGGACAATTCAAGAGTTTTCATGAATTTTGTGAAGAGGTTGACCTGCGCGCTGTTAACCGCCGCAGCATGGAGTCTCTGATTAAATCAGGCGCCTTTGACGCCCAAGGATATCATCGGAAATCACTAGTCGAGGCATTAGATGGAGCTATCGAGTATGGGCACAAAACCCAGAAAGATCGGCAGACCGGTCAAGGAAAACTTTTTGCGGCTCCCGAAGAGCAATCTGGGAGCAATGGCACTAGTGGAGACATCACCGACAAGGGTGAATGGCCAGACCGGCAGAAGTGGTCATACGAAAAGGAAATACTTGGGTACTATGTAACAGGACATCCTCTTCTGGAATATACAAAGGAGCTAGAAAAATTCTCCGGCGTTTCTGCCAATCAGATAGGGGAAGATATTTCCGGCCAGAAAGTATCCATTGGGGGAATAGTTACAAATCTCCGCCACTTGCGCACGCGTAAGGGGGATTCAATGGCAAGCTTCCAGTTAGAGGATCTGTCGGGAACGGTTTCTGTTTTGGTATGGCCCAATGCCTGGGAACAACACAGCTCCTTAATTAAGAATGATTTCCCAGTACTTATCAAAGGCCAATGTGAAGTCGATGGGAAAGGTGTGGCACGCGTGCTTTGCTCTGAAGTCTCTGCTCTGGATTCTCTTTGGGAAAAAGGTATTAACAAAACTTGTATCCGAATACCTCTGCCATCTTTGAATGACCATAAGGTCTCTCAACTGCACTCTTTAGTGACCAGTTTCCCAGGTAATTGTCCGTTAGAATTTGAGCTTGTTGAAGAAAAGACCTATCGCATCCATGTTATTCCCGAAGAAGGCATTTTAATTGATCCCATTCCTTCCTTTGTTGAGGCAATCGAAAATCTTTTCGGAGAGAATTCCATTAATTTGTATGCCTAACTCACATTGCATGCACCCATACTATCCAAGTAAGAGCGCTTGAGGGAATGATCGCCTCCTGCCACGTTTTTGAGTATAATCCTAGCTTGTTAAATGGCAAATAAAACTGAGAAACGCACCAAGCACAAAGATCACAAGCAATTCATTTCTGACGTAACAGCCGAGGAGACTTCAGAGTTGAAGCAAACCATCACCACTCCATCTGATGACAGAGATGCGATGGCATGGGACCATGTCCAACTCTCACGCCATGAAAATCGCCCTTACACGCTTGACTACATAGAGCGCCTTTTCATGTCTTTCCATCCCATTCACGGTGACCGCAGATTTGCTGATGACACAGCTATTGTGGGCGGCATGGCTATTCTTGAAAATCAACCGGTGATGGTGATTGGCCAACAGAAAGGTAGAAACACCAAAGATCGCCTCTACCGCAACTATGGAATGGCCAAGCCGGAAGGCTACCGCAAGGCGATTCGGTTAATGCAGATTGCTAACAAGTTCAATCGTCCCATCTTGACCTTTATCGACACCCCAGGAGCTTATCCTGGCATTGGGGCTGAGTCTCGTGGTCAAGCTGAAGCTATCGCTTATAACCTTCGCGTTATGGCCGACCTACAAGTCCCTGTTGTGGCAACGGTTATAGGAGAAGGAGGCAGTGGAGGAGCATTGGCGATAGGGCTAGCTGATCGCATTCTCATGCTAGAAAATTCCATCTACTCTCTTATCTCCCCAGAAAGTTGCTCCGCTATTCTATGGAAAGATCAGAAGCACGCCAAAGAAGCAGCGGGTGCTTTGTGCTTACAACCAACCGATCTGAAACAACTCGACATTATTGATGAGATTATTCCAGAGCCTCCTACGGGAGCCCATGGCGACTGGGATGCTGCAGCCTCCATCCTGAAAGAATCCATTCTTCGTAACTTAAGTGAACTGACAGCCCAAACACCTCAAGACCGGCTACAGCATCGGTTCGAAAAGTTCCGCGGCATGGGGGAATTTTTCGAGTAGCCTTATGAAAATCAAATCAGTTCACGGCACTCATGATTTGTTGCCAAAGGCAACAGAACGCTGGCAAGAAGTAGAAACCGCAGCGCGTGATATTTTTAAACTTTACGGATACGCTGAGTTGCGCACTCCCATTTTCGAGGAAACTAATTTATTTACCCGAAGCATTGGTGCAGGAACAGATATTGTGCAAAAAGAAATGTATACCTTTACTAATAGTAAGGGAAAAACCTTCAGCCTGCGCCCCGAAGGAACGGCCTCAGTGGTGAGATCGTATATTCAACATGGCCTCTACCATGAAGGGGTGGTTCACAAGCTTTACTATATCGGTCCTATGTTCCGTCACGAGAGACCCCAAAAAGGTCGTTACAGGCAGTTCCATCAAATCGGCGTTGAGGTCCTCGGCTCTGACCACCCGGCCATTGAAGCCGAAGTCATCGAAATGTTGCGCCAATTTTTTAAAAAACTAGGCCTCCAAAAATTAGATTTGCTGGTTAATTCGGTAGGATGTGCAACATGCCGTCCAATGTATATCACTCTATTAAAAGATGAGCTCGCCAAGCTTGATTCAGATTTATGCAGCCAATGTCAACATCGTATCGGGATTAACCCGTTGCGAGTGTTGGACTGCAAAGTGCCTGAATGCCAGCCCATCATCACACAACTGCCCTCCATTCAAGATCATCTCTGTGAGGACTGTTGTCAGCACTTTGCTCGTTTTTGCAGTTACCTAGATCTTCAAAAAACCTCTTACAACTTGGACCCGCGCTTGGTAAGAGGCCTAGATTACTACGTTCGTACCACATTTGAAATGACAAGTGATCTCCTGGGTCCTACCCAAAACGCCGTCGTAGGAGGAGGCCGCTACGATGGCCTGGTAGAAATCCTTGGCGGCCCTTCCACTCAAGGGTTTGGGTTCGCTTTGGGAATTGAGCGGTTGATAACTGCAATGGGCGAAAGGTCAAACGATGAGCCTTTGACACGACCTGATATTTTCTTAGGTTTTCTCGATGATATGGCTTTAGAGGAGTGTGTGAAAATAGCTTCAATTCTCCGCCAGGAAGGAATTTTTGCTTATATTGATTTCCAGGGGAGAAGCCTGAAGGGACAGATGCGATTGGCTAACCGTATTGGGAGCCGCTACACATGTATCGTAGGAGAAAAAGAAATAACAAGTGGACTATTTCTGGTTAAACGCATGGAAGATGGCCATCAGGTTACTATCGGGCGAGAGGAGCTTGCGACACATGTTCGGTCCTAAACTCATACTTTTTGTTTCTTTGTGGGATAGGCCAGAATAGTTGGTAATCACAAAGACACGGAGGAAAAAAAGAAAGCACTGTATCATGGATCAACTCGGAGACCTTCAGCGGACAATTGCTTGTGGAGAACTGGCCGAAAAACACGTCGATCAAACTGTCACAGTGATGGGATGGGTGGATCGTCGTCGCGACTTAGGAAGCTTAATTTTCCTAGACCTCCGGGATCGCGAGGGAATAGTGCAGGTGGTGGCCTGCCCTGAGTATCCCAAAGGATTACAAAAAGCTAAGGACCTTCGCTCTGAACACGTTATTGCTGTCACCGGGCCTGTAGTCTGGCGTGATGAAGAGACCATAAACCCAGAGATCCCCACTGGGCGACTAGAAGTGCGCGCCGAAGAAGTATACATATTAAATCAATCTAAGACCCCACCGTTTCCAATTACAGAAACCACTTCCGCCTCAGAGGAAACGCGTTTGGAATATCGTTTTATCGATCTCCGTCGACAACGCCTGCAACGTAACATTCATTTACGTCATCAGGTGTGCTTGGAAATTCGTAAGCAATTGGATGAATTGGGTTTTTTGGAAATCGAAACGCCGCTACTAACTAGATCCACGCCTGAAGGAGCTCGGGACTATCTCGTTCCCAGTCGGCTTCATCCCGGGCACTTCTACGCTTTGCCCCAATCACCACAAATCTTCAAGCAACTGCTTATGATCTCTGGGTTCGACCGATACTTTCAAATTGCACGTTGCTTCAGAGATGAAGACCTGCGCGCTGATCGCCAACCTGAATTCACACAGATTGATTTAGAGATGTCCTTTCCCCAGATAGAAACTATTTTTGACATAGTTGAAATTTTACTGGAAAGAATTTTCAAGCTAGCTGATATCCGTGCCCATAGACCTTTTCCCAGATTGCCCTACCATGAAGCCATGGCGCGTTATGGAACGGACCGCCCCGATACACGCTTTGGCTTAGAATTAACTGATGTCACGGCATGCTTTAGCAAGACTCCCTTTGAAGTATTCCGTCAGATGCTCCAAAACAAAGGGTGCATCAAGGGGATTTGTGTACCTGAATGTGGTCACTATTCTCGTAAGCAACTAGACGATTTGCGTGAGTTTGTCCGTCAACTTAACGCCAATGCTGATTTGAGTTGGTTAAAATTTACTGCAGAGGGCATAAAGTCTTCTCTTCCAAAAATTATCCCTGTCCAAGAGTTAGAAGATGTTGTCCGCACTGCTCAACTTAAAGAATATGACCTTTTTCTGATTGTGGCAGGAGCTCCGGAAGTTGTCCATCCACTTCTGTCACGACTACGAACACACATAGCCGAACGGGAAAACTTAATTCCAAAGGACAGCTACCAGTTTGTTTGGGTTTACGATTTCCCTCTTTTTGAATGGAATCCCCAGGAAAAACGTTACTTTGCCTGCCACCATCCTTTCACTTCTCCACGGGATGAGGACCTTGACCTACTTGAGACCGACCCAGCCCGGGTTCGATCTAAAGCCTATGACATTGTTTTAAATGGCACAGAATTAGGTGGTGGTTCAATTCGTATTCACCAGAAAGATCTCCAGGAACGCGTCTTTGAGGCTCTTGGCATCGAATCTAAAGAAGCGGAAGCTAAGTTTGGATTTTTTCTGGACGCTTTATGCTACGGGGCGCCTCCCCATGGGGGCATTGCTCTCGGGCTAGATCGTTTGGTAATGCTGCTGACCGGTGAGCAATCTATACGCGACGTCATTGCTTTTCCAAAAACCGCTAGAGCTATTGATCTTGTAAGCCAAACGCCCTCGACTATTGACGACTCACAGCTACAAGAATTAAATCTCAAGATTCAAGAATAGAAGACGCAAATACGTTATCTTTCTTGTTGGTCTTGCCTAACTACTATCCTTCTTTTCAGGTCAGCGCTAACAACTATAATTAGCTTGTGGGTAAGATTCACGTACTCCCAGATATTTTGGCCCATAAAATTGCTGCTGGAGAAGTTGTAGAACGACCAGCTTCAGTGGTGAAAGAGCTTTTGGAAAACGCCTTGGATGCCGAGGCGACACAGGTAACCGTTAAGGCAGAACAGGGTGGCAAACGCCTTATTTCTGTTCGCGATAATGGCCTGGGTATGAATAGCGAAGATGCCCGCTTAGCTTTTCGGCACCACGCAACTAGTAAAATCAATAAATTTGAAGATCTTAGCCATCTCCGCTCATTGGGCTTTCGAGGAGAAGCCCTCCCCTCCATCTCCTCAGTTTCACGTATGCGATTGTCCACAGTAGAGCGAACTCCCGAGCAAAGGAGTGTGCTAGGAACAGAGATTGAAAGTAGCGGAGGTTCTTTCGAAGCCATAAAAGAAGTTGCATGGCCTTCTGGCACTGAAGTAGTTGTGGAAGATCTTTTTTTTAATGTTCCTGCACGACGTAAATTTCTTAAAACTAACACCACCGAACTTAACCATGTGAGCCGCCAAATAATGCACTATGCGCTGGCATATCCAAAAGTAGAGTTTCGGTTTCACCATGAAAAACGAAAAATTCTGGAAGCTACACAAGCAGCCAGCTTGGAAGACCGAATCTATCAAATTATGGGAGACACTTTTCTAGAAAACTTGGTTCCAGTAGAGTACACGCGACGTGGCATTCAAGTCTCGGGGTTCACTTCACTGCCGCATGAACAACGAAGCAACGGCTCCTCCCTTTTTGTCTTTGTAAATTCTCGTATGGTTAGGGATCGCCTTCTTACTCATGGTGTCCGCCTTGCCTATCGAGATCAAATGCCTTCCCGTTCCTATCCCGTGGCCATCCTCTTTATCCAAATCGATCCATTTGATGTGGACGTTAACGTTCATCCGTGTAAAACCGAGGTTCGATTTTCCCATCCTAACGATGTGCACAGTGCGCTCCGTCATGGCATAGAAGAGGCGTTGTCGAAACATCAAAGCTCTCTCTCTCATTTAGCTAGGGACATCTCCCTTAACAGTTCCACCAGCCACACCCCATCTCACAATAGGGCAGTCGTGGGCAAATCTCCTGGAGATGCTTTCCATCGGCACGACAAAAGGACCCGCAGCTTCTTAAACTTTCAAGGTCAACATCCACAAATCTCTGACCTGTCCTTTAAAAATAATGTCCTCACAAAGCTGCCCGAAGATATTTCTGTCAATGGAACCTCTTATCTGCACACCATACCGAAAACTGACCACATCGATACAACTCCTGTAATTCTGGGACAATTTGTCGAAAGCTTTATCGTTTCAGCAGATCGAGATGGAGTATTGTTGATAGATCAGCATGTTGCCCACGAAAGAATTCTATATGACAAAGCCATTACTCAACTGGAGTCAGGTCGTCCCTGCCCTACCCAACGCTTGTTAATACCGTTAACCCAGGACCTGAACATTCAACAGAAAGCTGTCCTGGAAACGATATTTCAAGAACTTAATGATAATGGGTTTGAAGTAGAATGGTTTGGTGATAAAACGATAGTCATAAAGGGTGTTCCCGCTTTTGCTAGTGAGTGTGATAGCCAACAGTTAATTCAAGAAATCCTAGACAACCTTCTGTCAATTGGCAGTGAATTAAACAGTCCTGAAACTCGAATCCAGCGCCTTCGTGAAAAAATCGCCATCAGCCTATCTTGTCGTGCAGCTATAAAAATCAACACCTGTCTTTCCGCCGAAAAGATGCAGTGGCTGCTGGACGAGCTGTTCCTCTGCAAAAATCCTTATACTTGTCCCCACGGGCGCCCCATTATTCTGCGCATTAACATTGAAGAAATCCTCCGTGGATTTAAGCGAATATAGTTTTCTATTGGTCAATTAAGTCACCATCCCTGGGGTTACCTTGCTCTGTACTTGTCGACGCCAGCCATAAAAAAAGCCCCCTCAATGAGGGGGCTTTCAAAAATCCCGGCAATGACCTACTTTCCCACACAGTCGCCCGTGCAGTATCATCGGCGCTGGGGGGCTTAACTACTGTGTTCGGTATGGGAACAGGTGTTTCCCCTCCGCTAAAATCACCGGAAACTCAAAATCATTTTTTGACTAGTACGGAAAACATGGACAACCCTTCTTGGTCGGAGCTAGGGCTCCAACTGCATTCATACAACAAAAAATTCTAGGTCAAGCCTCACGACCGATTAGTACAGGTAAGCTCCACTCGTTACCGAGCTTCCACACCCTGCCTATCAACCTCGTAATCTCCGAGGGGTCTTCAGTCCTGATTGCTCAGGAGGGAGATCTCATCTTGGGGAGAGCTTCACGCTTATATGCTTTCAGCGTTTATCTCGACCGCACTTGACTACCCAGCGGTGCTTCTGGCGAAACAACTGGTACATCAGAGGTGCGTCCAGCCCGGTCCTCTCGTACTAGGGACAGACCCCCTCAAATCTCCTACGCCCACGACAGATAGGGACCGAACTGTCTCACGACGTTCTAAACCCAGCTCACGTACCGCTTTAATCGGCGAACAGCCGAACCCTTGGAACCTTCTTCAGCTCCAGGATGCGATGAGCCGACATCGAGGTGCCAAACCTT
>JAYZCG010000031.1:0-7669 GCA_036338435.1 Acidobacteriota bacterium
AATGAATTCAAAATTCATTTCCTTGTCAAAGGCACTGATGATCTGCCCTGTTTCATTGAATTGATAACAGATCAGTTCATTTTCCAAAATGAGCGAATTCGTCTGATTAGCTTTCTTAGGAAGACCATTTTTTTGCAGCGAAGAGATACTTTGAGGCATTAGATTGATCTGAGCTGTCAGAGTGCCATCCAGATCTTCTTGCACAGGCAGAGTTTGATTACTATCATCTATCAGTCCATTTTTCCAATTATCAGGAAGTTCAATTTCACGGCTAATTGGAATGTTTAAAATGTTAATCACAACGAGTGAATCATCATCTTTCTTGAAGAGTTTTTCTGCAGACAGTTTTTTAATTTCGTTACAAGCTGCAATTCCTTCAGCATATTCTTTTTCTGCCACTTCATAGACCATCTTAATGCTCGAACCTGGCAGAATGTCATGAAATTGGTTGAGCAAAAGTTTCTTCCAAATCCTATCGAGTTTTTCGATAGGATAATCATCTAATTCGCCCAGGCTCAATAAATATTCTGTTTCCTGGAGCCCCTGCTCAAGTTGTCGATTTCCAAGTTTGGTTCTTGCTTGTGTGGTAAAAGTTCCACGATGATATTCAAGATAGAGTTCTCCAGACCAGACGGGTAATTGATCTTTATATAACGAAAATCTTTTGAACAAATCATCAGACCTTGAAAATTGTACTTTAGGGACTCCTTCAAGGTTCTGCTGACGGATACCTCTCTCAATCATTTCTGCAGTAGGTCCTCCTCCTCCGTTACCTACTCCAAATAGACAGATCATCTCGTCTAGTATGGGTTTTTCTCTAAAATTTTCTTCGGATAATTTCAAATCAAAAGGCTGCAGAAGACTGTTATAGGTATCTTCTGGAGGGAAATGGGTTAGCACTTCAGTTCCATCAATACCTCTCCATCTAAACGTGGTGTGTGGAAATCGGTTGACCTGACTCCAGCTTATTTTTTGAGTCAAAAAATAATCAATCCCGGCACGTTTGAGGATTTGCGGCATAGAAGCTGAGTAGCCGAATACATCCGGGATCCAGCAGTTGGAAACTTCTTCACCAAATTCGTCCATGAAGAAATTCTTGCCATGGATCACTTGCCTTACCATGGATTCACCACTGATCAGGTTACAGTCGGGTTCTACCCACATACCGCCTTGAAGTTCCCATCTTCCTTCTGCCACCGCCTTCTTCACTCTTTTGTAGAGGCCTGGATAATGATCTTTAACGAATTGGTAGTGTTGCGGTTGAGAAGCTCCAAAAACATAATTTGGGTAACGCTCCATTAGCTCAAGTTGACTAGAAAACGTTCGTGCTGTTTTCCGAATGGTTTCCCTAACCGGCCAAAGCCAGCCTGTGTCAATATGGGCATGACCTACTGCGTTTATCGTGGGTACTGTGGAGTTTGCAGGCTGGGCAAGGAGTGGAGATAGAATCTCACGGCATTTTTCAGCTCTGGTTGGATTGTCTTGGTAACAGTTTGTGGCTTCTATAAGTCCCCTGAGGATTCGTGCATATCTCATGCTTGAATCAGGCACGGTATCAAGAAGACTGTTCAACAACTGCATATCCATTAACAATGAATAGAGCTCTCTCTCGAATAGGGCGATCCTCATCCTGTTTGCTTGCCCTACATAACTTCCATGACGATCAATTGACTGGTCTTTTTTTTCATTTGATGGCCCAGCGAGTGCTATGTCAAAGAGAGAAACTGGCGTAGTTCTAAAGGCTATCTGGTTGCCTGTATTATCAACAGTTGCACTGGTTCTGGGTGGGTCTTTAGGACGGTTGATTCCCATGATGTGATTCGCCGCCGCTTCGACCCAAAGGTCTACAACTTCACCCCCCTTTGCATTAGTTTTGAGGATGAAGGTGTGACGAGTTATTTGGCCAAACACACTTCCATTGGTAAGTCCTTGTAAGGGGTCTCCTTCAGATGAAAAGACCATGGCTTCACCGTTGAAATCAAGATGGGCTACTACTTCACGGTCCTTCCATTGATTTGGAATACTGCCCTTGAGATGAAACCATGCACTATCCCATGCTTGGCCCCATGTTTCTCCTTCCTTTATATGGTGAAATTGTAACTGTAGCCTGTTTGCAAATGTTACAGGTTCTTTGCTATGGGCTACTTCGGCATTCAAGAGCTGATACTGTTTTAAGATTTCCCTCTCCAAACGTTCCAGAAACTGGTTGATCTTTGTCCTGAATATGTTTGGTCCGCGAAAACCGCGAAAATCTAAATTGATGTAGTCGAGCATCATTTAACCGCCTGATAAAGAAAAATTATGTTTGGGTAAGGAGGAGGAGATCTGTCATTTTGCTGTCTCCAACTTGCCAATCTGGACCAACTCCATACACATTCAGCTTTTAGCCCTTCAAAGGGATTGAACTCGAACTGGGAGATGAAACAGAATGGTCTTTTGAATTCTATGTCCTTTAAATTTCACATTAATTCTTGTTACCATTTGCCTCATTAAATCTCTTAGGGATATATTCCACGCAGTTTGCTGTGGCCATAGCGATTTTCAGGCTCGCCTTTTTTATTTGTGACAGCCCTTGTATGAGATATGTCAGATTTGCAGCAAAAATACAAACATTAAAATCCAAACAGGCAGAATGATTATAGGAATAAATCATATTAATATCGATACAACTGAACTGGAAAAAATGATCAGATTTTACTAGGAAGTTTTGGGATTGAACAATGGAGATCGTCCTCCTTTTGATGTCCATGGGGCGTGGTTGTATTCTGGAGAAAATCCGATAGTACATCTTGTTGAGGTGTCTAAGCATCTAGAAACAACTGGAAATATTGATCACTTCGCACTCAAGGCTCAGGAATATGAAAAAATGTGTGAAAAACTTTTTGCCCTTTCAATTCCATTCGAATTACTAGATGTACCCAACACATCTGTTCGTCAGATTTTCATCAAGGATCCAAGTGGAGTGAAAATCGAACTAAATTTTTCTGAAGGTTAAATATACAACCCAAACCACTTCATCAGATGTACCAAAATCAAATATAAGGAATTTTCTGATGCATTCCAAGAATCCCTTCCTATGCTATTGCAACAGTACAGTTCTTTTGTTTTATATCTCGGAATCAACCCTTCACGAAAATTGGTGATATCTCAAAGGCCTTACTAGTAAGACCTAATCGGCCTGTATTTGCCACCGGGAGTTTAATCCTTTCGAACTGGAAGAAAAAAAATTGGTGTTCTGCTTCGTGTCGTTTTCAGTGGCGTGTGCTTGCCTGTCTGCAAGGGCCTCTGGTGCATGTCAATGCGCAACAACCAACGACTGTAACCGCTACCGATTCCCGTTGAGAGTAGCGATGTGCTCGTTTAACATACTCCATCAATTTGTCTCAAAGCATCTGAGCAGCATTTATCATCCTAGGAGGAATGCCTCTTGATCACCGTTCATCTGATTGGCAACGCTCATCTGGATCCTGTGTGGCTTTGGCGATGGCCAGCCGGGATTGGAGAAGCACTGGCAACCTGCCGTTCAGCAGCAGACCGCATTGAGGAGACTCCTGAGTTTATTTTTACCCGGAGTGACCAGTGGTTGTATGAACAGATCGAATTGCTGGATCCCGCACTTTTCGAACGTATTGAACACTATGTGCGCCTAGGGAAGTGGCAGATCGTCGGTGGTTGGTACATTCAGCCTGATTGCAATCTTCCCCTAGCTGTTTCCTTCCGCAAGCATATGGAACTCGGTAGAGCTTACTTCCAGGACAAGTTCGGTGTCGAAATCACTGTGGGTTATAATGTCGATAGCTTTGGACACAATGCCATGCTTCCTAGCTTCCTTGCCGAGTCGGGATACGATAGCTATGTGATGATGCGGCCGATGGAGAATGAGAAAGCACTGCCTGCTGCGCTTTTCCGCTGGCAGGCGCCCGACGGGGCCGAGGTGCTCGTATGGCGTATTCCACGCGCCTATACCTGTTGGGAAACGGACCTAACGGAGAGTATCCAAGCATCACTGGCGGTTGCTGATCCAGACATCGGCCATGTCATGTGTTTCTATGGGGTTGGGGATCATGGTGGGGGACCTACCAAACAACAGATCGCTTGGTTGCTTGAACACCAGGAGAGCTTCGAGAATGCAAAGTTAGTGTTCTCACATCCCCGCGCGTTCTTTGCGGCCGTGAAGCCGTTCCAGCAATCACTCCCAGTCGTACAAGATGAACTTCAATTTCACGCAGTTGGTTGTTACAGCGTGGTGCATGATCTCAAGACCCAGATGCGGCGTGCAGAGCATACGCTTATCCGGGCGAAAGTCGCACAGGATATGTTCCCAGACGATGTACCCACACATATGGATGACCAGCTAGAGGCTGCATGGAAGAAGGTGCTGTTCAACCAATTCCACGACATCTATGCCGGAACAAGCCTGGCGCAATCCTATGTGGATGCACAGGATCAGCTCGGAACAGCTTGCGATACTGCAGATACGATTATGTACCATACGCTCTTCCTCAGTATGCGAGAGCTACCAGAGGATGAACAGCAGCGCATCGTTGTGTTCAATCCATCAGATACCCCTTATTCAGGCTACCTGGAGCATGAGCCCTGGCTAGGCTGGGGATCGTTTGATGGATGGTTGGCGTGCAATAAGGGGGACCTCGTGCCCCATCAGATGGTACTACACGATTCCGTGGCACGCTCCGAGAAACGCAAAGTGCTTTGGCTTGCAGAGATCCCTGCACAGAGCTGGAAAGTGTACTTTCTATGCTCTGGCGAGCCACCGATCTCAAACTCGACCGACTTACAGACATCATCCGATACGATCTCCAATAGCCACTGGAGCCTTACAGCAGGGCAAGGCGAATCACTTTTGGGGGTTACCCGGGTGAGTGATGGTACCTCACTGCTTTCCGAGGAAGGCTTAAGGATTGTGGTCCAACAGGATTCCAGCGACACATGGTCACACGGTATCGATGGGTTCCGGGAAACTATTGCTGGTTGTTTCCAGGTAACAGATACTCAGGTTGAGGAGGAGGGTCCCATACGTGCTTTGCTGAGGGTTAGGGCACGCTTCGATGCAAGTAACCTGGACCTCTTGGCTGCCCTCTATCGGGACGATCCACGCATTGACTTGCGGCTGTTGCTCGATTGGCATCAAAGTCTCCAGATCAGCAAGCTTTGCTTTCATCTGCCCCGGACCATCATAGCTCGCTCGGACGGTATTCCAGGCTCGACCCTGTTGCGGCCTCAGAATGGTCAAGAATTCCCGCTCCATGATGTCACCTCCATCAATACAGAGGATGGAGGGATACTGAGCATTGCCACCCCTGACTGCTTCGGCATCGACGGAACAGACAATACTGTTAGACTGACGTTGCTGCGCTCTCCCGCCTACGCCTGGCACGATCCGGCGAAGCTAGATCCAGATGCTACCTATCGCTACACCGACCAAGGGGAACACCTATTCCGTTTCTGTTTGGTTGAAGATAGCATTGAGCTTGCCTCAGACCTAGCACTTGGGATGCACCGAGCGCCGGTCTGCCTGGATTGGACGAAAGGGATGATAGGTATAAAAGATGGGAGAAAAGTTTGACCCCCACGAAACCTCAGATACTGGTCACGAATGACGATGGTGCCGATTCACCGATTTTATTGCCGCTAGTACGAGAATTATCTTCGTTTGCCCAAGTGAACACTGTAGTGCCGGCATCGGAATGTAGTTGGACTAGCAAGGTGATAAGCCGTTTTAAACCTATAGAATTGGCCTTAATTGAGCGTGATGGTTTTACGATCCATACCTTGTCGGGCTATCCGGCAGACTGTGCTAACATCGGTATACACAACCTTAGCCCTAATAAACCCGATCTGGTTGTTTCTGGAATCAATATTGGCTCTAACGCTGGCCTGGCTTTTGCTCTGAGTTCGGGTACCATCGGGGCAGCGGTGGAAAGTTTTCTTTCGGGAGTACCAGCCGCAGCTTTTTCTTTAGAATTACCCCTACAGGGGTTTGAACTGTGGCGATGTGAACGGCGGCTTGATCCCGCACTCGACGAGTTGATTTTAGAGTCCACCTCAGTAACAGGTGAAATCGTTGCTGAACTTTTGCGCGGTGGCTTGCCAGAAGGGTCAGATATTGTTGCAGTGAATATGCCGGAGAGCACAACGCGCGTATCGCCCAGGCGTTTGACCGGTATGACGCAAACGGGTTACAGCTCACTCTTTGCCCGGCATGAGTCGGAGCCAAGATTTGAGTTTCAGGACTGTCAACTGTCTCGGGTTGGCGAACCGTCTAGAGGCGATAGAGAGACTCTTGATAAAGGAGAAGTCTCGATCTCTCCACTCCGTTATTCGCTTGATGCACCAGTGTGCCCAACGGATAGGCAGCGTTTTGAGCACAGCGTCTGAAATCGATCTAGGAAGTCTAGATGTCCAATTCCGCATTGCGGAGTCTTCTTCATGGTACTTATTGCGGTGTTTTACTCTTCGTAGGGGGCATATGGGGAGAAGAGGCCCGTGTCGATTCTTTCCAAAGTCAACTTTCTCCAATTGTTGGGTATTCCTTATGACTTTACCGGTCTGTACTTTGTTTTTCTCATCCCCAATTCAGGTTGGAACTACGTGGTGCGTCTGCACTGAGTAAGCTAGCGTCTTCGCCCCTATCATTGAAGGGTTTACATAGATCCATAATCAATGACTTATAGGCTTATCCATAAAGCTGGCTTATGAAGCTCGGGGGGTAATCTACCAGTAAATTCCTGGTTTCTTGTTTACCGTTGAAAAAGAAAGTGGTGGCCAAGTAGTCTACATCACAGCAGTTGTCTCCTATGATGCTCTGGCTCTACTGGCAATGGGTGGGAGTTTGTCCGCGGAAGGGTCCGATCAGGTGGTGAACAAATCGGGTCCTGGTTTATGTTTTCATCAGTTATTCGTTGTTTCCGTAGGTCGCGACCGCCTGATCATACAGTACCAGCACCTGTAGGTTTTCGTCCTTTATTTTGTTGGGGGTCGGGGAAATCCACCATTCAGCCTTTAGAGACACTCCTCCCTCCCAGGATACGAAGGTCCACCCCAAATTATCAAGTGGCTGCTTGATCTCGGCCTCTCGGATAAGGTGGATGGTACTGTCTACTGCATACCCCTGGACGATTCCTTCCAGATCGAGCCTGGAGCAGCAGTCAGGCAGCTAAGAAGAGAAATGCGACTAACTACTTGAGTTAAAGAAGGTGGGGCCTAGTGTGCTACTCAGGGGCTAGTCTCCTGGACCATCCAGTTCTTGTACTTTAATCAACCCTGTTTAAAGTACTTCATAGGTTAACTGGTTAGCCGTAATCGTTGAGGTTTTATTTTGGAAAGAAATGCGAACCATTATTTTACGAACGATCTATTAAATTGAATTATAAATTTGTTGATCATTTGTTCAAAGGTAAACTATTTTAGAGAATCAGCCACTTCCATGGTCCATGAAATCCAACTAATATCATCATCCGAAGAAATACAAGCTGCTAACACAGGTCTTGCATAACCCCATGCTGATATTGTTTTTCTATCATAACCCAACATTTCTGTAAGTATCTCTACTCTTCGCGAAATAATTAATTTAGGATTTTCTTTTTTTTTTGGTTTTAAATGAATTAATATTGAACCAGCATCAAATGGTGGATCTCACATTAACCCCTTA
>JAYZCG010000032.1:0-17424 GCA_036338435.1 Acidobacteriota bacterium
TAGCTCCTTGACGGGCGAGCGGATTACTTTAGAGCTAGCAGAGCAAGTCCTTAGAAACATAGCGGAAAATGCTGCACGAGTGATCTCGATCGATCGAGTTCAAAAAGCAGTGGCAGACCACTACTCTTTAAAAGTAGCAGAGCTCAAGGCTAAGAATAATTCACGCCGAGTGGCTGGCCCTCGCCAGGTTGCCATGTACTTGTGTCGGGAACTAACAGAAAGCTCTCTGCCCCAAATCGGCAAGGAATTTGGAGGCAAGCATCACACAACCGTGCTGCATTCCATTCGCAAAATTAAAGCTGCCCGTAAAACTGATCCAAAGACGAACAACCTCATCAGAAAACTGGGCGACTCGCTCTAGTCTGAAGAGACAACCCCCAACAACGAGTCATCATTACGGAACGTGTGCCTCGCACCTGGCATACTGCTCTAGTTCAAACGAGGTATCAGGATAGTACAACGGTCAGTGCCTCGGGTACTCTAGCGTGGCTCGTCAGCCGACGGGCCGTATATGGAGGGCACTGGCACATCGTTTAATCTCAAGTATACGGAAAGTTGTCCCCGGTGGTGAATTAGGTGGTTTAAAACGAATCCTCGAATCACCGCGATACGGGGCATCTCAAGAGTGACTTCAGAGCCAGTTTTCATTTGCCAGTTTGCCATCAAAACCTCGTCAGGCTTATCTTTGATCGCCTCTTTGGCCGACTCGACGTTTCCATCAAATTCTTGAAGGAGCTCAGATTGAGAGCTGGTTTGAAAGGATTTATGGCTCTTAGGATCCACCTCAAAGACATCTTTGTTGACAATGACATCCAACCATTTCAATGATTCTGCACAATGAGATGCTAGTCGACCAAAGGACATGGATTTCGGATGAGGTTTCCAGTCAAATTGTTCCTCTGGTACACGTTCCAGTAGTTTTCGAGTGATTGCAGCTTCGTGTTTGAGTTCATTTAAAATACTTGTAGACATCATAGCCTTTGTCCTCCTGTTCTGTACTGATATTTTCAAGATCATACTTTCCACATTGCACTGATCTACAGCATAGAGGATCCGTCCTAGCTGTAGCCATCCTGACAACTTTGTCAACGCAACTCTTGCCCTGCATATCTTCTCGTGCCATTTCGTAAACAGAAACTGTTAAAAATATAACCCAGACAATTATACTGGCCGTATGAGATTGAGGGAAATAGGATTCCAACGGGACGCACACAAGTGGAGCAGACCATCCCCAAAGTACGGCACCACGAATACACCTCCTTCCTTGTGACGTTCTTCGAATCGTGCTAGATTCCGGTCGACCAATCCTTTCAGCGGGACACGAACATGAACAACAAGCACCGCATTCAAGACAGAGACCTGGAAGGCGAAAAGGAAAAACTCAATTCTTCCCTCACGTGGAATCGGCTTTACGTACTCGTCGTCATCTACACAGTCCTACTCATTGGACTTCTTTATGTTGTCACGATTTTACTGGATCACAGTAGCTCATGAGTACGCTGGACTGGGTTATTTTCTCTTTCTATTTCGTGGCTGTTGTAGCCTTTGCCTATTGGCAGAGCCGAAAAAATGTCGGAGTTGAGGGTTACTTCCTGGCCAATCGCCGTCTCCCCTGGGGAGCCATAGGACTTTCAGTTATGGCCACCCAAGCAAGTGCCATTACCTTCATCGGTACTACCGGACAGGCCTATGAAAATGGCATGGAATTCATCCAGGTTTACCTTCCTCAGCCTCTGGTGATGGTGCTTCTTTGTGTACTATTTGTCCCGTTTTTCTACCGTGCCAAGATTTTCACCGCCTACGAATATTTGGAAAAGCGCTTTGACGCCAAAACTCGATCCCTAACTAGCTTCTTGTTTTTGCTCTCTCGCGGCATGGCCGCAGGCATTGTTATGTACGCTCCAGCCGTGGTGCTCTCCGTAATTATGGGCTGGGATGAGACCGCTACTATTCTGATCATGGGGGTGGTCACTATCCTTTACACCATGATGGGAGGAATAACAGCTGTCATCTGGACTGACGTCCTACAGATGTTAATGATGTTTATAGGAATTGTCGTAGCTCTTGTAGCACTATTCGGAGCCCTGCCTCCTGAGGTAGACATGGGGGATGTCGTCTACATCGGAGGCATTCAGCAGATGTGGAAGAGCATTGATCTGTCGTGGGATCCAACCAACACCTACACACTCTGGTCTGGTTTAATCGGAGGGTTCTTCCTTGCGTTGGCTTATTTCGGATGTGATCAGAGTCAGGTTCAGCGTTATCTCACAGCCAGTTCTCTTAAACAAAGCAGACTCTCGTTAATCTTTAATGCCTTTGCAAAGGTCCCTATGCAAATTGCCATCCTCGCGATCGGCGTTTTGCTATTTGTCTTCTATCATTTTGAACGACCTCCTCTGATCTTCAATCCAGCCGAAACAACTCTAGTCGAAAATAGCTCGCATGCTCAGGAGTTTGCCGAGTTGGAGGCAAAACATCAAAAAACACACAATCTTAGGAAAAATGCGACTCTCAGTCTTCTACAAGCAAGACACAACGGGGAGAATCTGGAAAGCTGGCGCCAACAAATTAGCCAGTACGACCAACAGCTTTCTAATTTGCGTAATGAATCTAAGCAACTAGTCCAGAACGTACGTGGGACATCCTCCAATGATGTCAATTATGTCTTCCCTTCTTATCTAGTGACCTACTTACCGTCCGGTGTGCTGGGTTTAATGATCGCGGTAATGATCGCTGCAGCAATGTCTTCTCTAGATTCGGAGCTGACCGCCCTCTCCAGTGCCACAATCGTGGACTTTTATCGGCGTTATCTCCAGCCGGAAGCTTCCTCCAAACACCTTCTGATGGCCTCTAGAGGGGCAACTTTATGTTGGGGATTGTTCGCCAGTGGAGTCGCGCTTTATGCAGGTCAGTTGGGCTCGTTGATTGAGGCAGTAAATCGTGTAGGCTCTTACTTCTACGGCTCCTTGTTGGGAGTCTTCTTGCTTGCCTTCCTGGTGAAACAAGCTAATGGAACCGGTGCCTTTTGGGGATTATTGGCAGGAATGCTGTCAGTTTTCTTCGTTAGCCTTACTACTGATATTTCGTATCTTTACTACAATGTGGTCGGAGCGATGGTGGGCGTTGTGGTTGGAACACTTGTTAGTCTGTCCACAGTCAAGCGCTGAGAGAACAGGGACAAGTATGGTATTACTGTCGTCTTTTTCAAAAACTTGAACCGCACACATTGAGGCCATGCCCAAATCTGATAGAACGGTCACTAACAGCGACCCCACTCCCTTAAACCCGGAGAAAGATCCTCCTTCAAAAACTAAACCTCTTTTGTCACGGACTTTTCAAGCGTTGTACTATCGTGATTATCGACTTTTGTGGTTCGGCGCCTTTACTTCCACTACGGGAACTTGGATGCAACAAGTGGCCGAGTCCTGGGTAGTATTTACTTTGACAGGCTCCGCCTTTTACCTAGGGTTAACCTCCTTCTTAGGCCAGCTCCCTATTATCCTCTTCACCCTGGTGGGAGGAGTCATTGCCGACAGAGCCGATCGGCGCAAAGTGCTAATAATTTCCCAATATGTACAGATGGCCACCGCCCTGACCCTCACCATTCTAATTTATTTTGAGTGGATTCAAATCTGGCATTTTCTCGTTCTAGTTTTCGTAGTCGGTATGGCACAAGCCTTTGGAGCTCCCGCCTACCAAGCATTGATCCCCAATCTGGTAAAAAAAGAGGATCTTCCCAATGCGATTGCTTTGAACTCTATACAATTTAATCTGGCGCGCGTATTCGGCCCCATGTTAGCGGGTACCGTACTGGCACTGGTGGGTCCAACCATGTGCTTTGGACTCAACGGACTTTCTTTCGTCGCAGTCATTGTCAGTCTTTACCTGATCCGGGGCACATTTCAACCGAAGAAAACGGATGAATCGGTAATGACAGGAATACGGGAGGGGATGACCTTTGTCAGGGAGAGAGCTGCCATCTGGCAACTCAGCGCATTGGGATTTGTCATTACCTTCTGTGGAGTCCCCATCCTCACTCTACTGCCTATCTATGCCCGAGAGATATTTCACATGGAGACCACTGGATATTCCGTCATGATGACTGTTTCCGGAATTGGCTCGGTTGTCGGAGCTCTCACATATGCCAGCCTAGGTAACATAAAAGGCCGTGGAAAACTAACCCTCCAGGTACAATTTGTGATGGCACTTATGATCGCAACTTTCGCACTATCTAGAAATCTAGTGCTCAGCTGTATAGCCCTATTCCTGTGTGGTATTTGCCTGATGATACTCATTGCCTCCATCAGCTCCTTAGTTCAGATGGCTATTACAGAGGAAATTCGGGGCCGTGTGATGAGTATTTTCATGCTTGCCTTTCGAGGAGGGATGCCGCTTGGCAGTCTGTCTGGAGGAGCCTTGGCCTCTCAATTATCTCCCACACTCGCACTGCTAAGCATGAGCTTACTGTTGGGTGTTACTGCCTTGGTTCTTTTTGCCTCCCATAGCCCCATCAAAAAACTGTGATCAGCTTTGTCCATTTAGAAACTCGAATGCCGAAGTTTAAAGTGAAAACTGACATTTCACATCGACTAACTGAAAAGAAAAGTTATCTTCTTGATTTTTTGCCCACAGTCTCCTGATAAACCTCTCTTTTCGGTAATCCTAGCTCCTTCGCTGCCATTTTAACGGCCTCTTTGTGACTAACCCCCCTCATTTCCATCAAACCGTGGATATAGGCTTTCACATCAATCGTAAAGGACGCGGCTTGCGCTCCCAAGGGAGCTCCCTCGACAACCAGAGTGTACTCACCTCGAGGACTTTCTTGCTGTATGACTTGGATGATTTCTCCCAAGCGTCCAAAATAGTGGGTCTCATGAAGCTTGGTCATTTCTCTGGCCAGAAAGGCACGTCGATCCCCAAAATGTTCTACGATTCTCCGGAGAGTTTGAATTAAGCCGTGGGGAGAAATATAAAGCAGCATAGTGGAATGCTGATGAGACAAAGTCCGGAGTTGCTCTCGCTGAGGCGATATCCTGCGGGAGAGAAATCCCACGAATAGACACCTGTCAGTTGGAAGGCCTGAGACCGACAGAGCGGCCATAGCAGCTGAGGGACCTGGGACAGGATATATGGAGATCCTCTCCTCTCGGCAGGCGTGCACCAGAGGAAATCCAGGATCCGAGACCAGAGGAGTCCCAGCGTCCGCAACCAATGCAATCTGCTGACCTTCTCGTAGACGTCCCATCAACACCCCCGTTTTAAAGGCTTCGTTATGCTCATGGTAACTGGTGGTACGGGTGTGGATTCCGAAGTGATTAAGGAGTTTGCGTGTGTGACGAGTATCCTCACAAGCAACAAGATTGACATCTCTGAGGATTTGCTGTGCCCGTGGACTCAGGTCATCCAGATTTCCCAGTGGCGTCGCCACAACGTACAGTGCCCCTGCCATTTTCTACCCTTTACTTAAAACCGTACTGAAGCCCTACGCACTCATCGCCTTGATCATTTCTCGGACGGCCTGTCCCATCCCCACCAAGGTGGCCCTGGCTATGATGTTGTGCCCAATGTTCAATTCGACAATCTCGGGGATATCCGAGATAGGTCGTACATTGCGATAAGTTAGTCCATGACCGGCCAACACCATCAAATCTAGGTTGTCTGCTAGTTGGGTAGCACACCTCACTTTTTCAATCTCTTCGTTGAACTGAGGATCACTTTCTTTAAGTCCCTTGGGAACTGCCTCAGCATAAGCAGCCGTATTGATCTCTATCATCCTAGCTCCCACGGTTGAAGCACGCTCAATTTGATCCAACTGGGGATCAATAAAAACGGAGACCTCCAGTCCTCCCTTTCCCAATCGCTCAATGGCCGCACCAATCTCTCGATCATTGCCGATCACATCCAAGCCCCCTTCAGTGGTCAACTCGCCTTCCCGTTCTGGAACTAACGTGACGGTATCCGGTTGTATTTCCAACGCAAACTCAATCATCTCCTTTGTTACTGCCATCTCGATGTTCAGTCTTGTAGTGATAACATCTCGCAACAATCTCACGTCGCGTTCGGTGATATGGCGACGATCCCCTCGAATGTGTACGGTAATGCCATCGGCTCCTGCTAACTCGGCCATAAGTGCCGCAACCACTGGATCAGGTTCTGGAGCCTGTCGTGCCTCCCGTATAGTTGCTATATGATCGACGTTAACACCTAGTCTCGTCATACATCCAAATTATCACAGATTGGAAGATAAAATTAAGAATCCAGCATTAGGGGCACAAATTTGTAGGTCATACAACGTAAGTGGGGCTTTTGATGCCTTGATAAATTAGATTCACAACTCCGAAGTTAGTTGGTGAAAACCGACAATCTAGTCTTCGGAATTATCGGTGATGGACTCTGACTTCTGTCTCTGTGGATTGTACCTACCCCTACAATCATTTACCCGAATTCTTATGAGATCTCTCAACATACCAAGCCCATGGGGTACAACCTGCACCTTGCTGCCTATCGAATGTCTCCACACCACAGGCACTTCCGTCATTACCAAGCCCCATTTACGCGCTACATAAAGTAATTCCACATCAAAACCAAAATCAAAGACCGTTTGTCTTTTAAAGAGGTGTGCACAACGGCCCATTCGAAATAGTTTAAAGCCGCACTGTGTGTCGTGATAAGGGAGGCCCATCAAATACCTCACGAGTCGGTTGAAGATCTTCCCACTTGATTCCCGCCACCACGGTTGGTGAATCTGGATGTCAGATCCCTCGACATCGCGTGAACCAAAGGCAATGTCACCGCCGCCAAACACCTCTCTCTCTAGTTTCGGGAGTTCTTCAATGGGGGTACTTAAGTCAGCATCAGTAAACAACACAAAATCCCCCTGAGCTTCCAGCATGCCGCGGCGCACACTGTAACCCTTACCTCGATTGGTCTTATTTCGATAAACACGTATAGGGCCCGGCAGCTCTGCCTGACTAGCAAAACTCTGGACTATTTCCAAAGTACGATCGCTGGATCCATCATCTACAACCAAAAGCTCAAAGGGACCTCCCCGAGATTCTAGATAACAGAGAAGTTGGTCGAGAGTAGACCCAATGCGGGCCTCTTCATTGTAAGCGGGAATAACAATGGATAATGTGTGACTGTTCATTGAAGATAAAGTAGGACCCGATCCAAGCGCTCTAAAGTCCTTTCTTTCCCAAGAGTAATGATGACATCAAAAATTCCTGGAGCTACGGCTTCCCCGGTCAATGCGACCCGAATGGCTCCAATCAACCTGCCTACCTTGATCTGGTGCTGATCTCCTACGTATCTAAGAACTTGCTCAGTTGTTTCTAGATTAAAGGGTTCCAACTTAAGATATGCCCCAGCCAATGATTGGATGGCCTGTATCAACTGGTACATGCTCTCGGAGTCCTCTGAGGTAAGATATTTTCGAACTGCCTCAGATTCATACTCAAACTCGTCGGAAAAAAAAGGCCGCCCAAGATGAGTGAAATCTGGGAGTTGACGTGCTCGTGGCTTGATCATGTCCAGAGTATTCAAAAACCATTGTCGGTCAGTTCCTTCCCAGGCCGAGTCCCAAAGAGCGTCCTTCTGGAGAAAAGGCCTAACCTGTGACTCCAATTCTGATGCTGGAAGACTGATGATGTGCCGTGCGTTTGTCCATTCTAATTTTTTGGGATCAAAGAGCGCATTGGCCTTGTTAATCCGGGAAAGATCAAACAACTGGATCAATCTTTCTTCTGACATAATCTCCTCATCGTCACCTCGGGGAGACCACCCTAGACGGGCCAGATAATTCCTCATGGCCTCGGGAACAAACCCTCTTTGGTACTCTAGAATAGAAGTGGCCCCGTGCCGTTTGCTCAAACGCTTCTTGTCGACACCCAGGATTAGTGGGACATGCACATAAGTAGGTAGCTTCTCTCCCAAGGCTTGGTACAGTAGAACATGTTTACCAGTATTGGATAGATGGTCAGCCCCACGTACCACATGGGAAATATTCATCTCCGCATCATCGACTACCACGGAGAGATGATAGGTTGGACTATTGTCCGAACGAAGAATGACAAAATCTTCTATGTTCCCTGACTCAACCTGGATGTCACCATACACTAGATCTGGAAAGCTGACCATTTGATCTTCTGGAACTCTGAAACGTATAGCAAAGGGGGCTCCCGCTTCAGATCGGGATCGGATCTCATCATTTGAGAGTCGGCGGCAAGTCCCATCATATTGCCAGTCCCTACCCCCATGGGGAGCTTGTGCTCTTTTTTGACTAAGAAGTTCTGGAGAGCAAAAACAGTGGTAAGCGTGGTTCCTTTCCAGAAGTTGATGGCCAACTCGACGGTAGATGTTGAGTCGTTGAGACTGGTGAAAAGGACCCTCATCCCAGTCTATTTTTAACCATCTCAACCCCTCGAGAATTCCTTCCACCATTTCCGGAGTAGAACGCTCCACATCAGTGTCTTCGATGCGCAAAACAAAAACTCCCCCTTTTTGACGGGCAAATAGCCAGTTGAAGAGCGCCGTACGGGCCCCACCGACATGCAGATATCCCGTTGGACTTGGAGCAAATCTTACTCTAACACTCATAACTTAGACGTCAGGGTAAATCGATAAGCAAAACTTCGCTAGTAACTTGGGCCTCCAAAGAGAGGGCGGTTTCTTCTGAAATTTTGGAGCTATCGCCGGCATTGAAGATTGTCCCACTCACCTGTATGTTGCCACTGATAACGAACAAGTAACTCTGACGGTCGAATCGAGTTTCAAAAACGAGTCTGTCTTGGATCCGGATCCGACCAATGTACAAGGTGGCGTCCTGGTGAATCTTAAGGGCTCCGGGGTGATCCATTCCCGAGACGATAGGCAAAAGAGTTCCATCACGTTGTTTTTTCGTGAAGCTCTTTTGTTCATACTCCGGTTCCAGATCACTAACGGCCGGAAGAATCCATATCTTCAGGAAATGGACCTTTGCTTCTTGTGAAGCGTTATACTCAGAATGCTGAGCACCAGTTCCGGCCGACATACGTTGCACCTCACCCGGGCCAATAGCACGAATGCTACCGTTACTGTCCTTGTGTTCTAGATGACCGTCGATCACATAAGTGACAATCTCCATATTCTTGTAGTGACGGGCAGAGAAGATTGCCCCCGGTTGCATCGTTTCATCGTTGAAAATACGAAGCGGACCAAATTGAACGTGTCGAGGGTCATAGTAGTCACCGAAGGAAAAGTTCCAGTAAGCTGAAACCCCCTCGTTCTGGTGAAAATAGCGATCCCGACTCCTCACGATCTCATACATAGAGACTACTCACCACTACACGCCTGGAGTATAGCCATGAGTACTACTCATGGCTATAAGAAAAACAATTTGCCTGTTAAGTTATTGGTCTAGCGGTGAAAGGACACTTAAATAGATGTGGCTAAGTCTATTTATTTCTCCTTTCAAATTTAGTACTTGGGTAAACTCCTCGATTGATGTAAATCGTTCTTGGGATCGACGGCGCAACACTATTTCTATCTGCTCTGAAGTCAAAAATGACAATCTTTGCAAAGCTCTAGCCGAAGCTACGTTGACATCAAGCGGAACTCGACCTAGGGGATTGTCCTCCCCTGCATAAGCCGAGAGATAATCCGCTAACAACACAGTCTCTTGCTCTGGAACTGGAGCATCGAACACATCAGCCATCCAGGTGATGTTGTTATACCACCCGTCCCAGTCCTTTTGGCTCTGCACCACTATCTTCAGGCCGTGGCAACTTGAGCAATAACCAACCACCTTTCCCTTGCCATCCGCTTCAGGCAGCAACATCGTCCAGTCGATGAGAGAGCCTACCGCTTCCGACTTGTCCGGTTGTACACGAGATCTGTCTGGTGGATCGAGGGCAAAGTGGGTACCCAGATAACTTACCACCTCGGCAACTTCACTCTCAGAAAGAGCGGCATCCTCCTGGCCTAACATTTTGCCGATAATTGCCAGCCACTCTAGTTCGCTTCGTCTTTGCATGACGATTTTTTCCAAAGTGTGGCAGCGCGAACAAAGCGCAACAACATAGGCCTTCCCACTACCTTCGGGTAATAGGCGGGCCCAATCTTTTTCCTGGGAAAAAGCATTGATGGAGGGCCCTGAAATCTGAATGCAGACTAGTAAAATCCCAGGCGTGAGTAGCAAACGATACCACGTCATAAGTTAAAGAATGCAGACTCTTTAATCGGAATGCCAGTGAATTTTCATCCATCGAGCCCGGCGTTCTTCTTCCTCAGTCCAACTCAAAGGTCCAGGAAAGTTAGCTACATCCCATCCGGTTACCAAATCTGAAGTGTTCGGATCCAGAATTTGATGCTGATCATCTGGAGAAAGAACGGGCATGCGGTTTGCATCACGTGCGATCTTGTTCTCTGGAAAATTCTGGTAAAAGACTATTAGGATACGAATCCTAACCAACCTGAAAAGCTTCTGAATAATTCCAATCGTCTCAGTGGAAAGAATGCCCTGCAAAGAACTATCTTCCACACTCACGGCTGGTTCTCCAAACGAACCGGTCGGAAAACTATTCGCAACCATCTGCAAAAATCGGGTGCGTTTCTCCTCGTCAAGATCAATGAATAGAGTCCCGTCGAAAAAATCACGGGTGGCAGCATTCATGACAGCAAATTCTTTTTGATCGATACCCTGTAATCCTCTGATAACCTCTTCTGTGATCCCATGCCCTTCTAATTCACGATATCCGGGATAGCCTGGGGCACTGGGGATTAGGGTATCTCCCATAGCTGCAATCAACGCCTTGAGTTCAACCGATGGAATGGTTTCAGATCGAAAAGACTGGGGCCACAGACGGTCGATAGCTCCCCAGAAGGCTATACTGGCTAGGCCGGCTGTTCTTAAAAACCAACGTCGTGATATGATTTTAAACGTCATAGAGATCTCCCAACTTATTTCATTATCGGATCAACTACGCTCCGCGGGAAAAGTGACTATCCACAATCCGGCGAGCCCCATAAGCACCCATAAAAGCAGCGTAAAAACCTGAATAGACACAAGCTCTAGGAAGGGAACTAGCATCAACTACGAAAAGCCCCTCCACGTCGTGAGATTCGAAATGTGAATTGATCACTGATCGTCTCCGGTCGCTACCGGCCCGACAGGTTCCACTTGAGTGTCCCCCTCCACGCCCTCTGAAAGTAGCAGGAAATCGTTCAGAGATTCTGTTGCCACCCATTTTTCTGGCCAACTCATAGGCAATCTCTCTTCCTTCTTGCATCCGCTTATCGATGTAGGGATCTCCTAGATAAGTACTTGAGCCCGTTTGCAGATTGACCGTCCCTTTTATACGGGTCGGAGGACGATTGACGGAAACAGCGATGGTACCTAGCCGAGTTATCGCATCTCTCATAAAATCCATGTGTTTTTTCCCAAAAGCTGGGGCAAACTCGCTCAAAGCTGCTTGGTCAGGATAAGTAACCTTGGCAAGATCAGTGCTCCAGATCTTCAAAGCTCCTGATCCATCTGAATACTGGGGATCGTTGTCCATAAAGTAGACGCTGCCACTAGTACCGCGTCCTGCCTCCTTGATGGGTTCGTCGAAAAGCAAGCGAATCCGATAGCTGGTATCACCGTCTAGATTTTTCCCTATGTTATCGTTTTCGACGATTAGTTGCTGACCGAGTTCATCCCGTGGACCATATCCAGAACGCGCCAACAGGACTGGAGATCCCCAATTACCACAAGAGACAATAACCCGACTGGCTCGCGCCTCATATCGCTCCCCGTCCCTTTCGTAGTAGACGCCCTTGACAACCCCTCCTGCTCCACGCTTTTCGATGATGACCCGATCCACCTCGGCCCGGTCAATCAGTTCGACACCACAAGATTCGGCGATGGGGAGATACCAGAGAGAACTTCCCTTGGCATCATATTTACATCCATGGCCCGAGCCAATAAATCCACAGTAAATACAATTCTTGCGGGCGGTTGGCATATTTTGGGCATCATAGCCAGAAGAGCGTGCGACCGCTCGGAACGCAAGGTCTCCCTCAGAGAGAGTCTCATCTGGAGGAGCCTCGAAGTGGTACATTTTGACCACATCTTCTAAGGCCTCCTGCATATTCTCCCGAGTCCAGTCCACACCCATGTCTGCACGCCAATTCTCATAATCCTGTTCAATCGGCAGAACACTTCTTGACCCCCACCAGACTGAACTCCCTCCCACAACCTTTGGGCCATATCGCCAGGAAAAGCTGTCAAGCATCTCAAATTCTTCCCAGACGATCTGAGGGATAAGCTTTCTGTTGTTGGGATGGCCGAAGCCCGCTCTTCTCTCTCCTGTAAGCAAGTGTGGTCCCGCCTCAATCAACGCAATCCTTAACCGATCACCGGTTTTGGGATGGACTCCTTTCTCCGCAATACGGGCAGCAGCAATGAGCCCTCCCGTACCTGCCCCAACAACGATCAGATCATATTCCTTACGCTGTGCCATAAATTATGTTCCTCCATACTTCACGTAGTGCCTAGCAACAATAGGTTCTTAAGCTAGGACTGCTGTGATAAACGTTATTCAACGCATCCCCCGCGATCGTCGAACCACTAGACCTCAGCACACACATTGTTGCGAACACCCTAGAAGGCATTCTCTTGGATCGGAAAGCGCCGTTTTAATAAATCGAGGGGATAACGAACAATTCGATCTTGGATGATTCGATCTGTACCAAGCCAGGAAAGCAGCTTGGCACTCTCTGCAAACATAGGGGCCCTTCCGTCACGCCCACCATATCCAGGGAGCTTTTCTCCGGGCCCTCCAGGAGAGCCCACCACGATACGCCCCACTGCACCCAACCGCTCATGATTGCGACTAAAGAAATCGTAAGTACCCTCCTCTTCAAACACCCATTCAAAAGAGGAGCCGACCATGCCCCTGTCCATCAGTATTCCTGAATCGAAAGACTGCGCATCTTCTGGAATACGTAGCTCATGATTACCGTTTGCAGGATGAAAAGCGGTAGCTGATCCGCCCCACTTCCGACAGATCCAACGAACCTTATCTCCCGGCTGAAGATGGACTCCTACCGGATCAAAGTACCATCGTCCGATCCTGTAATTATTAGTGATATCAATCTCTACGACTCCCTGTTCATCTGATTCCTGAAGGCTTTTCATTCCTCGCAACGACAAGTTCTGTCCCGCTATAGTGATGGCCAGACCCGCAGCTTGGATAAAATGTCGTCTAGTGATGTTTGAATGCATAATTTCCCCACCTTCCCCCGATCCCACTAATCAGGGCTGAATGCATAAATGGCATATCTCTCATCCGGAGAGGCATCATCCCTCCTCCAACCCTGCATGGTGCCCGTGGTACTGTAGATCCAGCCATTAGCTACTGCCACACCGCCCCGGATCATCTTTGGAAGTTTCTGACTCCACAGTTCCTCCCCAGTCTCTACGTCAATCGCCTCTAAACTACCGTTCTCGAGTCCCTGGTAAAAGACCCCATTAGCAACGGAGACCGGAGCCACGATGGTGGCCGAGTTCGCCACCATCCACATTATATCTCCCGTGTAGGCATGCAACGCAGCGGCCACCGATATGGCCGACCTTCCCCGGATCCCCCCAGCATTTGACACCGCAAAGACACGATTGTAAGCCACTGCTGTAGCATTGAGACGCAGGCCACTACCCCTCCCGGTCGGTGTTAACATGGTCTTCCAATACCTCTCACCGGTATGGCGATTAAAACAGTAGAAGCCCCCTTTGTTACCTGCTCCCACACATTTTCGGATTTCTTCAGGCTGCGCTGGGTGAACAGCATTGAAAATCATGGGATGACAACCGTAGTCTAGATCAAAAGGGTCGGCACGACGTGCTTGATCGTACCAAATCATCTCTCCTGTATCTCCGTCAAATGCCAGCACGCTCTCGGTGAATAGCATTGGATCCGGTGGCATAAAGCTCTTCAGGCTACCCGTGGTAAAGTAGACAATATTGGTTTTCTCATCTACAGCGGCCGAGGTCCAAATTGATCCTCCTGCATCTCGACTTCGGTCAGGTACAACGTAAAATCTCCACCGGACGGCGCCTGTTTCGGCATCCAGGCATACAGCCTGAGCCTGAGCTGAAGAAGTACCAACGTACACCTTACCTTGGAACACTACTGGCGAGCACAAGATTTGTGCCCGATTTCTGACCGGATCCTCATCGATCTGTGTTTGCCAAATCTCCTGTCCCGTGGCAGCATCCAGACAGTGTACCTTGGCTAACCCCGTCCCGAAATAGATCCGTCCATTTTCAAACTGGCTGGAAGAGCGCACACCAGGATTGGCTGCAGAATTTGGGTTGTAACCGGCAAAATAACTCCACCTCTCCTCTCCAGAACTCGTTTCGAGGGCGTACTGATAGCCCGCCATAGTACCAAAGAAAAGCGTGTCCCCAATGACTGTGGGAACTGTCTGGATAGGGGCGTTGGTTTCGCGAGTCCAGCGCAGTCGTAGACTCCCCACATTGTCCTTGCCAAGGGTCTTCTCTCTGGCGTTAAATCGCGTATTGTGCAGATCGTATCCAAATCGGTTCCAATCCGCCACTCCCGGGGTTATCGCTTTACCCTGTGCATGAGCGAAACCAGCGAGAGGTTGGAGGCCCGGTGTGACAGCACCCACAGCACCAGTGATCGCCAAACTTTTGATTAATTGTCTTCTGCCAATCCTATGTCCTGATTGACCCATCTTACTACTCCCCTCTACTATCCAAGAATCCCATTTTCTGATGAGAGACTTTTCCTCCTACAACAGTTAGCAACACTTTGACCAACGGGATGTCGTCGACTGGGATGGTAAAGTAATCTCTGTCCAGTACCGCAAAATCAGCGAGGTTCCCTTCTTTTAAAAAACCAAGGTCCTCCCGCATCAGATATTTTCTTGCCCAGGTAGTGTGTGTTTTTAGGGCTGTGATCCGATCCACGGCCTCAGATGCATCTCCATAGATTTGTCCGTCCTCGCATTTGCGGGTGATTTCCCACCACATATTGCTCCAAGGGGTGGTCCCGTTTTCACTTAGGTGTGTGTCCGCTGCATGAGCCACATATACGCCTCCTTCCACCATACTGCGAATCGGCTGGTGCCAGGTGGCATATTGTTCCCCATACCAGTTGACAGCAGTCTTTGCGCAGTTTGCGTTGTCCGGGCCAGCAATGATCCCATAGTACTTGAACCTGGGGATTTGATCAGGCCTAACAAACCGGAGGTGTTCTAACGTGTGATGTTTTGCTCGCACTTCATCAATCGTCATTCCTGTTTTCTCCATGGCTTCGTCAAGTGCTTCAAAGAAATAATCGATTGTTTTATCGGCACTACCATGAATTTGAACGGTTCGCAATTCTGCATCCAGCATTCCCTGTATCTGTTCTCGTTCGTAGTTGCCATGACCGCCGCGACAGGGTTTTACTCGTCCCAGCATTTCTCCAACAACATCATCGATCGGAGGAACGTCGGTACACCAAACATCCCCGGTGAAAGTATCAAAACCTTCTAAACTAACACCGGCTTCCCACAGAAAATCACTGCTCCCCATCCCGGTATGATCACCGTAAAACTTGAAGTAGTCTGTATGTCCTGAGAGTTCCGCATGCATATAAATTGCAAAACGGGCCGGCATACGATTCAAGCTATCCAAAATACGATAGGCCTTCAAGATGGCCGGGGTGTGTACTCGGCTCCCGATAGTTGTAACGCCGAACGAGGCAAAATGGGTCATCTCCCTCTCCACTGCGGCCGCCAAAATCTGTTCATGCCCTGCCATCACGGAACCATTGAGAAAAATTTCCGCAACCCGTCCACCCACGATTCCCTCATCGGGCTTGCCTGCATATTTGGGAGCGTAATCATCTAAAAGTTTACGACCTTCTGTATTGAAAATATAACTACTGATGGGAGCACGAATGAAGACCGGGTGACGAGGTGCAAGTTCATCCAAGAGTTTCTTATTCAGTGTTCCTCGCGCGATAGCCAGCGGACCCACCCGACGTGGAATAACCATCCAGATGGGTAGCCCGGCTTCTACAGTATCTTGTAACTCGCTTAAGCGATTTCTAACATTTTTCAGTACTTCTTCAACGTTCTCCCCATCCACCGAGGTTCCATAGAAGGGGAGTTTCAGCCCTTCATTGTGGTTGTCAATGGCATAGTTGTGTATGTGACTATGTTTTTCAATGAGTCCTGGTATTACAGTTCTCCCACCCAGATCAACGATGCGCGTGGCAGGCCCGGTTAGTCCTAGTATCTTCTGGTTACTCCCAAGGGCTAGGATTCGGCTGTTGCGGACCGCCATGGCTTGAACCACCGTGCCCGTTTCACCAGGTAGACTCAAGGAATCATCATCCAGCGTGACAATCTTACCGCTGTGGACGATTAACTCAGGATACTCGATCAGGATGGACGGTATCTCCTGTGCCTGAATCCAACCCAATGTTAAAAAGATTGTGAACAATGCCTTCTTCATAACTAAAACCTCTACGACTAAATCTGAAATTATCCCTATAGGCTAAATCCACGCTACCCTTAAAGCAACACAAAACAACTCGGCATCACTTCGAAGCTAGATTGTGTTGGATTGTTGTTAGACACTACCGGACATCGAGCGATTAAATCAGGGCAATCTATATCCAAAAAATCTATCTACATTTAGGTAGTTGCTCCTTTACTTTTTCATAAATATTAATATTTCCTTTGTCTTTTCTTAATCATTACTGTCCAGAATGGCCTTTGTTAATGTACGTAAGGATTTCTGTCTCTCTAGCGGCTCTAAACGTCAAGAGTGCGCAAAAGGAAGGATGAAAATCATGCAACGAATGGTCAGCATACTTCTGATTTGCCTAGGTATTGGTACGAATATATGGGCCCAGCAAGAACATACTCCCTCTTCAGACCAGATCAATCAGTTGCTTAAACGTATTGAAACACTTGAGCAAACGGTTCACGAACTGCGCGAACAGATACAGTCCAAAGACACCCCAAAAGGGAGTCCTCCAGAAGCCGCCATAGTCACTGCAGCCCAGCCCCTACAACAACTTCAGAGCCAAGAAACTCCCGTTACTGATCCGGTGGTCAAAATTAGTGGCCACGTCTTCGGTGACTACTACTGGATGGCCACCCACCACGATCCTAATCTCAAGAACCGCAATGGATTTTGGATTCGCCGTGCCTACCTAGGCCTAGACAAGAAGCTAAATCAAGATTTTGACATACTGTTACGTTTCGAGATGAACTCTGTGGGAGACTTTAACTCCAAGAGCAAGGTCACACCGTTTGTCAAAGACGCCTACCTAAGATGGAAATTTTCAGATCAACACCAAGCCTATTTCGGGCTGTCGGCCACGGCTACCTGGAGGCTAGTAAACTCAATATGGGGCTACCGTGCTGTAGAGAAAACTATGTTGC
>JAYZCG010000033.1:0-22884 GCA_036338435.1 Acidobacteriota bacterium
GCAACATAGTTTTCTCTACAGCACGGTAGCCCCATATTGAGTTTACTAGCCTCCAGGTAGCCGTGGCCGACAGCCCGAAATAGGCTTGGTGTTGATCTGAAAATTTCCATCTTAGGTAGGCGTCTTTGACAAACGGTGTGAGCTTGCTCTTGGAGTTAAAGTCTCCCACAGAGTTCATCTCGAAACGTAAAAGTATGTCAAAATCTTGATTTAGCTTCTTGTCTAGGCCTAGGTAGGCACGGCGAATCCAAAATCCATTGCGGTTTTCGAGATTAGGATCGTGGTGGGTGGCCATCCAGTAGTAGTCACCGAAGACGTTGCCACTAATTTTGACCACCGGATCAGTGATGGGATTTTCCTGGCTCTGGAGTTGTTGCAAGGGCTGGGCTATGGTGACTGTGGCGGCTTCTGGAGGATTCCCTTTGGGTGTGTCTTTGGATTGTATCTGTTCGCGCAGTTCGTGAACCGTTTGCTCAAGTGTTTCAATACGTTTAAGCAACTGATTGATCTGGTCTGAAGAGGGAGTATGTTCCTGCTGGGCCCATGCACTGCTTCCGATGCTGACGCAAATCAAAAGTGTGCTCACACTATACTTCACGGGGATAAGACTAATGGCAGAACATGACAATTCTTAGTAGGAGATAACAAAAGCGGGCCGAGATACGGCTCGAGTTCGGTTCGCGTGCATCAATGGATATTTTGTTATGGGAGAAATGTGATGCCTAGAGTCATAATTAGGAAGGCCACCATCATTGTCACGGCTGTATAGCCTAGTACATCACCGGCTCGAAGCCGGGTTATTCCCAACAAGGGCAGTACCCAGAAGGGCTGAATCATGTTGGTGAGTTCATCCCCAAAGGACACAGCCATAATGCTACGCCCCACATCTACTCCGAGTACCTGTGTCGCCTCTACCACGATGGGTCCCTGTATCGCCCACTGGCCCCCGCCCGAAGGCACCATCAAATTTATTAGACCGGCACTTAAAAGGGTCCAAAAAGGGTAACTCAAGGGAGTGGAAATGGTTACGAACCAATGCGCAATTACTGAAGCCAATCCAGAACTGGTCATTATTCCCATGATCCCTGCATAGAAAGGAAACTGTAATATGACCCCGCTCGCGGCCCGAGCCCCTCCCTCAACTGCTTTTGTGTAGCGAGCAGGTGTGCCGTGAAGCAGTAATCCTAATGTCAGCAGTGTGAAGTTGATTATATTGAGGTCTAGGGATGCTAGCCCATGCTGCCAGAAGAAATTAGCCAAGAAGAATAGGCTAGCAATGCACACAATCCCCACCAGTATTCGGTTGTTGCCAAACCGATTTTTGGGCTCAGTTCTATCGCTATCTAGAGCTTTTGCTCGAACGGATTCGTACTGATCCATCTCTTCAACGTCTTCTTCCCCGGGATGCATGCTCATGAGAACCAGGGGGGTTATGGTCAGGATGCCAAGAGAGACGATGAGATTAAAGGGGCGAAAAATGGTTTCTGACAGAGGGACAATGCCGATGCTGGCTTCTAAAAAATGTCCCTGAGTATTCATAAGCAAAGGTGCTGACCCAGAGAGTCCTCCGTGCCATATCAATTGACCTAAATATCCGGCTGCTGCCGCCAACGGGTAGTGTAGTTTAATGCCACGTGCCTGAGCTGAAATTGCAACTTTGCGTGCCAGTAACGCACCTGCAATGAGAGACAAACCCCAATTCAAACATCCTAGCAGTCCTGCCACCAGACCCACCAATGCAACACCTTGTGGACCGTTGCGAGGTATGCATGCGAGCCAAGTCATGAGTCGTTCGACAACTGGGGCACTAGCTAGGGCGTAACCGGTCACTAGAATTAGGACCATCTGCATGGAAAATGTTAAAAGATTCCAAAACCCTCCATACCAGTCTTGAATGAGCTGAAAAGGGCCGTGGTCAGTGAAGAGAATGCCGAAGCCGTAGACCAAAATTGTCAATAGGAGGGCAAAGACAAACGCATCGGGGATGGACTTACGGCTGAATGTGCTTAGGGATTTTCCGATTCGGCGCATTGCATTCTGTTGTCTGATTTAGAATCGCCTTTTGTAGACTTGTTCTCCAGTGTGGGGACTAATGAGAATTGCCCGTGTTGTGTTGGGACAGACCACAGTGCTCAGTGATGAATTAAGAGGTTCGAATGTCATGCTCTCAGCAGTGTAAAGTATAGATCATACGTAGGACAGTCTGAAAAATAGTGGATGGGATGTGTGGCAGAGAGTCCTGTTCATGAAACCACCAGTTGATATCTAGTTTTGTTACTTCCTTGGTACGAGATGTGAGACATTCTTTCCAATTTTGCGATCTTTCCCAATAGGTGATATAAAGGCCCAGTTTTACAGATGTATACTTGCCTATTTTGCCTATTGGGTAGTAGTTAACGAGAGGTAAACATATGTATCCAAATGCTTTTGATTATTTTTGTCCAGATACCCTTGAGGATGTGGTGGCGTTGTTAACTCAACACGGAGATGACGCCAAAGTTTTGGCGGGTGGCCAAAGTCTAATACCCCTTATGAAGTTGAGGCTTGCTAGTCCCAAGTACGTTATTTCTCTGGATAAGCTTCAGGGTCTATCAGATATTGCTGAGCATGGAGGCGAAATCTTGATCGGGGCACTGAGCTGTCATGCTGAGATTGAGGACTCGACACTAGTTAAGTCCCAATTACCCCTTCTTCATGACACTGTGAGTGTGGTGGCGGATGTACAGGTTCGAAATCTGGGCACTGTCGCAGGGAGCTTGGCCCACGCTGATCCTGCAGGGGATCTGGCCCCAGCTCTTCTGGCACTTAATGCACAGATTAGTACTGTTGGGGCTGACGGGGAACGTACGATGGGGATTAGTGATCTACTGGAGGATGCGTATTTGACGTCTTTGAAGGATGACGAAGTGATCACCCATATCCGTATTCCCGTCCCACAGAAAAATAGTGGTGGCGCCTATATAAAGTTTGAACGTCGGGCTGGCGATTTTGCGGTCGCGAGTGTTGGAGTACAACTGACTTTGGACAAGGGGGGCAACTGTGCAGAGATTGCGATCGCTCTGGGAGCGGTGGGTGTTGTCGCCACGCGGGCAGAACAGGCAGAGTCACTTTTGAGGGGGCAGCCCATTTCGGATGATCTTCTTAAAGAGGCAGCAGCAGCAGCCTCAACGGAATCTGATCCTTTCTCGGATATTCGAGGTTCGGTAGATTACAAGCGCCACTTGGTCGGGGTGCTTTTGCGCCGGGCGTTCGATGTTGCTGCCAGGCGAGCGGGTGGCGAGGTAGTGGAAACCGTGCATGGGTAAGCAAAAAGTCACGCTCACTATAAACGGTGATCAACATCAAGGCGAAGTCGAGCCTCGCATGCTTTTAGTGGATTTCTTACGGGAAGTGGCGGGACTGAAAGGTACTCACGTCGGTTGTGACACTAGTAACTGCGGGGCCTGTACCGTCCTCATGGGAGGGCGAAGTATAAAATCGTGCACCTATCTGGCAGTTTCAGCAGATAGTAAGGAGATCGTGACAATCGAAGGCCTTTCTAGGAATGGAGAGTTACATCCGATACAAGAGGCCTTTTGGGAGAATCATGGACTACAGTGCGGATATTGCACACCAGGCATGATTCTTTCAGCAGCGCACCTTCTTGCAAAGAATCCGAATCCTACAGACGCACAGATTCGCATAGGTATTGCAGGAAATGTCTGTCGATGTACCGGTTACCAGAACATTGTTAATTCTATCCAGAAGGCGGCAGAGACTCAGTGACCAAATTGGTATTTCCCCAGGAAAAGTGGATCGGAACGAAGGTCAAGCGTAAGGAAGACCTACGGTTGTTGAGGGGAAAGGGACAATACACAGATGATATACAGGTGCCAGGGGTTCTATACGCTGGATTGGTGCGTAGTCCCTACGCTCATGCCCGTATCAAGAAGATTGACTTTGAAAAGGTTCTAGGGATTCCCGGCGTAGTCTGTACTCTGACCGGCCAGGAAATTACGGCACTCACTAACCCTGTCCCCAAAAATCTTTACGAGCCCTATAACAAAATTGAAGACTATTGCATGGCGGTTGGAAAGTCCCGATATGTGGGTGAAGTTGTGGCTGCTGTAGTGACGGAGAACAAGTATCAAGCCGAAGATGCTGTGGAACTTGTCGAGGTTGAGTACGAGCCTCTTGATCCAGTAGTCGATCCTGAAAAGGCGATGCAATCTTCTTCCTCGCTCGTTCATGAGAACGTCCCTTCAAACTTGGTGTGGGAGGGTAAGTACGACTACGGAGATGTGAATGGTGCTTTTGCCGAAGCTGACATAGTGGTCAAGGATCAGTTCTACTTTCATCGGTTCACTTCTGCCCCATTAGAGAACTCCGTGGTAATTGCTGATTATGACGAGCAGCGTGAATCCTTCACCATATGGAGCAATAACCAGCGACCCATGTTTAACCATCGGTTTGTGACAACCGCATTGGGCATCGAAGGAGAAAAAATCCGCTATGTCACTCCTGATATCGGCGGAGGTTTCGGAATCAAGAATGACAGTTATCTGTACTTGATTCTGCTGGCGTTGTTGGCTAGGCGTGCTGGAAGACCCGTGAAGTGGGTAGAGACCCGGTCCGAACACATGGCCTCCAGTCTCCATGGTAATGAGGTGTTCTACGATGCCGAGTTGGCAATGCAAAAGGACGGCACCATCACGGGATTGAAGGCACGTGCCGTGCATGATGAAGGGGCTTACATGAGGAGAGAACCCATCGGGGCAATTAACTTCATCCGTCATGCCACAGTGGGCTACAATTTCAAAAATCTCACTATGGACATCCGTTGTGTTGCAACTAACAAATGTCCGGTAGGCCCCAACCGTTCATATGGAAAGATGCAGCAATGTTTTCTAGTGGAGCGCCTAATCGATATAGCCGCACGCAGGCTCAAGTTGGATCCCGTGGAAGTCCGTCTGAAGAATTTTGTCAAATCTGAGCAGATGCCTTACGAAACTCCAACCGGCATGATTCTGGATGGAGGCGACTATGGAGCTGTGCTACAAAAAGCAGTGGAGTTAATAGACTACCCCAAGGTGAGGGCGGAACAGGTTGAAGCTCGCAAATTTGGCAGGTACATTGGTGTTGGATTTGTCATGGGGATGGATGGTTGTCCGGTCAATTCTAGTATACAGAGGATGATGAATCCCAAGGCCCAGGCTTCCGGAGACGCGGAAGCGGCATGGGTCAAGATCAACCCAGATGGGCAAATTGTGGCTGCGGTGGGCAGCTCTCCACAGGGACAGGGACATGAAACCATCGTCTCCCAGATTGTGGCCGACACCCTGGGAGTACATCCGGACGATGTTTATGCAGTCCCCGGGTTTGACTCCACCGTGAATCCTTCAGCTCCTCAGTCGGGAACCTATGCCAGTCGTTTCGCCATCGTGGGGGTTGGTGCTGTGCTAGGTGCGGCGTTGAAGGTGCGAGAAAAGGCTCTGCAAATAGCATCCCATCTTTTGGGAGATGCGCTCATTGATCAATTGGAACTGGAGGATGGACGGGTCTTTCTGAAAGATGCACCGGATAGGGGTGTTTCTCTTGAAGACATCGCTCGGACTGCTTGGGTCGATCTCGCCAAACTTCCCGACGATATTGAAGCCGGTCTATTTGCTCATTTTGTCTATCGACCTGACTTCAAACTTCCAGTTGATAAACAGAGAGGGAATTTTTCTCTTACGTACTCCTATTCTGTGACTGGAGCAGTTGTCGAGGTTGATGTGGAGACAGGGAAGGTGAAAATTTTAAGATTAGTCGTTGTTGATGATGCAGGCAAGCGTCTGAATCCTCTCATTGTGGAGGGGCAGATTCATGGGGCTATAGGTCATCAACTTGGAGCAGCGCTTTACGAACGTTTGCTCTATGACGACGAGGGTCAACTTATCACTTCCACTTTTAAGGACTATGCAGCCCCGAGTGCTGCAGACTTTCCGACATTTGAGGTAGATTATGTGGATAATCCGTCTTTGGCAACACCATGGGGGGCAAGAGGTGCTGGAGAAGGGGGAGGCTCTCCCCTGATCGTCGTCAGTAGTGCTGTTTCAGATGCACTAGCTCCTTTTGATGTGGAGATCAAGAGTTCCTATATCGATCCTGAGTATGTTCTGAAGAAATTAGTTGAAGCAACGGATTGATGAGTAGGCTTTTATTGTTCCAGTTGAGGCGTTTAATCTCTCTGCATTAATACCGCACCTTCAAATCAGGATGGAGCAGATAGATCTGAGATTATTGGTGGGTGCCCTGGCAGTTTTAGCTGGGGGAGTTACCAAGGGCGTCACCGGCATTGGGCTACCCGTGGTGGCGACACCAATTCTGGCAGTTTTGTATGATCTTCCCACTGCGATCGCAGTTGTTATTATCCCCACGGTACTCACCGACGCGGCGTTAGTATACCGGTTTCGTGATCAGTGGCGAGAGATATATCGGTTGATTCCGATCATCCCGCCCGCCCTGGTGGGTATTGTGATTGGGACTCAAATACTTGTTCGCATTGATCCGCAGTTGTTGAAGATAGCCCTAGGATCAGCTGTTCTCCTTTTTGTTGCGATGTCCTGGTTCAATTTTATTCCTCGACGGGGAGATTCTTTTTCCAAGAGGTGGGCTCCTGGATTTGGGCTGGCTGCAGGAATTCTTCAGGGTGCTAGCGGAACCTCAGCGCCAGTCGTTACAATCTTCTTACTCCAGGTTAATCTGGACAAGGCTGTGTTTTTATTTGTGATAAATGCATTTTTCCTCTTGGTAGATACCAGCCAAGTATTTTCTCTGCTGGGAGTGGGGCTTTATACTCCCAAGCTATTTTTTGCAGCAGGGATCATTGCGTGTCTAGCCTTACCAGCACTTTTTCTTACCCTTCGATTGCAGAAATACATTAGTGACAGACTATTCAGAAAGGCGGTGCTTGTGGTTTTAACCTTGACCGGGATCGTACTGATTGTGAATAACTGACCTAGACAAGCATCTGGTAAGTTGAAACCAGTTCTTATATGATGATGCCTGTGGATAATACGGGAGGACGACTGTGAGTGATGATACATTTGATGTAATTGTTATTGGAGCTGGCGGGAATGGGATGGTGACTGGAACCTACCTAGGAAAAGCGGGCCTGAGTGTGTTGGTCTGTGAGCGGCGGCTAGAATCGGGGGGTGGGCTTTCCACTGAAGAGTTTACTGTGCTGGGCTGTTGGCACAATACCGGAGCTTACTATCATGACACGGTAGATGTCACACCCATTTACCAGGATCTCCAACTATCGAATGCCAACACCGTTTATATTCATCCGCCCGTGCAGAGTAGTCTACTGAAACGAGATGGAGAGAGCCTTACGGTATTTTCAGATCTTGAAAAGACGATTGCAGAGATTTCTCGTTGGTCTGAGAAGGATGCCGTGGCATGGCGTCGGCATGTCGAGGCCTTTCAAGGGGCTCTGAGTTCTCATTATCAGCCGTATCTCTTGAACCCGGCCAAAAACGGAATGGGGTATGAAGGCTTTGATTCGCTCTTGGACAAGACCCCTATCGAGTCAATACAGGCCTGCTTTGAGCATCCGTTGACTCAATCTTTACTTCTTACACATTTTATGGTTCCACGCGGTATGTTATGGGATTATGAGGGGGCGGGACGCTTTTTGGAGCTGGTTGTTGGGACGACTGGTTCAACCCGTATTGTAGAGGGAGGAAGCCATGAATTAGCTCAGGCTCTGTGGACGGAGCAGTTGAGAAATAATGGCTGGGTATGGGATTCAACTCCAGTGAAACAAATTCTGGTGGAGAATGGCCAAGCTGTGGGAGTTGAAACCTCCAGCGGCCGGAAACTTTCTGCTAAGGTGGTCGTCAGCACTGTAGACATCAAAACCACATTTGAGACCCTTTTGGAAGACAAGCATAGACCGAAAGATTTGCTAGAACCGATTAATAATTATCAGCGGGAGGAGTTTTCCATATTTGCCGTACACGCCACCTTGGATGAGGCTCCTAAAATTAACGCCAAGGATGAAAACGTAAGTAGCGCGTTGCGTTGGACTCTCGGATTAGAATCGGTTGACGATATCAAAGAACATATAGCCCAGGTTAAGGCAGGAGACCTCCCCAATCGGCTGGGGGCAATTGTCTCCTGTCCGTCTCTGCACGATCCTCATCAAGCCCTCCCGGGCAAACATACCTTGCTTATCTGGCAGATAGTGCCTGCTCGTTTACAGTCTGCAAAGTGGGAGGATGTAGTGGGTTCGTACATGGATCGTGTAATTAACTGGGTAGGAGAATATATACCCAACGTCAATACGGACAGTGTATTACGACCCAATGCCCTGTCTCCAGGGGATTTCATCACCAAGTGGCACTATCCACAGGGGACCATTTTCGGGGGAAAAGCTGTTACAGATCAGCTCGGAGCCACGCGACCTATTCCACAATTGGCCGATTATCGGACACCCATTAAAAACCTATACTTGGGAGGGGCGTACATGCATCCGGGTGCAGGGATTGAGGGGGCACCAGGCTATATAGTAGCTAAAGTTATTGCCGATGATCTTGGCATTTCGATCCCAGCATCGGTCTAGCTGACTTTTGGTCCTTGATCGGTACTGTGACTAAGTGTCCATCGAAATCCGAATTTGGCACGAGCGCGATGTATTCTCGTGCATATGTACGGGGTCGCCACTGCGCAAGTATTCTGGGATCTGTACGTTTTGGTTACACATTCTGCACTCCAGGCATTTTTCTCAAATCTTGGATCTGATGGCATTCCAGCACCTGCACCGCGTGGCTCATACTTATGCTTTGGCTAGAACACGGCGCAGCAGTCTTTCATCGGGCCGATGTTTGATGATTGTCCGACCGTCGAGTGTGGCAACGGGAATGTCGTTACCGTAGCAACGGAGTAAATGAGGGGATTCGGAGATATCGATCAGGTGAATTCTAAAATCAAATTCTTGCTGCAATTTTTCCAAAAGTTCGAAAGCTTCTTCACAAAGATGACACCCTTTTTGGGTGTAGAAGTCGATTTGTAGTGTTTTCACGGCTGTTGACTCGTTGCTTTCATGGTAATTCTGTTCAGTTAAAAACACAGATCAATAGGCCTATTTAAAATAACTTTCGAGTCTGAGTATTGTTGTTGGATAAACATGACAAATGCACACATAGATTAATGAGCAAGCAGTCTCTTTTTACTATGTGCCTCCGCGATTGTGAACTAGATACATTATGTCATTGCAATCCGTAAAAAAGGTAGCCGTTTCATTAGATGAGGATAAATGATCTGTATACACCAAATAAACCAATCTAAAGTCCAAATAACATTTTTAGTTTGAATGGGAGGCATTTATTTTAGTACACTGTCATGCCGTGGGGGGTGTGCGTCGAGTATGCTACACCTGCCATTTGGTATGCGCGTTTGTTTAGCTGTTGAATCGGTTGTGATGACGGGGCGTGTAACGGTGCGGCTTGGTATGATGTATATATGACATTTTTTGGTACAACATTACTACTTATTGGAGGTTCGCTCATGAGGAAGATGAATATTTGGTGTCTGGTTGCGATGTTGGTGTTGTGTTGGAGTACTCCGGCGCTTTACTCACAGAGTGCAACGGGTGCGGTATCCGGTACAATAACTGACTCAACAGGGGCCGTTTTGCCTGGTGTAGAGGTTTCGGTTTCAAACCTGGATACTGGCCAAACACGTTTGGCCATAACTGGTGATGAGGGCCGCTACAACGCACCTTCGCTGGCAGTTGGTGACAATTATGAGGTTCGGGCAGAGTTGCCGGGTTTTCAAACATCAGTCCAGACGGGCATCCAACTCCAGGTTGGACAAGAAGTTCTTGTGAGTCTTACCTTACAGATTGGTGAGATTAGTGAAGAGGTAATCGTTTCAAGTGAGGCTCCTCTGGTGAACACCACTAGCAGCACGATCTCAGCCGTTATCTCCGAGGTTCAGGTTCATGAGCTGCCTTTGAATAGCCGTAACCTAACCCAGCTAAGTCTACTAACACCGGGTGTAGTTCAGCTTCGAACTGGTACCACAGGTGGTGTCACTCAGGGTGCCCCAGCTGTTCGCGTTAGTATAGGAGGGGCCCGGTTTTACCAAACTGGCTTTTTCCTGGATGGAACCGATGTAACCGACTCTTCCCGAGGCATGGGCCCAGGCGGAGCAGCTGGTTCGTTGTTTGGTGTAGAAACGGTAAAAGAGTTTCGGGTTATCACCAACAATTACTCAGCGGAGTACAGCCGTTTTTCTGGTGGTGTCATGAGCATGGTTACCAAGACAGGAACTAATGACATTCATGGTTCTCTTTTCATGTTTCACCGCAATGACAATTTTGATGCTGCAGATTTCTTCGCAAATAAATTTGGCTTGGGGAAACCTGAGTTTCGTCGGCATCAGTTTGGTGTCACAGTTGGTGGACCCATTGTTAAGGATCGAACCTTCTTTTTCGCTAGTTTTGAGTGATTCCGAGAGGGTCTTGGTATTAGCGATGTTGACACCGTTCCTACGACAGAGGCCAAGCAAGGTATTATGCCGGCCAGGAATGGCGGCTGTTCAACGCTTATAGCGGGTTTGGGTGGCGTCTACAATGCGGCTAAGGACAAATGTATAATGCCGGTTAATCCGCTTGCTCAACCTTTTCTAAATCTATACGGTCCTCCCAATCGACCTAGTGAGGATGGTGGTCTTACTGCAGATCAGGCCAGCAATTCTACTCAGCCGACTAACGAAGACTATTTCAACGCTCGTGTAGATCATAACTTTTCAGATTCGGACTCTTTCTTCGGTCGTTACACCACTAGTGTGGGAAGCAAAGATCAGGCCTTAGATGGAGGATCTCATCAGCCTTCTGCCCTTACGACTACGAGAAATGATAACCACTACAGTACAATGGAGTGGAAGCACATTTTTTCACCTAACACTATCAATACCTTCCGCTTCGGTGCCCAGCGTAATACTTGGTACCAGGATCCCTCCAACGATGGAGGTATCTACATCGGGTTTTACCCCGATCGTGCCATGGGTGTCATTGGTGTTGGAGATGGTGTAGCTCGCCAAGGGATCAATGTAAACGGACAGAATGTTAGCAACCAGTTCAGCTATGCTAACGACATGTTTTTGACCCGAGGGCGTCATGACATCAAGCTCGGTATTCTGGCCAGTCGGCATCAGACCAATGACTTCACCCTAGGAAGGGGTGGCGGTGAGTTCACTTTTGATAGTGTGCCGGAATTTGTTGCTGGAGTGCCTTATCGGTGGAGGGGCAGAAATCAGGACGATATTCCACAGCGTGGTGTCCGGCAGACGGTATTGGGGTTTTACATCCAAGATGATTTCAAGATGACCCCAAATTTAACTGTCAATATGGGAATGCGCTATGAACCCACTGTTCGTCTCAGTGAGGTAAATGGCCGGACGCTTAACCTCCGCGGAGACCTGAAAACCGTTGAAAAAGCGATTATGGGTTTGCCTTACTTTGAGAATCCGTCCATGACAAACTTTGCCCCTAGGCTCGGTTTTGCTTGGGATCCTTTCGGTGATGGGAAAACCTCAGTTAGAGCAGGTTACGGAATCTTCCATATCACGATTTTGCCGTTTCACTACTCAAATCAAATTCGTCGATCACCCCCGTTGTCCGTTTCGCCTGACGTCCGCAATAGCCGCTGTGGTGGCTGTGTAGTCGCGGCTTTTCCTCGCCCTCCGGCAGAGGCAAAGAATCCGCCAACCGGGTCAGTTGCTTTCCAGACCGCGGAATACAAACCTTCTCAGCCTTACGCACAGCAGTGGAATTTCTCGTTGCAGCGTGAGATCATGGGTGGAGTTACCCTGACGGGAGCCTATGTTGGATCCAGGGGTACTCACCTACAGGCACAGCGCAATCCGAACACCAGGATTCCGGAGATGGTCAATGGCAAACCGTTGTTTCGTGGTGGACCTCGATATAACACCAACTTTGGTGACATCGATCATTGGGAGTTCTCGACTAATTCTTTCTATCACGGATTTAATGGAGGTCTGAAGAAACGTTTCGCTGATGGGCTGCAGTTTCAAGTAGCCTATACGTTCGGCCGAAGCATCGATTCAGCCTCGCGTGTTAACTTCAGTGATATTCAAGAAAATCTCGGGAAATTTCCCCAAGATCAGCACAATCTAGTTTCTAGTAACCAGGGTCTGAGCGCTCACCAGGTGCAACACAACCTAAGCTTCAACTACGTTTGGGAGATCCCCTACGATGGGACTGGAGCTGCGGGTCACCTGCTAGGTGGTTGGCAGATGAATGGTATCTTAATGCTTTCTACTGGAAATCCCGAAACCCTCCGCCTAGGTGGAACGGGTGGTACTAGAGATTGGAATGGTGATGGGGAAAGCTCCAGTTTGGCCGAAAGGCCCAGCCTGAGGTCAGGTGGAAACCACAACCCAGTTCGTGCGGGTGGACGGGATCCGGACAAATATTTGGATCTTAGTAATTTCGTACTCCACGAACCAGGTGGCCATGGCAATGTAGGTCGCAACACCGTCATTGGCCCTGGAATCAACACATTCGACTTTTCTCTGTTCAAGAATTTTGATTTGGCTGAGGAAGTCGAATTACAATTCCGAGCGGAGTTTTTCAACCTCTTTAACCGAACTAACTTTGGACGCATTGACAACCGTATTGTGCAACGTGCACGAACCAAAAAGGTTGATTGTAGTGTCCACGGTGGCGCGGCTGGAAGTGGTTGTAAACAACTTGTCAAGACCGATTCAGATCCCCTTGGTTTTGATTACCGAACGACTGGTGGTCGTATTGTCCAGAGTAGAACCACTAGCCGTCAGATCCAATTTGGCTTGCGCTTAGTCTTCTAATTTAGAAGCTTTGAGCAGAGCTCAGGAAAAAGCCGGGGGGGGGCCCCCGGCTTTTTCTTTTTGGGATTGTTTGACACCATTTCCCATTGATGTTGATATGGACGGTGGCTAGGTGGGGTTCCCCACAATGACAAAAATCACACCGATCGCAACCATGATGGCTCCAACCACCATGCCGGCCGTGATGCGTTCCAGTCGCTGGAAAAAGACGTGGGTTAGGGTCATGGCAATTAGCGGGTAGAGCGCCACCACAGGAGATGCCACAGTAACTGGTGCTTTGGATAGGGCGGTATACATAAAAAAAATGGCCAAAGATGACAGGACACCTGAGGCTGCCATCATGAGAATGCCCGACCGTGGTGCTATCAGCAGTTCTCCTAATTTGGGAATCGAAATGATAGTTAGAATGGCCATCCCAAAAAAAAGAGTATAACTGGCGGTAACTGGTGCTGAAGTGGTACTGGTTAATACGTGTCGGGCGATGTTGTGTCCCAATGCGTAGGCGGTTGCTCCGGCTAATGAAGAGAGTATTCCAGTTACCAGGGATACTCGCACTCCATGTGATTTTATAGTCTTGGCGAGCCATGATCGAGGACTAGTTGATGGTGGCTCTGCAGCAAGACTGCTAGTGTGAGCTTTACTCATGACCAGTCCTAGCCCCAACACAACTGCCACCGTACCTAAAGCAGTAGGATATGTTATCTGTTCTCCCAGAAAAACAATGGCCATGATGGCTGCGAGTAGAGGAGTAGATCCTCCCGCGGTTGCGGCAGGACCCACTCCTGCCAGTCGAATGCCGTTGTAATGCAAAAATCTGCCTACAGGAAATTGAACAAATCCCAGTAGTGCTAGCCAAAGTATGGTAGAGGAGGAGACCTTGAACATTGCGTCGAAATCTACCATTAGAGCGATGGATGCAATGACAGGAAAGCCTGCTATCAGGGATATCAAGGTTCCTGTGGAGGAACCTATTTCTTTCATTCCCACACGAGCAACAACGGCCCCTGTTGCCCAAGAGGTTGATGCGATTAGGGCAAAAACAACTCCGAGGATTGGATCTGACATTTCGAGAGTGAACCTATTCCTTCCATCCAGTATTGGATCTTAAAATGTGGGTCTTGTGTTTGAGTGCATCACGTACTAGCATTCAGAATAGCCTTATCAAAACATGATGACCTTTATATACAACTCATCACACAGAAAATCTATTGTTCTTCGTAATCCCAATGAAGTTAGGAGAGTAAACATATGACTAGGCAATACATTGTTATTCTGTCATGGGCTTTGGTCTTACTCGCGGCCAGTGTGAGCGTGGTACTGGCCCAACAAGAGGGCGAGATGATTTTCCACAATGGGCAGCTGATTACCGTGGATGATCACGGGTTCAATTCCGAACTCGGCACGACCGCTCAGGCTATGTATGTCAAGGACGGCAAGATTGTAAAGATTGGGGAAAACGACGATATATTGTCGCTGGCAGGTCCGAACGTACAGGTCAATGATCTCAAAGGACGCACAGTTCTGCCTGGGTTCATTCTAACTCACGAACATCCATGGGATTGGAATGCCGTCGAGCCTCCTGTGGTTTCTAGAATCCTTACCGATGATGTCGTGGTAACCCGGTTTATGGAGGGGAGCCCTCAGGAAAACAAAGAGGCTTTCCCGGGAGTATTGGCAGAGGCTGTCGAAAAAGCACAGCCTGGACAGTGGATCTACATAGTGTTTACGTTAGGCCGGAATTACGAGTACGGCACACGAGGTAATGGCCCTTACGGACGAGGAGGAATGAGCCCAGAGGCATTCAACATACTAGATGGAACGCACATTACAAAAGAGCAGTTGGATATGGCAGCTCCGGACAATCCAGTTCTCCTAAGAGATGTTTTTATATGGATGATGGTTAATCAGAAAGCCTACGAGGCATCACGCGAGGTATTTCCTCAGGACGATGTGAATCGGATCAATCCAGAGACCGGTATGGGTGGGGCGGGAGCCATGCGTTGGTTTTTCGGGGACGTAGTTATGGAAGATCACTATTCCGAATTGATCGAAACGATGCGTTTGGGTTTGGAGTGGTGGGCCGGTTATGGGATGACTTCTTTTTCTTCCAATGCTTACAATCCCACCAACATTAGGGTGTATACCGATTTGGATCGCCAGGGGCGCTTACCCATCCGTGAGGCCTGGAGCTGGAATTGGCGGACCAAGCATTTTTACTCTGACCCCTATTTCCTAGACGTGTTGCGAGCCTTCACGGGACAGGGTAGTGACTATTTATGGTTCATTGGCGGAAGAATTATTGAGGGTGGTTCTTGTACGGTGGCCAGAGTTCTGGAAACGTCTCGTCTTGCCCAGATTGAAGGATTAGGAATAGAAGAGGCGAGTCGAAACTGTGCCTATGGACCTGGGTCCGACTATGCCGAGCTACTATACAATTACATAAAAAAGGGCAACCGATACGTGAACCATCACACGGTTGGTGATCGGGATATTGATAACATTATGGACGTTATTTATCGGGCGAGTAAGGATGCTGGTATGACGGATGAGGACATTCGAGGTAAGCGGCATGCTTTCGACCATAGTCAGATGTTTCCCCGGGCTGATCAAGTTGAGTTCTTTCAACAACTTGGAATTTATGCGAGCGGTAATGTTTTTGAGATCTTCCAGGGTTCTCCCGCAATTTTTGATATCTATGGAGAAACAGCAGCCACTTGGGTTGTTCCAAAAAATAGGCTGTCCGAGGCAAATCTTTACAATACTTTGGAAATGGATCGGGCACTTGGAAGTACTAACTTCACCATATTTTCTGGCCTGGATATGATGATCAATCGGAAATCCTGGGACGATAAGGTCTATGCCCCAGATCAACGAGTCGATCGAGAGACTGCACTGAAAATTTCCACCATTTGGGGTGCTTACTACATGTTTAAGGAAGATTTGTTGGGTTCTCTGGAGTCTGGTAAGTGGGCTGATTTTATAGTCGTCGATCGTGATTATCTGACCATTCCAGAAGATGAGATTGGTGATGTGAAGGTTTTGATGACGGTCGTGGGAGGCAAACCTATCCATCTCGTTCCTTCGCTGGCCAATGAATTTGGAATGGAGGCCACGGGAGCTCAGGTGACCCACGGCGGAGATGCCGTCAACTGGTAATAAAATCACTCCTCATTGTAGTGATGATAATCGTACTTCCAGTGTGTAACTGTTCGGGGCTAATGTGTGAGGCACAATAGCCTTGTCAGTGCATGTAGAAGAAACACGCGAAGAGTAGTGCTCCCACGGAGATTTCTCCATCATGGGCAACGACATCCTTGACCTGTCTTGCTGGGTCTCCTGTGTCCATCACCTGGGCTGATACCTCAAGGGAAATCTTGGTACCCATGTGGGCTTCGGTTGAGATCTGGAATATGACAAATCCTAGCTGACCATCAGGAAGTGATATGCGGGACTCCCCTGGGGCTGTTTCAATGACCAATCGGATAACCGATTGGTCTTTCTCTTCATCACGGCTCTCGATTCCCACAGTCAGCTGTCCTCCTACGGCAGTGGTAGGGAAACTCTCGCGAGCGTTGAGAAAGGAGAGAGGGTCGTGGGGGAAGATGATATCCAGGGCGATCGAGCCTACTTCCATACCAGGGGCTATCTCCAGGTAAATCGGGAGAGATACTGTATCTCCTGGCAGCCCGATAACGGGACTGACCGTAACATGGGTTGACTCCTGGGCAGAGCCCTCAGTATTGAATGGAACAATGGCAAGAAGCAGGGTGGCCAAGGGTAGATGGTTTTTCACTTCGGGCTCTATGTTAATCGGTTTGCGATATATATTCATGTTTAAACGTACTATATTCCCATCCTAAATGTAGTATTGGTCTATTGTTTTACTGTTTTATTTAATGGAGGTGCATCATGATCGAACCGTATACTGCCGTGGCTTTGCAGACCCCACACCACAACTGTCAAACCCAGGAGGATTGGGATAAGAACCTGGATGTTATCTGTGAGGCGATGGATGCAGCCATCTGGCTGGCTGCCTTGCAATACCCTGTCAAGCTGGTGGCTCTGGGAGAGGCCGCCATTCAGACCTTCGCCGATTCCAAACTGGGGTTCGATCATGCCACCGCCGCCAATGAGTGGTTCAACGAATTCCCTGGTCCCGAACTGGATCGATTACGCAAGAAAGCCCAGGAGCACCAAACCTTCATTGTCGGGCAGTGTCGGGCTCGAGATTCGAAGCTGCACCCGGACCGCTACTTCAATCTTGCATTTATCCTTGATCCGAAAGGTGAAGTCATCCATCGCTATCACAAGAATCAGGTCTATCGAAATGAGCACTCGACTACGCCGCACGATATCTGGGACAGTTTTACGGCGCGGTATGGATGTGACTGTAATGCCTTTTTTCCGGTGACTGACACGGAGATTGGTAAAATAGGAACCATCATCTGCATGGATCGTTCCTATCCTGAAACGGCACGGGGATTGGCTATGAACGGAGCCGAGGTCATTTACATGCCTAGTTATCCGGAACCCTGGTGTGGCAATGGGTGGTATGAAATCCAGAATCGGTCACGGGCATTGGACAATACCTGTTATGTGGTTGCACCCAACAGCGGACCCTGGTTTCTCAACGCCGATTCCAAGCTCCCCATGGACGTTTTTGGCGGGAAGACGCAGATTGTTGATTACCAGGGACAGATAATTGGGGAGCACCAGGCCGGTGATTATAGCTTTGTGAGTGCCATTGTTGATGTGGAGGCCTTGCGCTATTACAGGGCCAATGCTTATTTTGGCAATTGGCTTAAGGACCTACGAGTAGAGGTCTATCGTAGCATCTATGAGGAGCCCATTTATCCTAAAAATCTGTGGATGGATCAACCTCCTCAGTCACGGCCCGTGAGAGACAAATATCTCCATGACAGTATTCGCCGCCTGCAAGAACGGGGTGTGTACACGGCACCCTCCAATAGGCAGGGGCGTTCCGATCTGGGAGCCGATGTTCCCGGTGGGTCCCAAAAGTCTAGGGCTACCGAGAAACCAAAAAATTGAACACCAAGACATTGACAGACAACTTTCCATGGCGTCAACGCGTGGTCTAGCTGTTTTTCAGAGTATGGGATGTGGTATGACTAGTGCTAGTGTATAGAGACGGAAAGAAGGTAAAAAGATGATTGGTAACCATAGGACAACAATTATAGCTTCACACTTTGTAGTGGTAATCGTGGTAATGATGACTGTGGGTCTGTCCAAGGGTCCTGAAATGGAACCCGAAGAATTAGTAACACGGCACTTAAATGCTATCGGTGACACCGAGACTCGTGAGGGAATCCAAAGTCGAATTGTCCGAGGAGTCGGAAGGTTCGAAGTTGTTGTGGGTGGTGCCGGTCAGCTCGAAGGTGCTGCAAGCATTTTATCGCAGGGCAACAAATTACGTTTGTCTATCGATTTCAATCATCTTAACTACAGTGCTGAAAGAATCACTTTTGATGGCGAAGAGTGTTACGTCGGCAACATCGAACCTGGAGTACGTTCCCAACTGGGTAATTTCTTCTATCAATATGATGATCTGATCAAGGAAGGGCTTTTGGGTGGAGTACTTTCTACGGCTTGGCCTCTAGCAAATATAGAAGACCGAGGACCGAAGCTAGACTACAGGGGGCTTAAAAAAATTAATGATCTGGAACTCCTGGAACTGAGATATCGCATGAAAAAAGGAGGAAGGGATTTCACGATCAATCTATATTTCGATCCTCAGACCTTTTATCACATCGCTAGTATTTATAAACTCAGAATCAGCGCTCGCATGGGTCGTAGTCCAGAGGCCTCTGCACGTCAGAGGGAGACTCGCTTGACACTCGAAGAGTGGTTTGATGATTTTCAGACGCGACAGGGGCTAGAATTGCCCTCTCGCTGGACCATTCGGTTTACAATTGAGGGTAACCGTGGGACCAGTGTAGCCAAGTGGGACATGGCTTTTGATCGGGCACTTCACAACATGTCCATCAATCCTCAGCTCTTTGTGCTCGAATAATTCAGGAGTTGTGAGGCCTGCTGGTATTAGTTTGGAGAACTGTTGCCTTTTGTGTATTGACCCGCTGGTAGCGTTTCCACAGGGCCGACTACAAAGATAAAGCAAATGGCCCCCAACATTGCCATTATTCCAGCCACGATCAATGGCACCACGAAAGATCCTGAAGCCTGAAGCAAATAACCTGTTGCGATGGTTACCAGAAGACCGCTGAAATTTCCGGCAAAGTTCTGTATTGAGGTTAGAGAAGCTACCGCCCCTTTTGGGGCTAGATCAATGGGCATTGAGTTGGCAGAGGCTGTAACTATTCTGAGAGAGCCCATGCAGCCAACAAATAGGATCACAGCTATCTGGTCGTTCGGAGTAAAGGCTGCGGTTACGACTAGAATGGTAGCCAGCGTTAATCCAGTTCCGATAATACCCTTACGAGACACGTTGCGACTGACTCCACGCTTGATAAGAGCATCTCCCAGCCATCCTCCAGTCACCACCGCCACCATACCCATGACAAAAAGAGCGCTGGTCGTGAATCCAGTTCGGAGTAAACTCATGTCCCGTTCCAAGGCTAAGTAACTTGGAAACCAGCTAACGAAAAAGAAATAGGCATATAGATATCCCATTTGCCCTAAGGCAATTCCCCAAGTTGCACGGTATCGAAACAGTGATAACCAGGGTGTTTTAGATGTTGTATCCGCACTATCCTCGGAAGTAGTAGACTGGTCAGTGGGTGTAGTGGACCCGTTTCGGGGATAGAGAGAGAACCAGAGTAAAGTAAAGACAAGACTGCCCAGCCCAATGGCATAGTAGGCCGCAGTCCAGTCAAAACTAGCAAGCAGGATGGCAATTAGGGGGGGAGCAATTGCGTGACCTACTTGGCCCCCAAAAAAACATAGTCCTACTGCAGTGGCACGTTGATCGGGTCCGAACCATTTTGAGACAGCTGCTGCTTGGCCTGGAATGCGCATGCTGTGTCCCAGTCCAAAAAAGAAGCGCATGACGAAAAGCCATATAACGATACTGCCAATGCTCAAGGGGAGCGCCAGGGTGGCTATCCCCCAAAGCGCTGATCCAAGGCCCATCACTATCCAGACCCCCAACTGATCTACAATTGGAGCAGTGAGCAGCAAACCTGGAGTGTAGCCCCATCGCCACGCTGAGAGTATCCACCCCATTTCTTGTTCAGAAATACCGTAGTTTTGGATCAGCACGGGAGCGACCATTCCCATTGAACCCCGGATGATGTCAGTGACTAAGGCCACGCCTCCTAGGAATCCAATTACTCTCCACTTGGTCATTGCGGTTCTCCTATGATAGACACACTATCAGAACTCGTCGTGAGATTGAACCCATAACCCGACTGAATTCTATCTTAATGCCCATTAGACTGTGCTAGCCAACATCTGATTTTTTTTGACATCCATACATGTGTAGCGTTGAGATTTTTGTTTTTGGATACCTCATTTTCCCCATACACACCTGTTATTGTGACCGTAATGGAGCATAATGCTACCTGGATTTTGAGGTGTGTGGATTACATCTCAACGATACTTGCCGCATGCGTGACCGCGGGTATCATCAGTTTACTAATTCCTTCTCATTGGTCAGCACCGGTAGGTATGTTTTTGGGTATGATTCTAAGCATGGCAGTTTTCTCCATTATTTTCTTGGTCCTATCGTTTTTGGCAGGACCTTTCGGAATATTGATGCCCGGTATGGCGTCTGCCATGATCACTGGAATGGTGTGCGGAATGATGACAACCGCAAATACAGTTTCGCTGTCGAAGCTCTTCACTTTTGGTGCCGTGATTGGGTTGGGCATGGCTACGGGGTTTCATATCTATGATTGGGTTCTTCACGGTGAGGTATCTCAGGACAAAACGCAGAGAAGAGCATAACTGACACGATGGATCACATAGAGAAATGGAATAGGGCTGCCCGAACTTTTGATTGGTTAAACATGGGAGTAGAGCGGCGCTATGGAGCCCACAAACGTGCTTTATTTGCTAAGGCGTGGGGTAGGGTCATGTTGGTTGCGGCTGGTACCGGACTAGACTTTTCTTGGTTGCCTCCAGATCTTGATATCGTGGCAATAGATTTTTCACCAGAGATGGTTAAGCGGGCCAAGCTACGGGCTGTTCAATATTCTGGACGGTTAGCTGTAGTTGAAGCTGATGTGGAGGATCTTAAATTTCCAGATGAATATTTTGACACTGTGGTGACCTCTTGTACTTTTTGTTCGGTGCCTGATCCAGTAAAGGGACTTAAGGAAATACGTAGGGTCCTGAAACCGGATGGACGAATGCTTATGTTTGAACATGTACGCCCTGGCAACTTTTTGCTAGGGATAATGATGGATATCATGACGTCAGCAATGAGAAAAATAGGACCAGAACTGAACCGTCCCACTGCTGATAATATAAGATGTGCTGGTTTCAAAATTACTAGAGAATTCAACGTCTACTTAGATATGGTCAAACTTTTTGAGGTGGCGAAATATTAGAAAAAATAAGAAAGTGAATAGATTGGGGGGTTCAGTATGGCACATAAACTGAAAGCGTCTATGCAAGTAACAATGATTACTGTATTGCTCCTGACAACTAGCTTGAGTCTAGCGCAACGACCCGTTGTTAATCCTCCTGATCGTATAATGGTGTGGGTGGACAGAGACGGACATGTCGAACCTCTGAACGCGCCTGCACGGCCTTACTTTGGTCCTCGGCTTTCTCCTGACGGCCAACAGATTGCCATTGAGGTTCAAGGAGATCGGTCGCAGATCTGGACTTACGACATTACCAGCGACGAGATGGTACAGATCACCTTCCAGGACAGTAATCGTTTTCCTCTGTGGAGTCCTGATGGAAAACGAATGGTCTTCGGCTCCAACCGGATCGGGGCTATGACTTCTTCTGGGCGAGCAGCATTTTTTGACAAGCACGAGGTGTTTTGGAAGTCTACCGACGGGAGTGGTGAGGCCGATCAATTGACGGATCAGAACCACCGACATGGCCCTCAGACCTTCTCACCTGATGGCACTCTGCTTTCCTTCTACGAGATTCATCCAACCACGGGACGGGACATCTGGATGTTGCCGATCAAGGGAGATCGCAAACCGTGGGTTTATTTGAACACTCCATATCCAGAAGGGGGCGTGGCCTTTTCAGCGGATGGCCGCTGGTTTGCCTATACTTCTCGTATCTCGGGACGCTACGAGGTCTACATTAGTCCCTTTCCTCATCGTGCTACCGCCAGAAGTCGAGTTTCCACCAATGGGGGAACAGAGATGAGGTGGGCGCGCAATGGGCGTGAATTATTTTATCGCGAGGGCGACAAGAGAATGGTGGTCCAGACCAGCACCGACCAGCTTCTGATTATCGGCAAGCCCAGAGTGCTCTTTGAAGGTGACTTTGTCAAGAGTCCTGGGACTCGTGCTAATTATGATGTGACGTCCGATGGTCAACGCTTCATCATGCTCCAGGAGGTGAAGTAATCTCATCATGCGAATTGCGGTGATGGGGGCTGGCGGAGTGGGCGGCTACTTTGGTGGGGTACTGGCACGGGGCGACCACGAAGTTGTTCTGATCGCACGTGGAAAACACCTCGAGACCATACAAGAGCAGGGTCTGACGGTTAGAAGTCATCATCACGGACAATTCCAGATCGACGTCCAAGCCACCAGCAATCCCAGGGAGGTGGGTGCAGTCGATCTTGTGCTCTTTACAGTTAAGACCTACCAAAATTCGGAGGCTATCCCCTTGATCCGTCCCCTGGTAGGGCCGAAGACGACGGTTCTTACCTTGCAAAACGGGGTGGAGAGTCACTGTTATTTGTCGGAGGTATTCAGTGATGAGCAGGTTTTTACAGGGGCTGCCTATATTGAATCGGGAGTCGCTGCTCCAGGTGTCATTCGCCAAAATGGAGAGGTGGTTCGAATCGTTTTTGGTCATCCTACACGGGGAGGACAAGAGCACTCGGTAGCGATTCTAGAGGTTTTTAAACAG
>JAYZCG010000034.1:0-20718 GCA_036338435.1 Acidobacteriota bacterium
TATTACTCAGCCTCTAGTACTGACTGATAACGCCGAGGCCTTCGATGTGTATGTCAATGTGCGGGGTGGAGGGTTTACGGGACAGGCTGGTGCGACCCGGTTGGGTATCGCACGAGCTCTGTTAAAGGTAGACCCTGACTTACGTCCAGTTTTGAAAAAAGCTGGCCTTCTCACTCGGGATCCGCGCATTAAGGAACGTAAGAAGTACGGTCAGCCTGGAGCCAGGAAAAGGTACCAATTTTCTAAGAGGTAAGTACAGGAGAATTTATTTGGCTACTATTTCAGTTAAACAACTCCTTGACGCTGGTGTTCACTTCGGCCATCAAACTGGGCGCTGGAACCCAAAGATGCAGCCCTTTATTTTTGGGGAGAAAAATGGTGTTCATATCGTCGATTTACAGAAAACTATTCGGTGCTTCAAAGAAGCCATTGATTTCATAACAAACCTCGCTGCGCAGGGGAAAACTATACTTTTTGTAGGCACTAAGGGACAGGCCCGGGAAACGATTGAAGAAGAAGCCCGCCGTTGTGGAATGTACTGGATCACCAATCGGTGGTTGGGAGGTTTGCTCACCAATTTCGCCACCGTACAAAATAGCATCAAGCGCTATCGGGAATTAGAAACGAAGCGTGATGATGGGTTTTATGAAAAGCTTTCCAAGAAGGAAGTGGCGCGGCTGGAACGCGAGAGAAAGAAGTTAGAAAAGAACTTGCGCGGGATCCGAGATATCGAACGGTGTCCTGATGCTCTGTTCATTATAGACTCAAGACAGGAAGCAATCGCGGTTCAGGAGGCAGCCAAGCTGAATATTCCGATCATCGCCATTGTCGATACGAATTCTGACCCTGATTTGATCGATTACGTGATTCCTGGCAATGATGACGCTTTGAGATCTGTCCAGCTATTTGCAGGGACAGTGGCAGATGCCATTTTAGCGGGTAAGTCGGTTTATACGGCTCAGGTTGAAACGGAGTTGCGGAAAGCAGAGGAGAAGGCGGCTAAGGCAGCTAAGGAAGAGGCCCAACGGAAAGCAGCTGCAGCCAAGGAGGCAAAAAAGGCCGCTCGGTTGTCAGGGGAAGGACAAGAAGCTGAGCGTGCGGGTGACCCGATTTCCGATGAGGTTTCTGCAGCGAGTGACAAGCCAAGTGAGGGACCAGCGGATGCACCCAAAGTTGCTGAGTTTGAGAAACTATCTGTATCAGCTGAAGTAGAGGAAAAGAAGAAAAGTAGCCCCGAAGAAACTCCCGTTGTAGTGGTGGATCAAGAGTCTCAAGAAGTTCCTGCTGAGAAGAAGGGTAAGTCTCCAGCAAAGAAGGCAAAGGCAAAGGCAAAGGTTTCAGCAGCGACCAAGGTCAAAAAGTCTGCTAAAAAATCGAAGACAGAGTCTTCCAAAAATAAAAAGACGGCATCTACAAAGAGTAAGGCGACTAAGAGCAAGGCTGACACTGTCAACAAGTCTTTGTCTGCGGCTGAAAAAAGCGAGGGAGAGTCCAAGCAATCCAAGTCCTAGAGCATCAGGTCGAAGTATTGTGGAATTCTCCTGATTGTTTCCTACGTGTGGCCTCGGTCTCAAAACACGGCATATTGGTGTAAAGTTCAAGGGAGGAAATCCTGATGGCTATTTCTGCAGAACAGGTCAAGAAACTGCGAGGGCAAACAGGTGCCGGGATGATGGAGTGCAAGAAGGCTCTTGTTGAGGCTGACGGTGACTTCGAAAGAGCTGTAACGATCCTTCGGGAACAGGGGCTGGCGGCCGCTGCTAAAAGGTCAGACCGTGAAACTCGAGAAGGGATTGTTGGGCAGTACATTCACGCTGGAGGGAAATTAGGAGTCTTGTTGGAGGTGAACTGTGAAACAGATTTTGTCGCCTCGACTGATGAATTTCAGGGTTTAGTTCAGGACATAGCCATGCAGATTGCCGCCTCTGATCCTCTCCACGTGAGACGTGACGATGTTAGTATAGAAGAAGTGGAGAAGGAACAGGCCATCTACAGCAAACAAGCTCTTGATGCGGGAAAACCAGAGAATGTAGTTGACAGAATAGTTGAAGGGAAGCTCAATAAATATTACTCTGAGATATGTCTATACGAACAGCCGTATATTAAGGATTCTGAACTAACGGTTGAGGAATTAATAAAATCCAGGATTGCGACCCTTAAAGAGAATATTTCCGTTAGGCGGTTTGTTCGTTTTAAAATAGGGGAGTGAGTTTCTACGCTTCACAGGTAGGGAGTAGATATTTATGACAGGCGATGTGGTTCACCACAAGAAGTCAACCGTTACAGAGTCTGTTAATACCAAGAAACCGCACTACAAACGGGTTCTCATTAAAGTAAGCGGGGAAGCCCTGATGGGCTTCAAAGAATTTGGGGTGGACTCCTCCATGATGGAGACCATCGCCCGTGAAATCACAGAGGTCCATCAACTTGGGGTCGAAGTTGCGATCGTGGTTGGAGGCGGAAATATTATCCGCGGGGTAAAAGTCAGTGAAGCGGGTTTTGATCGGGCCACGGGAGACTATATGGGCATGCTCGCCACTGTCATCAATGCCCTGGCTTTACAAAGTGCCCTGGAGAAAAATGGTGTTTTTACTCGTGTGTTGAGTGCCATTGACATGGCTCAGGTCGCTGAGCCTTTTATTCGTCGCCGTGCAATCCGCCACCTTGAGAAAAAAAGGGTTGTTATTCTGGCAGCTGGAACTGGAAATCCTTATTTTACAACAGATACAGCCGCAGCTCTCCGTGCTATGGAAATTAAGGCAGAGGTCATTCTAAAGGCTACAAAAGTAGAAGGGGTATATGACTCTGACCCCGAAGAGAATACAAACGCCAAATTGTTTAAACGCTTAACCTACTTTGAGGTGTTGGAAAAAGGACTTAAAGTGATGGATACTACCGCGATCTCTTTGTGTATGGACAACAGGTTGCCCATCATTGTATTTAGTATTCGTCAGGAAGGAAGCATCAAAAAGGTGGTGATGGGAGAGGAAGTAGGTTCAGTAATCACATTTGAACGATGATTGAAAAAATTCTCCTAGAGACAAAACAGCGGATGAAGAAGACCCTTGATGATCTGGCGAAAGAACTGGCGGTCATTCGAACGGGAAGAGCTTCGGTACACCTGTTGGATCAGGTGACGGTGGATTATTATGGAAGTCCAACTCCTCTAAACCAGGTTGCAACGCTGGGGGCGCCGGAACCCAGTTTGGTTACCGTTCAACCCTGGGATGTTAGCCAGATTGAGAGTGTTGAAAAGGCTATTCTTGCAGCTAACTTGGGGCTTAATCCTTCCAATGATGGGAAGCTCATTCGAGTGCCCATTCCTACCTTGACCGAAGAACGACGTGTTTCTCTGGCTAAACAGGTGGGCAAGATTGCTGAGGAGCACCGCACGGCAGTCAGGAACATTCGCCGAGGTGCCAATGAACAATTCAAGAAGATGGTCAAGGAAAAGGTGCTTTCCGAGGATATGGAACACCATGGTCTGGACGAGGTGCAAAAGCTGACCAACTCTCATATCCAAGAGTTAGACATGTTGACTAAGCAGAAGGAAAAGGAAATCCTAGAGGTTTAACTACGCCTTCTACATCTGATCGATACAAACAACGCATATCTCTTGCAGTCGCGTGTGGTGGAAACGGAAAATTTAGACTACAAAATAAAGACCGCTGCAGCGATCACCGTCGTCCATAAACCATCTTTGTGACCCATCGCTGATTGGGTGACGTTTCGAGTCCGGAATATTCGACCTGAGATTTTCCACAATTCTCTTTTCTCATCCCAGCTTTGATCGGGATCAAAATCTACACCCAGTGTTCTCGCTAGCATCTCGGCCGCGAGGTCCTCAGAGTAATCTCCAGCCATTTTTTCTGTTTGTCCATAACCGTGGTGTTCACTGAGATAGCCGTAAAGGGTAGGATTTCTTGGCATTGCTATTCCTATAGCCGAAGCGATGAGGCGATTAGGTTCATTAGTGGATGTTTCACTCATAACGCAAAATACGACTTGACCTTGGTTGAGTCGAGGTAGGCCTTGTTTCCTAGATATGAGTTTACAGTGTGGGGGAAAGATACTTGAAACACGAACGAGATTACAGGCTGCAATCCCAGCGTTCCGCAAGGATAATTCAAAACTGGTTAGTTTTTCTCGATGTATCCCCTTTCCCTTGGTGAGGAAAATTTCTTTGGCTATGAAATCAGTCACTTTATTCTATGTGTCCATGATCAACTGCATGCGTATGTTACCCAAATATTTGGAGCATTCTCAATCATTTGATGAACTTTCAACAAGGTTAAATAGTATTTGGCTGGATTTTTTTGCAACTTTTGTGCATGTGAGTCCGTATCATTAACGACAAGTTATAGTAAGAATGCGACAATCTAGCGGTTGTTTTCAGTTCGGTGATTATGCTATTGAGATGTGAGTATGACAGAGTCGGAGAATTTAGAAGAAAGGCGTATGGCAGTTGATGGATCTCACGAAACTGTGATGGACGAGAATCGTCCTTGGACGTGTGAGCTTGTGAGATGGAGTAAAGATGTCCTTGCAGCTGTGCTAGGTGCGATTGTGATTGTGATTTTTGTTGTACAGCCCGTGAAGGTTGCAGGGATCAGCATGGAACCAGAGATCCAACCTCAAGATCGACTTTTGGTTAACAAATTTGGATATTACTTCTCTGATATCGGACGGGGAGATATCGTGGTATTCTGGTCCACTAGGGATGAGTCACAATCCTTTATTAAGAGGGTTGTTGGGCTTCCCGGAGACAGGATAGAGATCAGATCCGGTGTGGTGTTTGTCAATGAGAAGAGATTGTCTGAGCCTTATCTAGTACGGCAGCTTGGTGGTGAATCCCACCCTGTGGAGGTAGTATCTTCTCAACACTATTTTGTGCTGGGAGATCACCGGAACTCCAGTAGTGATAGTCGGGATTGGGGTAGTGTCCCAGAGCAGAACATTTTTGGTGAAGCCGTGTTTCGCTATTGGCCTTTGGAAAAGATGGGTCGGATAGAGTAGGGGAGAATGTGGAGTAGATAGTCGTGCGTCTACTTGTTTGGAGAAGGCGCAGGGCCACCCCTAGTGATTGAAAAACAAAAATGACAGGGTTTAAGGTTCTAACATGGATGTTTTAGACTTTGCCCTCACCAGTGTTTGTTGTGGATTCTAGAGTCTGGGGTCTTGATCGATTATGAAAGAGCAAAAGGCAATTTTGTACTTGGAGGACGGAAGACTGTTTGAAGGCACCAGTTTTGGTGGCGTGGAGGAAGCCATGGGAGAAGTGGTGTTCAACACGTCGATGACTGGATACCAGGAGATATTGACCGATCCTTCCTATGCTGGCCAGATTGTGATTATGACCCAGCCGGAGATCGGAAACTATGGAGTTAATGATGAGGATGAAGAGTCAAACCGGCCATTTGTGGAGGGGTTTGTCGTCCGTGATTGTAGTTCTATCTTTAGTAATTGGAGAGGAAAGAAGACTTTAGATGAATATTTGAGGGAACATTCGATTATAGGTATGTCTGGAACCGACACGCGTGCGTTGGTTCGCCATATTCGTGGAGTGGGTGCCATGCGAGGCATTATTTCCACAACTGATTCCGATCCTGAATCTTTACGTAAAAAGGTGTTAAACCACCCTGCTATGGAGGGAAGTGACTACGTTCGTGCAGTTACGACGGAGGAGGCATACTCCTGGCCAACTTCGGAACCACTCTTTCACGTTGTGGCATATGATTTTGGGATCAAGACAAACATTCTAAGGTGTCTAGGAGCTCGTGGCTGCAGGCTGACCGTAGTACCGGCCACAACTAGTGCAGAGGATGTTATGGAGTTGAATCCAGATGGTGTTTTTCTTTCCAACGGGCCTGGAGATCCGGAGCCCCTCCAGTATATCGTGTCCAATGTCAAAAAACTGATCCATCAAAAACCTACATTTGGGATTTGTCTAGGACATCAGTTGTTAGCTTTAGCTCTCGATGGAACAACCTACAAGCTTAAGTTTGGTCACCGAGGAGGGAACCAACCTGTGAAAAACCTTGTGACCAACAAGGTGGAAATTACCAGTCACAATCACGGTTTTACAGTGGATGCTGATTCACTCAAGGAACGTGATATTCAGATCACTCACATCAATCTTAATGACCAGACACTTGAAGGATTGAGTCACCGTTCCTTGCCAGTTTTTTCGGTTCAGTATCATCCAGAAGCTGCTCCTGGTCCTCATGATTCACTCTACTTGTTTGATGATTTCATTCGGATGATGGGAGATGAAAAGAAAGTCTAGATGAAGTCGTTGAAACAGAGGACCAATGCCTACCATCATCCTGAGAACCGATGTTGGAAGGCATTTCTGACCTGTAATGTGAATGGGGTGTAGCAAGTGCCTAAGAGAACAGACATAAAGAAGATTTTAATCGTTGGTTCGGGGCCAATCGTGATAGGTCAAGCCTGTGAATTCGATTATTCCGGAACGCAGGCTTGTAAGGCAATCCTCAGTGAGGGGTTCGAGGTTGTTCTGGTAAATTCAAACCCAGCTACTATCATGACTGATCCAGAGCTTGCCACCCGAACCTATATTGAACCCTTGACCACAGAATATGTGGCGGAAATTATCAGCCGCGAGAGACCGGATGCATTGCTTCCCACGGTTGGAGGTCAGACAGGCCTAAATGTTTCGGTAGCTCTATGTGAAAGTGGTGTTTTGGATGAGTATGGCGTTGAGATGATTGGTGCCAAACTTGATGCCATTCGAGTTGCTGAGGATCGCCGCCTCTTTAGAGCTGCCATGGAAGAGCTTGGGCTAGGGGTGCCACGTTCTGGATTTGCAAACAGTTTGCAGGAAGCAGAAGAGATCATCAATGAGATCGGCCTGCCTGCAGTAATCCGTCCATCTTATACATTAGGTGGGACTGGAGGAGGTATTGCCTTTAATACCGAGGAGTTCGAAGAGATTTCCAGCCGCGGGTTAGCACTCTCCCCAATCCATGAAATTATGGTGGAGGAGTCCATCATGGGTTGGAAGGAATTCGAATTGGAGGTCATGCGTGATCTCAGCGACAATGTAGTAGTTATTTGTTCCATTGAGAACTTTGATCCGATGGGGATTCACACGGGTGATTCCGTAACTGTAGCTCCAGCACAGACCTTGTCCGATAGAGAGTATCAGAGCATGCGTGATGCAGCTCTCGCCATTATTCGGAGGGTCGGTGTGGAGACGGGCGGATCCAATATCCAGTTTGCAGTGGATCCTGAAACTGGGCGGATGGTCGTGATTGAGATGAATCCCCGTGTGAGTCGGAGCTCTGCATTGGCCTCCAAAGCAACGGGTTTCCCGATTGCAAAGATCGCCGCCAAATTAGCCCTCGGTTACAATCTTGATGAGATACCTAACGACATTACTTTGAAGACACCCACCTGTTTTGAGCCAACCTTGGATTACGTAGTAGTAAAGGTTCCCAAGTGGAACTTTGAGAAATTCCCTGAGGCAAACTGTCTTTTAGGAACTCAGATGAAGTCAGTTGGAGAGGTGATGGCGATTGGTCGAACCTTCCGGGAGGCTTTGCTGAAAAGCTTACGTTCCCAAGAAACGGGGAAGACTCTTGCCAACGAGAAGGTAGATCCAGAGCGGATCCGTGAAAATCTCACGCAACCTACCCCTGAGCGTCTCGCCTATATTCGACTTGCCTTTGTGGAGGGGTATACGGTCGATCAAGTTCATGAATTAACTAAGATTGATCGTTGGTTTCTTGAGCAGGTTCACCAAATCGTCGATTTTAGTCAGAAAGTCTCACGGTCCAATACGGATGTGCTCGATCAAAATTTAGTTAAACAAGCAAAACGAGCAGGTTTTTCTGATCTTCGACTGTCTCAGGTGCTCTCTCCATCTTTGAAGGAGACAGATGTGTGGAACTTCCGTAAGGAGAATGGCATTTTGCCAGTGTTCAAAAGAGTGGACACGTGCGGAGCAGAATTCGAGTCTTATACACCTTATCTTTATTCTACGTATGAAAGTGAGGATGAATCGGAGCCCTCTAGTTCTAAAAAGATTGTGATATTGGGAAGCGGACCTAATCGGATCGGACAGGGGATTGAATTTGACTACTGTTGTTGCCATGCGGCTTTTGCTTTGAAAGAGGCCGGTTTTGAAACGACCATGGTTAATTGCAATCCAGAGACGGTCTCAACAGATTATGACACAGCAAATCGCCTTTATTTTGAGCCGCTGACCTTCGAGGATGTGATGGCGATCGTTGAAAACGAAGAGCCCGATGGGGTAATCGTTCAGTTTGGTGGGCAGACCCCATTAAAATTGGCCTTAAGGCTATTCAATTCGGGAGTGCCAGTCATTGGAACGTCCCCCGAGTCCATTGATCTGGCGGAGGATCGTAAGAGGTTTGGGGGTCTTCTTCGAGATTTGAAGATTCCCCAGCCCAACAACGGGAATGCCATGTCCGTGATAGACGCAAGGGCTGTCGCCCAGGATATAGGTTATCCAGTTCTAGTGAGGCCATCATATGTTTTGGGTGGTCGATCGATGGCGATAATTTTTGACGAAACATCTTTGGACAAGTACGTAGACTCAGCCGTAAATGTTTCCCCAGAGCACCCCGTTCTTATAGACAAGTTTCTCGAGGATGCGCGTGAATATGATGTTGATGCACTCGCTGATGGTACTCGAGTAGTTATTGGAGGCATCATGGAGCATATTGAAGAGGCTGGAATTCATTCTGGCGACAGTACTTCCGTGCTTCCTCCAATCGTAATTGAGGACGAACACCTGGAAGTGATGCGTCACTATACCCGTACGTTGGGTGAAGCCCTCAAGGTGGTAGGGCTCATGAACATTCAATTTGCAGTAGTGGGTGAGCAAGTCTATGTATTAGAGGTCAATCCTCGAGCTAGTCGTACCGTACCCTTTGTAAGCAAAGCCACGGGAGTGCCGTTAGCCAAGATAGCTGCTCAGTTGATGATTGGCAGGAAGCTTGAGGAACTTGATCTTGTCGATGATTTGAGGGTTCAGCATTGTTTTATCAAGACTCCCGTTTTCCCCTTTGATAAGTTTCCAGGTGTCGATACGATTTTGGGTCCGGAAATGAAGTCAACGGGAGAAGTCATGGGTGTTGCTGACAATTTTGGCTATGCTTATGCTAAAGCTCAAATAAGCGCTGGGGTTCATCTACCCAAGGAAGGTGTCGTCTTTCTCAGCGTCAACCAGCGAGACAAACTCTTCATTGCAAACATTGCCCGAGACTTCCTAGAACTTGGTTTTCATATTGTTGCAACTCGGGGAACTGCTAAGGTGTTGTCCGAAGCAAATCTTGAAGTAGAGATGGTGTATAAAGTTAATGAGGGCCGGCCAAACGTTGTTGATTTAGTCAAAAGCAAAAAGATTAATCTGGTGATTAACACCCCCTTGGGGAGGGAATCATTTTTTGATGAAAAAGCTATTCGCAGGGCCTGCACTCAGTATAGGACCCCTTCAATTACCACACTGTCAGCAGCAGCGGCAGCTGTTAGCGCAATACGCGCTCTACAGAAGGAAGAGATTAGCGTTCAAAGCTTGCAGGAGTACCATTCTCTTGGTCAGTAGCCCATTGACCAGCTAAATTGTGGTGAGAGTTGTAGATCCAGAAGCTAAAACAACTCTTAGCTTCAAAGAAGATTATTAGATCTTAAATCCGAAACGTTATGCCCTCGATTCTGTTAGCTTTTCTTCAATCCATGCAAGGTCCTCAAGGCTGTTGATCCCGAGTGTTTCATCCGGGTGTACACTCTCCGTCGCCACAACGGTGTGCCCCAGACTGCAGAAGATACGAACCAAGTCTGTAAGGTAATATTCTCTTGCGGTATTGTCTTGTGATAGATGAGAGAGTCCTTGCAAGAGGGGAGTGATTTCAAAGCAGGCAACTCCAGCATTGATTTCACAGAGTTTTTTCTGATCAGTCGTGGCATCTTTTTCCTCGACGATATTTACTAGTACTCCCTTTCGGTTACGAATGATCCGTCCATATCCATATGGATTTTCATGGACCGCAGTCAACACGACTTCAGCTGCGTTGGACTCTTCTCGAATTCTAAAAAGCCTTTCGAGAGTTGTAAGACGAATCATTGGGGTGTCTCCTGGAATGACCAAGAGACTTCCCGAGAGTTGGTCAAGAAAAGGTGCGGTGGATATTACGGCATGGCCTGTACCAAGAGGCTCCTCCTGGACAACAAAATCGACATCGTAACCAGTCACAGCATCTCTCACTGTATTTTCATCATGGCCCACCACGACAAATGTTTTGTCGAGATCTAAATTTCTGAGTTTTTCAAGGATGTGTACGATGAGCGGTTGGCCACACAGGGGATGAACGACTTTTGGGAAGGTGGACTTAAAGCGCGTACTTTTCCCGGCTGCCAAAACAAGAGCATACCTCTTGTTGTCTGTCTTTGTATCAGGCCTGCGGTTGAGGGTCACTTCGGCTGGAGAATTTCTTGGGATTCTTTGTCTGTTAACAAAGCCTGGAAATCGGGGTCATGAAGAGCAAAAAACTGATTTTCTGGATTTATTTGTATGGCTTGTTCCAAGTATTGGCGCGCCGTCTCTGTTTTGCCGATAGCGAGTTCAGTGGCTGCTATTGCGTAGTAAATATGATCCTTAGATTGTTTGGACAAGCTTAAAGCGCGGTTGTAATGATCCAGGGCGCGTTCATACTGTCCGGTGTTGTGATAGAGGACCCCTTGATTGAAAATTACTTCGGGGTCGGACACTGTTTTTGTAGTGCGCTCAAGCTGTTTCTCACAGATCTTTAAGAAAGAGTGTGCACGTGCCAGGACTTCTATCTCTTCGGGAAAGTTCACGATGATCTTGGTCAGATGCTCTTTTGCCTTTGCATACTGTTTTTTGTGGATGAACGTCAGAGCTCTCTTGTACGCCTTGTAGGCAGGAAGCTCGTCTCGGTTTGGTTTTTCAGCTGTCAGGGGCGTATCCACGGGTGGCTGAACTCGTTTTGGAGTAGCTGCAGGTTTTTTCTTAACTGCCTTTTTAGGCGATTTTTTAGTTGCTTTCTTAGGGGGTGCTTGCTTAGATGTCTTTTTAACTAGTTTTTTTTTGGTAGGCATTGTGCCCTCCAGGCTGCACCAGCAGAATCCAGGGTATTATAAGACGATTCTGTGTTGAGTCAAGTCGTACTAGGGAAATAGGCCTACCTTTTCTGAATTTTTTGGTCAGGAGTTCTCAATGTTAAATAGATTAGAGTTAATCGATAGCTTGGCGGAACAGTACCCGGATCTCCCGCCTGAGGCAATCTTCAAAGAAGATCTATTGCGGACTGGGATCGCCTTTTCAGAAGATGCTCTCCGCGTAGCTTGCGGGTTTAAACCCAAGGCATATTTTATCTTTTCTTTTGATTTGGTGCCGATTTCCAGTATGCAAAAAGACGAACATTTACGTGCTCCAGAAGAGATTTGTTTGGTGGGTGGGAATAGGAATTTCCGCCGTACTATTGTTTCCGTTCGACTGAATCCTAATTCCCCCTACGAAGTGGGTATTTCAGAGTGTGGAGAGCCTGTTCTCACACTGGATAACTATGAGGTGGCTGGAGTCCAATTCGAAAAAACACCAGCCTATTATCGGAAAACCATTAGTAGTGGGAAACCTCTTACTGATATCACACCTACGATTGAGTGGGGTTATTTGCTCTATCTAACGGTCTTTAGAATTTGTCAGTACTTTGGTCACAAGGAGGAATGCCAATTTTGCGACATCAACGAAAACTATCGTCAACAGAAAAGAAGCAACCGTCCTTATACGGGGGTTAAGAGTGTCGAGGAAGTTATAGAGGCCCTGGAAATCGTCGAAGAGACTGATACCGACAGTCATGCTTATACCGTGACTGGAGGTAGTATAATCTCGGAGTTAAACGGCAAGAGCGAGGTTGATTTTTACGTTCAATATCCCGAAGCTATCGAGAAACGCTTTCCAGGTCGTTGGATTTCCAAGTTGGTGGTTCAGGCTTTACCTGAGGAGGCGGTGCGGCGTTTCAAGGATGCAGGCGTCCAGATCTACCATCCTAACTATGAAGTGTGGGATCCACGACTTTTTGAAATCATCTGTGCAGGGAAAAATCGTTTTATTGGGCGCGATGAGTGGATTCGCCGCATTATGGATGCAGCTAAGGTATTTGGACCTTCTCAGGTCATTCCTAACTTTGTGGGAGGGATTGAAATGTCCCAACCTCACGGTTTTCAGGATGTTGATGAGGCTATAGCCTCCACTACTGAGGGCTTAGAATTCTTCATGTCCCAAGGAATTTCACCACGCTTCACAACTTGGTGTCCAGAGCCTCTAAGTGTTTTGGGAAAACAAAGTCCTCAGGGTGCCCCCCTTGAGTATCACGTTAAACTCCTTCGTGCTTGGAGGGATACGCATGAGAAACACAAACTGGATCCTCTGCCCGGGTATGGTCGTCCAGGCATCGGACAAGCGGTGTTTTCAGTTTCTTCTTTCATGGACGTCATGAGGCAGCAACCTACAGTTCCCACCCAGACGGAGTAAATCATCTGGGTCGGTGAGTCCACGATCCACACAATACATCACAGGAATATGAGGGGTATATGTTGTGTATTTGGCAATAGCATAGTCATTGTCTCCAGCTAGTCAGGCCACATTAAATTTACGACACCGGTGTTTTGTTAAGATACGCCTTGATTTTGAAGGCTAATTTAGGTATATCGCTCTTGTTGGATTTATAAATTGCAGGTTGAAAATTCTCTGAGAAGAGGGAGATAAACGTGAGTATTCAGATTCAGTCTCAAGATGCTCTTAGTGCGAAGTCCGGACACGAGGTTGTCAACGACTTAAGTATTCAGGTGGCTACCATCAATGGGTCAGGTAGCCAGTCCTCGAACAATGTGTTGATGAGGTCTATTTTTCAGATGGGGATTCCTATTAGTGGGAAGAATCTCTTTCCTTCTAATATTGCTGGATTGCCTACTTGGTTTACCATTAGGGCCTCTCAGGATGGTCATATAGCGCGCAAAAAAGAGATTGACATCTTGATAGCCATGAATGCCAACACTGCGCAAGAAGATGTTGAGACATTGGAATCAGGTCGGGTTGTCATCTACGAGGAAAAGCTCAACTTATCTAAGATTAGGGATGATTTAATTTACTATCCAGTTCCTTTCTCTAAGTTAGCCGGTGAAGTGATCAAGGATCTGCGTCTTCGCAAGTTAATGGCCAATATCGTCTATGTGGGTAGTACTGCTGAACTGCTTGGCATTGAGATGGACGAGATTGAAATTGCCATCGCAAAATGGTTTAAGACGAAGAAAAAGGCTATTGATCTCAATATCAAAGCAGCCCATCTAGGAGCCCAGTATGTCAGGGATCATTTGCCCAAGGCCGATCATTTCCGAGTTCAGAGAATGGACGCAACCGCGGGGAAAATCATTATCGATGGGAATGCCGCTTGTGCTTTGGGTAGCATGTTTGCAGGAGCGACGGTCCTGACTTGGTATCCCATAACCCCTGCCAGTAGTTTGGGGGAGAGTTTTGGTAGTTACATGAAGCGTTATAGGACTGATCCCAAAACAGGAGAAGCAACCTTTGCCGTTGTACAAGCCGAAGATGAGCTAGCAGCGTTGGGTATGGCGATTGGTGCAGGGTGGGCAGGCGCCAGGGCAATGACTTCTACCTCCGGTCCCGGGATTTCTCTCATGTCAGAGTTTGTTGGATTAGCTTATTTTGCTGAGATTCCAGTTGTTATTTTTGATGTTCAGCGAGTGGGTCCCAGTACCGGTCTACCTACTCGAACTGCACAGGGAGATATCAACACGCTCCACTGTCTTTCTCACGGAGATACCCAGCATGTTGTGCTGTTTCCAAGTTCCATGAAGGAGTGTTTTGAGTTTTCCGGAGAGGCCTTTGACCTAGCTGAGCGGATTCAGCAGCCTGTTTTTGTGGCGACTGATTTGGATTTAGGAATGAACAACTGGATGTGTGATCCCTTTGATTATCCTGAGGCAGCTTTGGATCGTGGAAAGGTGCTTACGGCAGAGGATTTGGATCGACTTGGAGAATTTTCTCGGTATAAGGATGTAGATAAGGATGGCATTCCCTATCGCACCCTCCCCGGGACGGATCACCCGTTAGCCCCCTATTTTACTCGGGGTAGTGGTCATAATGAACATGCTGCGTATACGGAAAAACCGGCAGACTATGTTGACTTGATGGATCGGTTAGCGAAAAAGTTTGAAACTGCTAAATCACTGATACCTCAGCCGATAGTGGAATATAGCGAGGGCGCTGAAATCGGGCTTATAGCATATGGGTCGACTGATGTCCCTATGGCGGAATGCCGGGAGCAGCTTCGTTGTGAGTATGGGATCGATTTTAACTATATGAGGATTCGTGCTTTGCCTTTCACTGCTCATCTCAAGGAATTTGTCGGTCGTTGTAAGCGAGTCTATTCCGTGGAACAAAATAGGGATGGCCAGATGGGAGATTTAATTCGTCTTACAGTTGAAGCTGATTCGGTCAAGGTTACGAAGATTCTTTATTATGGAGGTCTTCCACTTGATGCTCGATTTATTACAGATCAGGTCAGAGCTCATGAGAAAGGAAACGGGTAGGCATTATGTCTGTAAGTGCTACGAAGCCTAAAAAAGTTAATAGGATTGGTCTTTCCAGGTTAGATTATAAGGGGAAGATATCCACGTTGTGTGCCGGCTGCGGCCATGATGCCATCTCAAGTCAAATTATGAAGGCCTTCTACCAGAGGGCCATCAACCCTCATCATGTTGCCAAGATGAGTGGGATTGGATGTTCTAGTAAGACTCCCACGTACTTTCTGAGTCAATCCCACGGATTTAATGGGGTTCATGGACGGATGCCTTCCCTTGCCACAGGAGCTGTTTTGGGTAACCGCGACCTGGTTTGCATTGGCATCAGTGGCGATGGAGATACCGTTTCTATCGGATTAGGGCAATTTTGTCATCTTTTACGTCGCAATGTTCCCATGATTTACGTTGTCGAAAATAATGGAGTTTATGGTCTGACTAAGGGCCAGTTTTCAGCAACCGCTGACTCGGGGAAACGGAGTAAAATGGGGGAGGTCAATGATTTGCCTCCCATTGATTGTTGTTCCCTGGCGATTGAGATGGGTTGCAGTTATGTGGCCCGATCCTTTGCGGGTGATCCTAAGCAACTGGTTGCGCTACTGGAAGGGGCCATCAGTCATAACGGAACAGCGATGTTGGATATCATTAGTCCTTGTGTGACTTTCGACAAGGATGAAAATTCTACCAAGGGTTATAAGTGGGCTAAGGAGCACGAAGAATTGCTCCACCAGATTGATTTTGTTCCTCATTTTGATCCAATTGAGTCTGTTCAATATGATGATGGAGACGCACAAGAGGTTGAGATGTACGATGGGTCGCATATCTGGCTCCGAAAACTGGAACGAGATTACGATCCTATGAGCAAGGAAGTTGCTTTGAGAATGCTTAGTCAGACACGGGAGTCGGGTGAGTTTTTGACGGGTCTCATCTACGTAAACCCAGTTGCCAAAAACTTTGTTGATCAATTGCAATTATCAGAGACACCCCTAGCAACCATTCCTGATGACAAAGTACGACCTGGCCCTGAAGTCCTGGAAGAGGTCATGCAGGAGCTCATGTAAGGGAACTACCGAGAGCTCTGAGTCACTTTACAATCACGTTGAAGATGTCTATGGAGGGTTGACTTGCATTATTCATTTTAATGTGGTAAAACATTAGTGTATTAAAACATTGACATGACATGAGGGTTCCTCTATGGAGCAAGTACTTGAAAAAGATGAAGGGGTCAGACATTTATTCGAGATTATTGCCGGCATTAAGGACGGTGATGAATGTGCGCGTTTCTTTCGTGACCTTTGTACACTCAACGAATTACAAGTGATGGCAGAACGTTGGCGTGTTGCTCGAATGGTCTCCGAGGAGATCCCCTATCGCCTGATTAGCGAACAAACAGGTGCCAGCACTGCCACTATTACACGGATAGCCCACTGGTTAAATCATGGGGAAGGTGGATACCGATCGATGCTTGATCGTATGGAATCAGTTTGAATCTGTATAACTTTTGGAATGAGAAATAGAATATGAAACTAGATAGTGACAATTTAAAAATCGTGCTTCAAAAGCAAGGTCGTTTAGCCAAACCATGTAGAGAAATTCTAAAATCTGCTGGTTTGGATTTCGAGTATTACGATGGACGATTATTTGCCCCATGTCAGAATTTTCCTCTTGATATCCTTTTTCTCCGTGATGATGACATTCCGGAGTACGTTCAAGATGGTGTCGCCGATCTGGGGGTCGTCGGTCTGAATGTAATTCAGGAGAAGGATGCCGAAGTTGTTCAGCTTGACGCTCTTGGATTTGGGGCGTGCACTCTGTCAATTGCAGTTCCCAGAAAGAGTTCCATTAGCAACTTAGATGACCTTGAGGGTAAGCGTATTGCTACTTCTCATCCGCTCATCCTGCAGGGGTTTCTTGACCAACGGAAGATCAAAGCGCGTATTATCCAAATTAGCGGATCTGTGGAGATAACTCCCAGCCTAGATATTGCCGATGCCATCTGTGATTTGGTCTCGACGGGAAGCACGCTACGGAGCAACGAGCTCGAGTCCATTGAAACGGTTCTCGAGTCAGAGGCTTATCTAATTGGCAACGCCAAGTCACTTGAGTCTCCCATAAAACGGGAATTGATCGAACAGCTTAGAGTGCGTTTCCAGAGTAATCTCAAGGCTCGTCGTACAAAGTACGTCATGATGAATGCTCCCAAAAAGGCTTTGGAAGAAATCCAAACCATTTTGCCTGGTATGAAGAGTCCTACAGTTGTGCCTTTAGCCGATGATGAGATGGTGGCCATTCATACTGCTGTTCCTGAGGAGTTTTTCTGGGATGTAATTGAGAAACTTAGAAAGACCGGAGCTTCGGATATCCTTGTTGTTCCAATAGAAAAGATGGTGACGGAATGAAATCGTATCGGCTTTCAGAACTTGATCGGGATTCTATACAGGACCTGTGCCGTAGGAATCCCGTGACCGATTCCGAAGTGATGGACACTTGTCGAGATATATTCAGACAGGTCTCTGTTAATGGGGATGAGGCGATTCGCTTACTTACCGAGCGTTTTGATGGTGTGAAACAAAACGCTATCAGGGTAGAGGAAAAACAGTTTGTTCAAGCTGAAGAGGAAGTCTCGGATGAGGTGAAAGAAGCCTTAGGAGAAGCGGTCCGCAATATAAGAAAATTTCATGCGTCTCAACAATTACCTGACGATGCTGTGGTGATCCGGCAGGGCATCCTTTGTTGGCGTGAGAACCGTGCTATCGACTCGGTAGGCCTCTATGTGCCTGGAGGTAATGCCGTTTTGCCATCAACAGTTCTAATGCTTGGTATCCCTGCTAGTTTGGCGGGGTGCCGAAGAATCCAGTTGTGTGTGCCTCCTCGTGTTGATGGAAGTGTGGCCCCGGAGATTTTAGTTGCAGCAGAGATGGTCGGTATCCATGATGTTTTTGCGGTTGGAGGTGCTCAGGCTATTGCTGCCATGTCCCTGGGCACCGATAGTGTTCCAGCCGTTGACAAAATCGTAGGGCCTGGCAATCGCTGGGTCCAAGGGGGCAAGTTACTAGCTATGTTGGCAGGAACAGCCATCGATATGGTGGCGGGACCAACCGAGGTGCTGGTTATCACTGACGAGTTTGCTTCCCCTGAATTGATTTGTAGTGATCTTATTTCACAAGCAGAGCATGGTAGTGACAGCCGGGCGATAGTTGTCTCTACATCTCCCACAATTCTGGAGAATGTCACTCAGTTGATCTGGAGTCAAATGAAAGATTTACCTAGACGCGAATATGCCGAAACTGCACTACACGATAGTTTTGTAATGCTGGCGGATTCCTTGGAGTCAGCCTTTGGATTTGCTAATCGATATGCACCAGAACATCTGATCTTGCACCTAGAGAAACCTAGAGAGTGGCTTCAGGAGATACGCAATGCGGGGTCGGTATTTCTTGGCGCCTGGTCTCCAGAGGTAGCTGGTGACTATGCCTCTGGAACTAATCACACCTTGCCTACTTCTGGTTTGGCACGGTCTTACTCAGGGGTCTCATTGGATACCTTTGTCAAGAAGATTACTTTCCAGGAACTATCGGAACAGGGTTTTAGAGCATTAGCTCCCACATTGGAAATCTTAGCTAACGTGGAGGGATTGGAGGGACATCGGCGGGCAGTGCGTGCACGTTTGGGAGGGTGAATTGGGGATGACAGTTATGTTGAGAGGAGAGTAACGACATAAAGGAGTCTGCCTTCTGAATTGTTGTTGTGAAACGACCATGGATATAGTCCAATTAGTAAGATCAAATATTTTAGACCTGGAGCCCTATCGCTCGGCGCGAGAGAATATTCAGAAAGGGATATTGCTGGATGCGAATGAAAATCCCTACGACGTTGAATGGGGAGGAGTAAAACTCAACCGATATCCAGATCCCCATCAACGGGGCTTGAGAAAAGCTCTAAGTAGATATCTGGGGGTAGAAGACGATCAGGTACTGGCAGCGGTAGGATCTGACGAGGTTTTGGATTGGATCCTCAAGGTATTTTGCCGTCCAGGACAGGATCAGATTGCTATTGCTGAGCCAACCTATGGCATGTATCAGGTGATGGCTGATATTTTCGGAATCTCCTCTTTTCGGTTTCATCTAGATCAAGAGTTTCAGTTCCGTTCTGAGCTATTTTTGGCAAGCGTCCCCTCTGAGGTAAAGATTCTCTTTTTGTGCTCACCAAACAATCCAACAGGGAATTTGTTGGCGCGGAAAGAGATTCTTCAGATCGCCCACCAGTGGGGTAAGATCGTAGTGGTTGATGAGGCCTATGTTGAATTTGTGGAAGGTCCTTCATTGATAACAGAACTGAACACAACTCCCAATCTGATTCTTCTTAGAACCCTTTCGAAAGCATTTGGGAGAGCAGGTATACGTCTGGGATATGCGGTAGCTTCTCCTGACGTTATTGCCCAATTCATGAAGGTTAAATCTCCCTACAATTTGAGCTCCTTGGTCATGGAGGACGGTTGTAAGGTGCTATCTTCAACGGATCAATACCTCAATCAGGTTTTGGAGATTCGAAAAGAGCGTGAGCGAGTAGCAGATTGTCTTAGAGAAATGGATCAGATAGAAGAAGTTTTCCCTTCTCAAGCTAATTTTTTACTATTTCGTTGCCCCAAGGCATCCTTGGTTTGCAATCAACTTTTGGAGAATGGAATCATTGTGAGAGACCGCAGTTCCCTTGAGAATTTGGGAGACTGCATTCGTGTCAGTATTGGAACTCCTGCAGAAAATGAGTTCTTTTTAGGTAAACTACAAAAGAGTTTGGAGAGTATTTTATGAGTAAGCGAACTGCGTGTGTAGAAAGGAAAACCAATGAAACACAGATAGAATTGCAGATTGATTTGGATGGTCCGGGAGAGTGTGAGTTAGATCTAGGACTAGGGTTCTTGGAGCATATGTTGGAATTGTTGGCACGCCACGCTCAGATCGGGTTAAAAGTTGAAGCCAAGGGAGATCTGGAGGTTGATGACCATCATCTGACGGAAGATCTGGGGATTGTCTTGGGCCAGGCTCTGGGAAGCGCTTTGGGCCAGAAGGCAGGCATAGAGCGTTATGGTTTCTCAATTCTTCCCATGGATGAGGTCCTAGTTGTTGTGGCTATCGATCTGGGAGGGCGCTTTGCATTTTCATGTGACTATGATTCTAAGAAGGAACAGGTAGGGGATCTTTCTTGTGAATTAGTTCCTCATTTTTTTAAGTCTTTGGCTAACGCTCTAAAATGTAATCTGCATTTTCGTTTTCTGAATGCAGGAGAGAACGAACATCATCGTATTGAGGCTATGTTCAAAGGGTTTGCTCGTTCATTACGGATGGCAGTGCGCATTGATCCAGCAGCTGAAGGAGAGATCCCTTCGACCAAGGGCATACTCTAGAAGGTGTTTTCTTCTGGTTCCTCTGTGATGTAGTCATTTGATTGTTGACCAGGCTTGACATCGTGAACATCGGATGGCTGCTTCGATGCGAATGTGGGAGTGTAGGATGATTGTAGTTGTTGATTACGCGGCAGGAAATCTTTACAACGTCGGCCATGCTTTGAAGTATTTGGGAGCTGATTTTGTTTTCTCCAGTGACCCAACTGATGTGAGTCGAGCTGATAAGGTCATCCTTCCGGGGGTGGGTGCAGCTAAGCCGGCCATGGAATCCTTGCGATCACAAGGACTGGTTGAAATCCTTCAACGAGTCAATGTGCCGTTTCTGGGTATTTGTTTGGGGCTTCAGTTGTTGTTTGAGATCTCCGAAGAGGAGGGTACTGAGTGTCTGGGCGTTCTTCCTGGAAAGGTTAGTCGGTTTGACAACTCTCGGTGCAAGGTCCCTCATGTTGGCTGGAACCTCGTAGCAGGAGTTAATGGGTTGTCTCAACCCTCTTCGCCATTGTTTGAAGGAGTGCCTGCAGGGAGTTTTTTCTATTTTGTCCATAGTTATTATGCGCCGGTGGGAAAAGGTTTGACCCTGGGTACCACAGAATATGGCCACTCATTCTCTTCAGTGGTGGGACAGGACAATTTGTGGGGGGTACAGTTTCACCCGGAAAGATCCGGGGAGATCGGACTCAAACTTCTCCAGAATTTTGTGGAGTTCA
>JAYZCG010000035.1:0-12972 GCA_036338435.1 Acidobacteriota bacterium
TCTCCATCCGCATCTTCACCAACCTTCGTCCACTCATTGATGCAACACCCCTCAGTAACAATAGGCTGAGTTGTTGTCTCCTTCGTAGTGGAATCACAAGAAGATGCGAACATCACTAACAATATCAATGAGGTAAGTAAGACTGATTTATTCATGGTGAAGAAGGGCCGTGGCGATCCAAACCTCGGTGGCCACCTTAAGATGTGGACTCATTTGTTTAATCTTACTTACTTACTTAAGTCAAGTGCTTTTATCCTTTGATGGGATCTGACGAACTGTTAGCTGTTAACAGTATGGATCCACATGTAGATGAGTAAGCTTGAATCTGTGTGTGAATTTATGTGTGTTCGTGATGTCCGTGTGCCCTAAAACGAGGCAAGGGTCAAGAACGACTGAGGACTACTAGTAGGCCTTCAACCGGTTCGCCGTATTCGTGCCTCAGGGCTTCAGTACATATACGATCCAGACCTAGGCGAACATCTTCCGCAACCGATGTAATGTGGTTGATCGTGTGAGTGTATCGACCCGAATCCGTTAAGCGGAAGGGTTCGTTGTGGCGCCCTTTTTCAACTGTGAACGCCAGGATTCCATTGGGCCCGAGACGGTTCGCCGCCGGGACAACCACCTGTGACAAGTCTCCGAAGTAAATCAGGGTGTCACATGCCACGATTAGGTCGAATGTGGGTTTAGAATCCCAACTCAGCCAGTCTGTAATTTCAGCAACTTCTAGCAAATCGTAGAACTCACTCTGTCGGGCCCGGTCAACCATTTCCGGCGATAGATCGATTCCGGTTAGTCGCCGTGCCAAGGGGCGCAAGTGTTCTGCGATCAATCCTGTTCCACAGCCCAGATCCAGAACCTCAAGAGAATCGCGGGTGCTGATCGCCTCACGGACGGCTGCTGCGAGTAACGACGGCGCCTGGTAATGCAGTTCGTCGCACATGTTTTCTTCGTAGTAGTTGGCGAATCGTGAATATACCTGCCGGATACATTCATCGGGCGCGCGGGGAGGTGGAGATTCATCTCGAAGCGCCGCAAGGATATGATCGATCTCCGCGTCGTCGGGATCTAGGGCAAGACACTTCTCACAAGCGTTCCTAGCGGCTTCGCGCCGACCCAGGATATGCGCCAGTTCACCGAGTTCCTTCCACACCTTGGGGTTCTCCGGCATCAACGTGGACGCGTGATGCTGGCACGCGTAGGCGGCAAGAATCTGTCCTTCGTCACGCAATCTCTGCGCACGTTTGGTGGCTGCGGAAGCCGAAAGAGGCCGAAGCGACTCGCTCGATTGGGAAACGCGGGACAGAAAACCTTCCGAAACTGCGTAATCGATCCACCGCTTCGCTGCATTGACCCCGCTCGAACCGAAAATAGGTTGCAGATCGGCACAGACTTCCCGCATCGTTCGCGTTCCGTCGAAAAGCTCCAGGATCAATGCCGCGGAAGCATTCAGCTTGTGGATGCGTCCGGTATCCGCGTGATATGCGGCGTATCCATCAGATCCCGGCACTAGTAGTATGCGGGGATTGCGACAAATTGTGCTGTCCAATGGCATGAGGAGAACCCGTCGGAGCCCCAATGGCTCGGAGCCCCGACTCGAATTATGTGTGACATTAGTGGGGTTTCAGATGCCGGTATCAGGCGTCCCCACCACCATCATTTATCTTGACCGCTGACCCCTGCCTTGACCGCTGCCTCGGCCCTTTCCTCTGCCTCTGCCTCGGCCTCGACCCTTTCCTTTGCCTCTGCCCTTTCCTCTGCCTCTGCCTCTGCCCTTTCCTTTGCCTTTACCCTGTCCGTTGCCTCTGTCCTTTCCTTTGCCTTTACCCTGTCTCGGTGCAGACTCGTCTTCTTCCTGGGCCAGCAGGGTCGCAGTGGGCAATACCATGAGCGCGGCGGCACCGCCGCCGATTATCATGCGCTCGAGAAACTTACGTCGGCTCGGATCCACCTTGCGTAGGAGGGAATTAATCTGTTCAAGCTCCTTGGATGACATGTCTTGTTCTCCTTTCCTGTTATTGGGATCTCTCTGACCCCATCGTTAATTTAGGCCTAGACTGCGAGTGTGTAGTCAAAGCCGAGTTTACGATACCTTATACGAGTCTCCAAACAATTTGTTTCATCGCTATCTGCAATAACGATTTCAATGCAAATAGTTTACGTACGAATTTGGGAAGACTGCGGTAAACTACTCCAATACCTCAAAATATGGAATGTCTAAATTGGTTCATTTGAAACAAAAGGATGGCGCCTTATTTTGCTGTTTGATCATCCTACTCCGCTGTACAGGGGTACAGCATCTTGCATAGAATCTCCTGATGTCACCGAAACTTAGCACCATATTGTTGGCACTGGTCGTTCTCGTTTCCCACACAGTCTTTTGTGTAGCAGAGGATAAGAAAATTATTGGACATTGGACCGATAAACCCGTCCAGCTTGATGGCTATTTGGATGAACCTGAATGGGGTTTGGCTACACCAGTTTCTGATTTTGTGCAATCGAAACCCCACGAAGGGAGGGTTTCCTCGGAGAGAACTAAAGTATGGGTCCTTTTCGATGAAGACCAACTGTATATCGGCGCATATCTGTACGATTCTGAGCCTGACAAGATCCTCATTAATGATCTCAGAAGGGACTTCGACACTCATGAAGGAGATATGTTTGGGGTTATAATCGATGGGTTCCATCAATATGGATCCACTGTTGCAGTTTACACTAACGCTGCAGGTGCTAAAAATGATAGTCAGGGGCTGGGGGATGGGCGCCATTCAACTTCTTCCTGGGACGGCATTTGGCATACGGCCTCCCAAGTTCGGGCGGATGGATGGAGCTGTGAAATTGTCATCCCGTTTAAGACACTGCGCTTTGCAGCGCAGGACAATCAGGTAATGGGAATCAATTTCAAACGCCGAATCCGACGCAAGAATGAGGATGTTTACTGGAGTTTGGTTCCACGACGTTACAATAGTCACCGGGCTTCCTTGGCGGGTGATCTTGTGTTGGAAAGACAGGTGACGCCTGGTCGAAATTTGCAAGTCAAACCTTTTGCCACGGTCGATGTGAAGCGTGTGCCGTCGTCTGGTAGAGAATCAACGCAATTCGATCCTGAAGTCGGGTTTGATGTCAAATATAGTCTGACTCCAGGTTTAACTCTGGACTTGACTTACAATACCGATTTTTCGCAGGTAGAAGTAGATACGGAGCAGATTAATTTGACTCGTTTCAGTCTATTTTTTCCTGAGAAACGGGACTTTTTTCTTGAAAATGCAAGTCTTTTTCAGTTCGGGGATGTTCCCAATGAACGGGGTTCTCGTCGTTCCGAGGAAAACCAACTCTTTCACAGTCGTCGCATAGGGCTATCTTCTGACGGAAAGCCTTTGCCACTGTTGGGGGGGGCACGATTGACCGGAAGGGTCGGGCATTTGACGTTGGGTTTGATGAATATACACCAGAAGGAGAGCGAGAGGGCTTCCTCGAACAACTTTACTGTGATGAGGGCAAATTATGATTTGTTAGAAAATTCTGGTATTGGGGCTATTTTTATAAATCGCGACGGAGGTAATACAAAAGATTACAATCGCACTTACGGTGTAGACCTAAACTTGCAGTTTCTACAAAAGCTACGCATCAATTCCTTCTTGGCTGGAACACAAACTCATGCTTTGGAGGGAAATAACTGGGAAGCAAAGATTTCTGGACAGTGGGATGATGGATTTCTCCAGATACGAGGCTTTTTTGCTGATGTGGGGGAGAACTTTAATCCTGATGTGGGATTTGTTCCTCGCAGAGGCGTACGCATCCATCAATACAACCTGGGAATTAAACCTAGACCGGGAGGAGATGGACTAATCCGAGAAATTTATCCTCATGGCAATATCAAATACCACACTGACCGCGACAATGTGACCTTGACCAAGGATCTGCACTTTGGGTTCACATTATTTTTTCGTGATGGTAGCGACTTAGAAGTCAGTGTTGATCCCCAATTTGAACGTCTATCAGAACCTTTTCAGCTACGAAAAGGGGTTAGCATTGCCCCGGGAGATTATGGTTACAACGAGTTGAAGGTAAACTACGCGTCCGATCAAAGTCAGCTCCTTTCGGGTTCAATAGAGCTTGTTACCGGAGGGTTTTTTGATGGGAACAAAACGAGTATTGATTTGACAGGCAACCTCCTAATCAAGCCCAATTTTTCTACAAAATTGAGTTATAGCTACAATAAAATAGATCTACATGCGAGGAGTTTTCGTGCCGATCTCTATGGACTGAGCCTACACCATTCCTTCAATCCACGTATTTTTGCCGATGGCTTTTTTCAGTACAATCAAGACCTGAACAAGATCTTGACTAATGTCCGTTTTAATTGGATTCACCGTCCTTTAAGTCATTTAAGCCTGGTGTTTACGGAAGAACGATTAGGCAGATTGAGTCGCCAGGTGTCACACGCCTTTATTGTCAAATATACGTACCTGGCACAATTTTAGGAATGTGGAATTTTCCCCTATACGTCCCAAAAATAAGTTAAGAAAAACTGTTGCACTTGCAGAAGCAGTCCTTTTTCTAGCACTATATACGATATGGAGTTTCAGATTTAAACCTGTAAGAGTAAAGTCACAATAGGCACTCACTCCTGATGGAACAGTATTCCTGAAGGAATAGTTATTGTGAGTGACAGGAAGAGGCTATTTCATGAAAAAAGGAGTTACCATGGAGAAAACAACTCGAGGATTATTTTTAGCTTGGATGTTGATCTCGCTTGTTCTTTTGGGATGTGGAAGCAGCCAGGTAGATGACTCATCGTTCGAGGCGGATCTTTCCTTTCGAGAATCCATTACGGTGGGAGACCCTGAGAGCAATCCGTCCGGTCCCTACTTGGTAACTTCCAAGAACAACGAGGTCTTGGTGAGTTGGACGGAAGAAAATATAGATGGAGAGGGTCGGAATGTCTTGATCGCCACAGTGACCAGTGACGGCCGGCAATTGGATGAGATTCGACAGATGAACCATGAGCCGAGTGGATCCCGTGGGGGTGAGCACAAGGCCAAGTTCACCCTTGGCGAAGATGACGCCATCTCGTCCCTTTTTATTGCCTTTACGGATATCTATAAACATAGAGTGATGAAGTCGACATTTGCTAACGGCGGGGGGCCCTTTTCCTCGGAGCTGAGGCTTAACGACGATCAGGGAGAGCTTGTGAATAGGGATGGAAAGGAGGTCAGCCGCGCGAATTTCACAGCCATTGGCACGGCACCCGGTGGAAAAGTCTATGTAGCCTGGCTGGACGGGCGTAATGACCTGGAAGCCAAGGAAGTGTTCATGGCAGTTTCCGAGGATGGAGGCAGGAGTTTTAGCAAGAACTATCCTATCTCCGCTTTGGCTTGCCCGTGCTGTCGGCCCGAGATAGATTTTCTGGATGGTGGCAAAAGCATGGTGGTTACCTATCGGGACAATGGTAGCCCATCTGCAGATGGTGTAGCGGATAACGTACGCAACCATTTGATGATTCGTTCAAACGATGGTGGGCAGACCTTTGGTGATCCGGTTGTCATCAGCGATGATGGTTGGACTTCCAAGGGTTGTCCGCACGCGGGCATTTCCATCGCTGTCGACAGCGAGGATCGGATTCATGCAATTTGGTGGACCGGCGGTAGGACGCCTGATGAAGCGGGTATCTACTACACCTATTCTGAGGACGGTGGCAAGAGTTTTGGCCCCCGTCAGTTCATCTCCGATGCACCGGCGGATCGAGTGCTTCATACCGAGGTGACAGTCGACAAAAATGACACCGTCTATGTTGCCTGGGAAAACGTGAAGGAAGATAAGTCCCGCATTTTCCTTGCCCACCGCAGTGTCAGCAAAGGAGAATGGAGTCCCATCTATCAGGTCAGTGGCGGTACCTGGAGCACCTTCTATCCCATGCTTACGACGGACGACAAAAGCCTCTATGTTTCTTGGACTGAGAGGAACGACGAGAGCTCTCAGATCAGGTTGCAGACATCACCTTTAGCCGGAAGTTGAGAGTTCATCGGGTTACTCTGCTTCCTATGCAGTGGGTGGAGAGGAGGCTTGTTTTGTCTATCCCTAATTTATTCTGGATCAATTGAGCCGTGGGCTAACTTTCCTCCAATGATAGTTGCCAAAACCTCGATCTCGGACAGATCTTCATCAGGTATGTTGGGGTCTAGAGGATTCTTGTTCAGAAGTACTAGATCTGCTAACTTACCTGCTTCAAGTGACCCCAGTTTGTCTTCGGCCATGACATATTCTGAACCCCACCGGGTCATCATGAGTAAGGCGGTCTCCCGATCAATTCTCTCCTGTGGCCCAAAGACTCGTCCATCCCGGGTTTTCCTTGTCACTAAAACTTCCAGGCCAAACATGGGATGTCTTTCCGGGTCGTTGTGAGTGTCAGCGCCATAGGCCACTTTTACGCCCTTGTCGATGAGACTCTTGACAGGGAAAAGCCATTTATGGGCATATTCTTCACAGTATACTCGTCTTACACCAGCGCCATAGCGTCTCCAAAATAGGGTGGGTTGAAGACTCCACATCACACCCAATTCAGCGGATCTTTCTCTCAGATCAGGCCGAATCATCATCCCATGATCCAGAGCAAACCGTCGATCGCTTATGGAGTTCTCCTGAGTAGCTTGTTCATAGGAATCGAGGGCCCACTCAATTGCCTTGTCTCCAAAGGTGTGCACGCCTGTGATCCTATACCCATGTCGATTGGCAATAAGTGCAGCATCTTGACCCGGATCATCGGGAAGACCCCAAATACACATTCCCTCTGGGTATGGGTAAAGGTCGTTGGGTAAAATTTCTTGTTTTTCTAAAGACACACATGAGACTTCGCCGACCCACATTTCATCGGTGGGTAGACGTGGACTGGACCCATATCCATCTGGATTACCTGCCGAAATACCCACCAACCACATCCGATCCGTTCCGTGGCCCTCCAGGTTGCCAAGTCGTTTTAACTGTCTTTCGAGAAAAGGATTGGCTCGTGCCAACTCGTTAGCATAGGCCATTCTGAGGGGTAATTGATCCAGTTGATCCAGAAGTGCGTAAGAAGAAATTTCAAATCCTTTAAGACGTGTAGATAAGGTTGTGACCCCAATTGCTACCCATTCTTCTAATTCTCTCTTGAAGTAGGGAGCTAAAAGTTCAGGCTGTCTTTGAGGCATGAATTCTGTATCTAAAATCTCTCCCGCAGCTCCTAACAATTGACCATTGGGGACACCTTGTTGGTCTTTGACAAATCCGGGCAGAAGCTTACCGTAGACATTCTCGACCAGTTCCATCATCTGAGTGTTAACCAATCCCCACAAGCCATATCCTGACACGATAAATAGGGGATTGTTCGGCACCGACTGATCCAAATCGTATCGTGTGATTTGGTTTAAGATCTTGAGCAGCATTTCATCGATACCAATTTTTGTGTATATCCACTCTCCATCAGGTACTTTTTCCGCGAATGTTTTTAGATCAGATAGGGCATTTTCCTGTGAATCCCACCGGACGTTTGTATAGTGGATGTTGTTATCTCTCAAAAACTTCACATATGCTTCGTTGACCTCTCGGGCCCAGTCCCGATGGAAAAAAGCGTAACTATTAGGATGGGAATGGGTGTCAATGACACCGGGCATCACCGCCTTTCCCTCCAGGTTAACTTTTCTCGTGTCGGGTCCGCCCATCTTTAAGATCCGATCATCTCCTCCCACGGCTAGGATCCTCCCATCTCGAAGAGCCAAAGCGGAGGACACGTTAATGGGAGGTTGGTCTTGATCCATGGTCAAAATCTGACCGTTGTACAAAACGATATCGGCATAGTGAAGCACCTCTGGAACCACCTCTTGTGCCTGAGAAATGCCTAAGACGGATCCTAGTAGCACCAAGATAAGTACACATTGAACTACCGTGGATTGTAATCTTTTCATCGATTCTCTCCTTGTTGGAAGACATCAGCCGATGGTTTGACGACAGTTTAACTGACATTTGCTGTATATCAAACACAGGAAGGTTGTTTTGAAAAAGAGGGGATAGTGAAGGTAATAGATCTGGACAATCACACGTTGTTATTGCCAACACATCATGTTGGGGAAACCTGTCCTAGTGCTTTTGGTGTAACGGTTGTCGTGTTAGTCTTTAATGTGATTCGCTCGGCAATTGTGTATTAAGATGCCTAGAGTTTTAAGATAAACGATGTCGGGGCATGGCGCAGCCTGGTAGCGCGCCTGCTTTGGGAGCAGGAAGTCGGGGGTTCAAATCCCTCTGCCCCGACCAATTTTTGGGCATGAGCTCGATTGCCGTAACTTACTGAGTTTTCTCCTCCACTTCCTGCAACCAGCCTCGCTTGAGCTTGTCCTCTGGAATACTAGACATGTAAGGCTTGATATCGACTACAGGAGTTCTGTCCAACATATCAACACCACAAACAAACAACTGATTTCTTTCGCGTCGTATCAATTTCACAACCGTTAACCCCAATGGATTGGGTCGCTGTGGCGAACGAGTGGCAAAAACACCATGGGGACGGTTGTCACAGGGCGGTGTGCCTACCAAATTGTAACCTTGAGACCGATGGAAAATCCATATAACGAACAGGTGAGAAAAATTATCTATATCTTTGAGTCCATCTTCGAACTGAGGCAATATTTCCAAAATACCCTCGGCAACATGCCGGGTTCCCAGACCCTTTGGTATATCCTCCTTGCGGGTGTGAGGACTTTGCACATATCCGATTGGTTTTATTCCCCAATTTTTTACCATTCTGAATAGTTTATATGATACTTGCTGGTTTCCATATTACGTATTGAGAAGGTATGTTCCGAAAATTATAGAGGTTAGCTGGGAGCGATAGGGTTGGCTGTGCGGTAGTCGTTTAGGAATATATCCACTTGGTTACGAATCTGTTCTCTGATTGCGGTGTGTGCCATTTCTAACGAACTGATGCCCAGTAGGCTTTGAGTCCAGGTAATTGCACTAAACGTTACGATTGAAGGGTCTCTCACCAAGGTAGCAGGCTGGCGCAGCTCTATTTCTATGGACACCGTAACACCAGGATCAGTGTCATCGGGGATGATGTTCTCCAGTGATAAAACCGTGAGATTCACATAGAGAACATAGAGTGTTGGGACCTCACCGGGAGTACCGTCTACGACTGTGATGTTTGCCTGCTGAAGCTGAAGTTCAACATCAGTCTTAATTTGTAATTCAGTTAATCCTATTTTATGGGCATCACGGGTGTCTGGCTCAACCAATACACGCAGTGATTCAATACCTTGAAGAGACTCCATTTGGTTATAGGTGCCTTGACCTAAACTAGGACGCATAGGCACCCATAACAATACCAAGATAAATACACTTTTAACCCATACAGTGCAGTTCATTTTGAACTCCTTATGAAAAGTGAGGGGGCGGCAGACAGGTTTTACATTGGCCGCTAGTATTCACGTACCTGGAAGTGACTTTCATTGACACTTGCCGTAGATGTTCCGCATCAACCTACTGCTTGTCAAAAACCTCTACATTACTAAACGGCTGACCCTCCGCATTGGTCCCCATTGTTTTGAAGGTTAGGGTCTTTCCGTCTCGAGAGACAAATCGCATGAAAACCACGATCAACTTCCCGTCCTTAATCGACATCCCCTCCAGATTGTAGGCATCAATGCGCCGATCCATTGTGGCATCCATTCTGGAAGAAGGATTTGCAGTGGGGTGCTCTTTGCCGTCGAAAACGAGCGTAAGTTCCCTGTGGGACGATTTCCCGTTTGAATCAACTAAATCGCGGGAATTCTTATATGTGTCTTTGCCCACAGACTCGTACTGGTGAACCAGACTCTGCGGCGGCGGACCAGGTGTATATACTGATTTGGACAGGTTTAGCTTCCAGGTGCCTACCAGTGGGTCACTCTGAGCCCAGACACTACTAGCTAGAGCCAAGATAGCCAAGACTATAATTCCACTGTACTTTTTCACGGGTTGCTCCTTTACTCAGTGAGAGTGGTGATTTGCATACGATTGCGCCACGCACATACCCCACTTGCCCTACAGTATAACCTCTCATCACAATTCTGAAAATAATCCGTGGGCAACCAAATCTTCTCAGGGATAGGTTGACTATTTCTTGGGCTTCCACTCAATCGCCAGTCTCTTGGCTTTGGATACATCCTCGGGAGTCATTAATTGAGCTAGATCATCAGCTAATCTAATTGCTAAGGCTCTAACAGATCTATCTGATGAGGCCAGATCAAGCCACTTGAGTGCCTGAATTTTGTTCTTGGCAACACCGGTGCCTGCTGCATACATGTTTCCGAGGAAGTACTGTGCTCCGGCATGCCCCTGATCGGCTGACACATGATACCATTCCAACGCCTTTTGGAAGTCTTGAGGAACACCGTCGCCAACCTCATATCTGTATCCAAGGTTGAACTGAGCTTCTGCATCTCCTTGCTCAGTTAATTGTCTCAGTTCCACAATAGTTAGAGCCTCATAGTTGGTCTGCAAGCCACTAAGTATAAGTAAAGTGAAAGCTGGCAGGATGAGTAGAGCTAAGCCCAAGGTTAGAGTGATTCTGGATGACATTGCATACTACAGGATAGCAGAATTTATTATGTCTAAGTACACGTAGACGGTTTAGAGGTTATGTAGAACCTGCCATCTAAAATTTACCAAGATGCATAAAGTCAGTAAAAGGCAAGAGATTTCCTCCTAGATTAGCGGCGTTTCACGCTAATTTGCTCACCCACTTCGACGGTCATGAGATCTTCCGCTACTTCTAAAGGTCCTGAATAGGTTTCCCTGGTTGAAATGATCAGGGCGGAAGCATCTGCTGTGGTAGGTACGATATGGGAGTAGATGGCAAGCCTTGGACGGACTTGACTGAACACCTTGCCGGCCTGTTCCGGAGTGGTATGGTGACTTTGGATCTCCTGGATTCTGGCAGGAGGATAACCCGGAATTGCCTCGAACTCTGCTGCTGCCACTACTTCGTGGACAAGTAGATCAGCGTCCTTTGAAAACTGGATCAGATTGTCTGAGTAACGAGTGTCGCCCGAGAGAACCACCGAGTGATCGCCGTAGTCGATACGGTAGCCAAAGGCTGGCTTGATCTGGCCATGATCTACGATGAAGGCCGTGACCTTGACTCCCTGTTGTTGGTATATCACGCCCTGGACGATTTCTTCAGTAACAGTAACTATTCCACGGGGTGGCGGGGTATTTTTATACTGCAAGCGGATGCCTATGTCGAACTGATAGGCCTTCTCGAGGTGTGAAATCATGTCGGCCGTTCCTTCTGGACCCCATATTTGAAGAGGGCTATCACGTCGTCCGATGAGCCAACCAGCTTGCCACAAATCCGGAATGCCCACCACGTGATCGGCATGCAAGTGCGTCAGGAACAGGGAGTTTATCTCTTTCAGAAGCTTCAGTTGGAAGAGCCGCTGCACAGCACCACGTCCGCAATCGAACAAAAGGATCTGGGAGCCTGCTTGCACTAGTGTACTGGGACCGAAACGTTTCAGGCTGGGAACGGGCGAGCCTGTTCCTAGAAACGTCACCGTGATAGATTTATTTTGTTCCGATTCCATACCTAGCAGGGCACTATCATCTTGCGCAAAAGCGGGCAGGAGTAGCAGGCTAAGTATTAGGGTTAAAATAAGCTTGGTTGGCATAGACAGTCCTCTACTTAAGTGTCCCATATTGGAAAAGTTTTCCGTAGTAGGATATTAGGTTTTCAAAAAGGATTCTAGAGATGGGTATACGCTAGGGCATTTTCTGGCAGGATATAGAGGTATGTCGTGGCCGGGAACCCACGAGCCATGAAAGGACTCAAGACAGACTGGGCCAGTCTACATGTACCGGACTAGAACACCAGTCGGACGGTAGGTAAGGGTCAAAGGAAGACATCCCCTCCGAAATCCAGAACGGGCACACCAACAGTCCTCGTAATATACAAGGACGCAGCGCACCCGTCAGGTTACAACCTACGATCTGATTAAACAGACCCGTGCAGGACTAGCATCACAATCACCATCGGTGCTTGGTGAAGACGCTTATTCCATGTGTACTATGAAACGCGGGCTACGATACCCTTAACAATCACTGCGAGAGCCGCTGCGTTTATCAGAGAAGAAACGTGTCCAAGAATACTGGTGATAGGGGCACCCACTGCCGGAATGTCACCCAGCGCTCCATGGACAGCTGCCAATGCCAAAGCGGTAACAAGTACCGTGACTTGATCTGAATCATCGGTGAAACCTATTGCCAGACCTAGTACAGCTAGTATTACAGCTGCCATGGGAATGACGGTAAAAGCACCAACGACTGATGCGACCAAACCCAAAATAAGTGCAATCTTTCCTAAATTCATTTGTGAGCTCCCTTCGTTTGTATGATTATTGATGTTGTCTTCCTCAACCGCACTGCCATATGTGTCAGAGACTACCGGTGCTTCGGCCTGTGGCGCTTCGACTACCGGTGCTTCGGCCTGTGGCGCTTCGGCTGCCGGTGCTTCGGCCTGCTGGTCAGAGGTAGATGTTTCTGGTTCTCCTCCCTCGTTGAAGCCAGAATCCCTCCGTTCTTCATCTTCCCCCATAGAAATCTCCAATCCTTAATTTGTTAAACTTAAAACTAGCGTACGCTGTGATTTACGAAATGGCAAACCACTTTCCGTCATTTGTAACATGAAAAAATTGAAATCACAACCGTCTATGAACATAGCTTGTATAAATTTTCGATAGGTACAGCAACGAGCGTTGTTCAGATGGCCATTAACGTTATGCATATTGTAAATCTAAAGACAATGGCACTGGGATGTTTGCCAGAAAAGTGTTAGGTTTATCGGAGGGCCGTGGATGCATAGAGAAGCGTTAATTCAAAAGCATATGTTGATGAGTGTTCTTATGTTGCTACAAGACGTAAACATTTTGGTGTTGTCAAGGTATAGAGTCTATGAGTTTTGAAATA
>JAYZCG010000036.1:0-49799 GCA_036338435.1 Acidobacteriota bacterium
TTTGGTTCCTACTATCTGTATTACACCAGAAGCCTGTACCGCACGGCTCATTACCAGCACGCCAGCTACCGTTATTACTGCTTCGTTACTGAACCCCGCGAAGGATTCTTCCAGGGTAAGAATCCCGCTCAGGCTAAGGGACACCAAAACCAGGAGGGCGACGACATCGTAGCGGATCCACTCCGTAACGAACAGAACTAGCGCCACCAGAAGGAGTCCCAATGTAAATCCAATTTCAGGCATTTCGATCACTGTATCAATACTCTCTGCTTCTGATTTGAACCCGAGCTATTCATCCTCACGTCTCGCCTTAATGCTTGGTTCACCACCATTAATAACGGAAACACTTAAACTAATTGGCCTACAACAAATATGGCAATCCTCAATGTACTCCTGAATATCGATAGAACAGTCGACTACAATCTCGACGCACTTGCCGCAGTACGGGCATACAATCTGACTTGTTTCCAATAGACTCATACCCAAATCCCAAAGATGAGCGGAACCATAATAGACGGGTGAGTTCAAAATGGAAGAACAAGGGAATATGGCAACCTGCAAATCCGGTCTGTACAGACCTTTAGAATCCCTTCAGAGAACGCCCCTCCAACTTGTAGGGTGTGGCCCCGAGACTGAGAAGAAGCTCGATCATCCCTTCATCCTTTTTGCCCCGACGGCGGAAGGTGCTATCCTGCCCCTTGTCTGGTAGATTACGATATACTAGGCCATCTGGGTCAGCCATTGCTATACTTAGCGCTGATTGCCCCCACATGTCCTGGGCATCTAGGTCAGCACCTTTCTCGGCAAGGAACTCCATTACCTCGCTTAACCCGTACAGTGCAGCACCGTGAATCGCTCTCCGACCGTCTGGCCCAATCGCATTTACATCATTCCCGAGTTGCCAAGCAAACTGGACAGCTTCAAGCTTCTTATTCCTCGCCTTCCCTGTACTCGTGTCAATTTTCGTCCCGGCACCCCCAGCCTCACCGCCACCTCTCAGGCCAATGTTGACGCCTACCCCGGAAGCCACCATCAGAGGCGTCGTGCCATCGAAAGTTGAGAGTTTAGGATCTCCTCCTGCCTCTACCAACAGACGCATAGCATCAATGTCGTCTGATGCGGCTGCCATCAAGAATGGCGTGGCGCCAGCTTGGCTTACCTGGGGAGGTTCCTGCTGAGCTCCACGACCGAAGCGATGTATGTGATAGGGCATGAAATCAGATTTCGTTCGTGTATTTGGATTTGCCCCATTGGCGAGAAGTGCTTTTATTAAATCTAGGCTATTAGGATGCACCCAGTAAGGATCCGTTTCCGTGTGCCCTCCCGACATGGCAACCACTCCTTCTTCTAGAGCCCAGTGCAATGCGGTCATGCCGTAGCCGTCGGTTGCATTTGGATTCGCCCCCATCTCCAACAACCAAATGGCTACCTGCTCCTGGCCATTGGTAGCAGCCAACAATAGTGGTGGACCCACTTCATCCGTTCCTTTATTCACGTCCGCTCCCGCCCCCAACAAAATGCGAACTGACTCCAAGCTGCCTTTCTGGGCGGCCAACATCAATGGCGTAAACCCGCCTTTGAACTTGGGATGATAGATGGTGTCTCGTCGGAAACCTTGGTGCACCGATTTACCTGTGGGACTTATCTCAAAGTGATTTGGAATCCTAGGCTCGTAAAGAGGCAAGCGTTTCGATCGGGCCTCTATATCAGCTCCGTGCTCTACCACCATCTTGACAATCGCGGACTCATCTGCCGCAGCGGCCCACATGAGCGAGGTTTGCCCCCTCTCAACCGTCTTCGCATGGACGTCTGCTCCGTGAACCAACAACGATCTAACCCCCTCCTCACTACCCGTGCGCGTACAAGTCATGAGAGGAGTCTCTCCACTATCCTGACCTAAGTTTGGATCTGCTCCTGCTTCTAGGAGCTCCTCCACTATATCGGCGTTCCGGTTGACACAAGCCAACGATAGGGGCGTCACCCCATAGACATTAGACTTGTTAACATCGGCTCCGGCCGCAATCAAAAGTCTTGCCGTCTCTAGACTATCTTTATGAACCGCCCAGGCCAGTGCAGTTGAGCCATCAGCCTGGGACACGTTCACATCCGTCGGCTCATTGAGCAAACGTTGTAACATCTCCTGGTTCCCTATTTTGATCGAATGGATTAAATCCGGGGTACTCCCAGCGATCACACCGGAACCCGACGCCAACAACAACAAAACTCCCACTAACAATCCTCTAATACTCACGTCTATACACCTTCTGAATTGCACTTAGTTTCATAGACCTCATTCTCATACTCATACGAGGGCATTTCACAATATCATTCTAAATTGAAAGGAGATCTAGGCTACCAGTAGCATCACTGTAGCGATCGGTCAGAAAATCATCAACGGGCATCCCTATCATATCAAGAACGCTCAAATGCAGATTGGACAAGGGGAGGTCAGGATATCTAATGTGACTTCCACCCTTAATCTTACCGGCCCCTCCGCCCACCAACAAGGTTGGTACGTCATGGTGAACATGGCCCATGCCATCGCTTAGACCACTGCCATACACGACAATGGAATTGTCCAGCAACGAACCATCACCATCGGGTGTAGAGCGTAGCCTGTTAAGTAGGTGAGCAAACAACTGAGAATGAAAATGGTCCACCTTTATACAGTTCTCGATCATATAGTTCTGGCCCGCATGATGGGACGATGCATGATGTCCATCGGAAACACCAATCTCACGATAGTCTCCTTCGTGCTGTTCACTGCCCCACATGAAAGTGATGACACGGGTCAGATCAGCTTGGAAGGCAAGCGCCATTAGATCAAACATCAACTTAGCGTGCTCCTCTACCGTGGCAGGTTTCCCTGCTGGCTTTTCCATCTCAGGCATCTCTCGTGAAGCCTGCTCCTCGGATAGCTGGATACGCCGCTCAATGTCCCGTACTGCGTCTAGGTATTCGTTCAACTTTAGGCGATCGCCCGGGCCAAGCGTAGCCGACAGGCTGGCCACTTCTCCAGTCACGAAGTCCAGAATGCTTCTGTTCTTTCTGGCCATGCGAAGACGCACAGCCGGATCAGTGCTCTGGGTCTCACCAAGCAGTCTTTCAAATACTTTCCGTGGGTTGTGTTCCATGGGCAATGGCGTATCCGGGCCACGCCATGAGATCGTCTTTTGATAAGAATCACTATAGGCTCCATCATTTCCACCCACTCGTTCGGAGCTTTCCATGGAAATTTCAAGCGACGCTAGCTGGGTGTGTTTACTAAACTCTCTAGCAATATACTGATCAACAGAAATCCCCATCGACTTGTTGGGCTTGGGATGAATGCCTGTTAGGTAAGCCGCACATGGTCGAGCATGAACACCACCAGGTTCTCCCTCCCAGGGATCCGCGGCCTTAACGTCTAGTCCACTCAGAACCACCATCTGATCTCGGAAAGAGGCCAACGGCTTCAGCGTTGGCGTCATTTGCCAACCGGTTCCCTCGATCGTGGGCGTCCAATTCTTCATAATCCTTCCATTGGGTCCGTACATGAAAAGAGTGCGTACTGCCTTAGACGGGTCGCTACCCGCTGCAAAGGCCGGGACCATGCCATCCAGTAACGGAAGTGCTAAAGTTGTACCCACGCCGCGCAAAAATGTACGCCTGGCAATAGCTTTTTTAAAAATCATTGTCATGGTTTAGATCTCCTCATTTGAAATGGCACACTTTGGATTACTCCAGAAATCAGGGAGGACCACCGATAGCCTCTCGGCTCAGCCTCCCGCAAAATATTACGAACAGCGGGCATATCATGGGGTTCAACTTCACGGCCAAGAGCATATGTGAGCAGTTTTTCTGTGATAGTTTGGGCAAGTTGTTGCTCACGACCAGCCAGAACCTTTCGGAGTGCAATGGGCCCATTAAATCGGGTGCCATCAGGCAATTCACCCGATACATCAATCATCTCTCCACCCTCCATCGTTCGGAATCGACCAACCCCATCAAAGTTCTCAAGGGCGAAACCTATAGGATCCATCCGTATGTGACAACTGGCACAAGCTGGATTCGAGCGATGCTCCTCCGTACGTTGCCGCATCGTCATGTTCCCAGTCGCACTTCTGTCCTCATTTAGCGCAGGAACATCCGGTGGTGGTGGTGGCGGCGGAGTTCCCAACAGATGCTCCAACACCCACTTGCCGCGTAAAACAGGTGCAGTTCTATTAGCACGTGATGTCACCAACAGAAAACTGCCCTGCCCTAGTAGCCCGCGCCGGTTCTCGTCAGTCAGGACAACACGACGAAAATGGCTTCCATAAATGTCGGGGATTTCATAGTGTTCAGCCAACCGCTGGTTGACAAACGTATAATCAGCATTCAGCATGTCAATCACGCTACGATCCTCACGTAACATGCTTTCAAAGAACAGCTCGGTCTCCTTCTGAAAGGCCTGGCGTAACTCGTCATCAAAGTCCGTATAGGCTTTCGTATTCGGATTTCGCAAGGCGACATTGCGCAGATACAACCACTGTCCCCCAAAATTGGTCGCCAAAGCCTGTGAACGCTCGTCATCCAGCATCCGGCGAACCTGCTCTTTAAGCTTACCAGGATCTCTAAGATAGCCAGCTTCGGCAGCCTCTAAAAGTTCCTCGTCCGGGATACTGCTCCAGAGAAAGAATGATAGTCGGGATGCTAAGTCATAGCCGCTTACTGGATAGGCGCTATTGGGTATTGCACTGGGCGGATCACGTTCGATCCTAAAGAGAAAACTAGGACTCACCAATAGGCCTCGAAGTGCCATCCGGATACCTTCTTCAAAACCTTCTTCCTCGCTACCCACCCTAAATAGGCTAAGAAGGGCCTCTATCTCATTATCTTGAACCGCTCGTCGATAGGCTTGACTAGCCAGCCGGGACAGAATCTCCCGGGCACAGGACTCTTCTTCACTTCTAATGGCCATACTACCAACACCTAAAGACACCTGCTGAATCGGAGAGCTGACGCCTGGGTTTTCTACGGGGTAACACGTGAAGATCTTGTTCCGGCTGGGAGTATCCCCAACTCCTGTCACGTTGTAAGGTCCAGTTATGGTCACTTCACCTACCCCTGGATCACCTCCTTTGAAGTTACCAATATCACGGGCCATTTGACGCGGAAACAGTTCCAAAATACCTTCGGGCTCATAGTTCTTCTTTCGGAAGACCACTGCAACCAAATGCTCTCCCGATTTAGCTTGGAAACTTCCTTCGAGGTCTCCGCCTGCCATGTACTCATACTCCTGCTGGGCAGGTTCCCCGATAAATATATTGCCATCTCGAGTGTGCAGAGCTCCTGATGCGGCCCGGTGATCACCACCAACACTGAAATTCTGAACCTTTACACCATCCAAAAACACATCCAGTTGATGCGGCTCGCGTAATAAACCACGCAGGTAATAATTGCCGTCCATCTGCAATTGAACCTTGATGTGATACTCACCATCGGCCAGGAAATTATGTCGAATTGCAGCCCCGCCACGAGAACCAAAGGGGACTTCCTCGCTAATTTGCTCGTCTTGGACCGTAATGATCGTCCCTTGGCTACCGCGAACATTTTCTGCCGCCTTGTAGGTTGCACTAATGGGCTGGGCTCTAGCATCTCCCAAGGCAACCTGACTAATCTTTGTTGCTGCTGACATATAACGTTCCATCAGCAGAGGTGAAACCGAAAGCAAGGATGCAAGGTTGTCAAACCCCAGTCCTGAATCGTCAGCCGGGAAAAGTGCCTCTCCGTCGATGTGCACTCCTAACAAATCCCGGACAGCATTGCTGTATTCAACACGGTTGAGACGATGAACCGTTGGCCTGCCCGGATTGGGTGCCACTTCCGCCGCCTCATCTAAAGTGGTTTCCAAGTAAGTTGCCACAGAATCATAGGTGGACTCATTGGGCCGGGGCATACCCGCAGGTGGCATTTCGCGAGTTCGCAATTTTTTGACCACCTTCTCCCATATCTCCTGGTTTTCACTAACCTGTTCAACATCCACTTGGTCAAGCATGAATCCTGCCGCACGCACCTGTTCATTATGACATCCTACACAGTAGGTATCGACGACTGTGCGGACCTCATCAATCCGTAATGTATTGGAATGAGAAGATTGAACCCCGGCAATCTTAGGAGAAAACCCACTAGCCGGAGACTGGGATAGGACGGTTTGAGCACTACCAACTCCAACAATGACAGCAGAAACCAGTACCAAACCTGCCCGCTTTAACACAACCCAAAAAAGCAATCCGTACCCTCCGTTTTGATTGATGAACTGCTAATCTTGTACCCTAAATCTACCCCGTATATTAGCATACCCCTAGATGCTATGCTCCCCAAAATGTCCTAAATGTGACTCAATATAGAGGAAACGAACGTTGCAGCTCCTTCATGGGATATGGGACCCTTCCATCCTCCACGATTTTTCCAGAACTTACCATTTCAAACGCTCGAATGGCTTCCTTATAGACAGGAGAATTCCCTTCTCTAGAACCGTAACCCGGACGTTGTTCACCTGCCCCACCAGGTCTACCCACCACGAGACGTCCCACCATCCCGATTGACTCGTGCCGCACGCTACAGTAATCATAGGTGCCTTCCACCTCAAAGGTCCATTCAAAGACATCATTTTGAAAGATGATACCGGAATCAAAAGGCATCGCACCGTCCGGTATTCTCAATTCTCGATTGTTGTTTTCGGGATGATAGGCAGTGACGGAAAACCCTTCTCTCCGAGCATTCCATCGAACGGTTTGCCCAGGATTCACGAATAGTCCGATCGGATTATAATAGTACCTTCCCATGCGATAATTCCGCAGCATTTCAATCTCGACCACCTGTCCGATGTCCTGTGTCGTTTCAGCTTGGGACATCACAAATTCGGTAGCATGTCCAACTGTTCCAGCCAAAGTCAGTGTCAGGAAATCACGACGACGCCATTGCTTGTTAAACATTTTGGCCCTTCCCTTTCAGATCTAAGTGAATAAAACCCAGCACCCAAAATATTACTGTCCATCGATAGTGAAGGCATACAAAGAGTACTCTTTCTGAGCGGCTTCCTCTTCTGTTGTAGCGTTCTCCCCATTCCCCACATATAGGGCCCCATTGGCAATTGAGATTCCGCCCCGATGGGCAGTAGGAAGTTTAAATTGCCACCGCTGAGCACCGGTTTCCGCATCCAGGGCTTCCACCGTCCCGTCCAACAGGCCCTGATAGAATAGGCCATTAGCCACCGCTACCGGGGCCCGGTTCAAAGTATCATTTGGATTCCACCAAACGATATCTCCGGTATAAGCATCCAGAGCAGCGGTAACCGACATTGTCTTTTTGGGCCCAAGGGCATTAGAAGCAATGTAGATTCGATTGTAAGCTGCGGCAGTGCTATCCAGGATGGGACCGCCCCCAGCACTCCTGTTGGTAAGCATCACCTTCCAAAACAGTTCACCAGTGTAACGATCGCAACAGAAGAAACCGCCCTTACTACCTGCTCCAACACACTTTCTCACCCCGCCACCGCGATACCCCGAAGGTATAGAAGCATCGAAAATCATGGGGCTACACCCAAAATCTAAATCGAATGGGTCTGCTCTCCAAGGCCGATAGTACCAAAGCAGTTCTCCAGTCTCTAAGTCATGAGCTAGAATAGTGACAGTGTAAAGCATCGGTGCAGCCGGCATGAAAGCCTTCACGCTTCCGGTGGCGTTATAAACAATATGCTCTTTTTCATCCACAGCGGGCGAAGCCCAAACCGAACCACCTGCTCCTTCCGGCGCGGTGGAAAAACGCCAGACGATAGCTCCCGTTTCGGCATCTAATGTAGCGATCTCAGCATCACCCCGCCGTGAAGAATAACCCAGAATAACCTTACCGTTAAAGACGACCGGCGAAGATTTGGTCTGTGCTGTCGGATCTTCGGAAAGCTGGGTCTCCCAAATTTTTCCGCCGCTTTCTGCGTCCACACAATAAACTTTCGTCATGTTGTCGCCAAAGTAAAGCTTCCCATCTTGATAGTGCGGTGAAGTTCTAATTCCCCGTCGCATGTAAGGGTGAACTCCTCGACTTTCCACTTCTAGTTCCCAACGGCGTTCTCCTGACTGTGTGTCTAGTGAGTAAAAATGACCTGATTGGGACCCAAAAAAAACTGAATCACCTACCACAATCGGAGTAGTCTGGATCACCCCTTGAGCATTAAATTTCCAGTTTAGTTTCAATCGTCCGACGTTATCCGGGCCCAGCAGGTTCTCGGCACTATTGAAGCGAGTGTTGTGCAGGTCATACCCGAAGCGCGCCCAATCCTCTGCACTCACACTCGAAAGCCGCATGGACTGAGCCAGTGTGGACCCTGTCGCCAACGGCAAAACTGCCAAACCAGCCAACGACCCCATATTTTCCAGAAAACCCCTACGTGACAGACAATTTAGAAAACCCATGATTTCTTTGCTCCCTCCCAGTGTCCAATCCTTTCCAAAAGACTACCGCCTACGGCACCTGCTCTTCAAGCTCTAAACTGCAATGAAGGACTTGATCTGCTGTGGTACGATCCAGATGCAGAAAACAAGAGTGTAGATCATGCTGGATCATATGTTACAACCCAATTAATTAAGCAGATAAAAATGACTTTTTCGCCGCCTTACCGCCGTCTACTGGTTCCGATTTACCTGCCATCCTTTCTGTTATCTGTCAGCCAACAGGCAGTGCTCATCCTCCTACCACTTTACGTTTTGGATCTGGGTGGCAGTGCTCCATTTGCAGCTATCGTGGTTGGAATTAGAGGGCTCGGCATGCTACTTTTCGACGTACCGGCCGGCATACTCGTATCTCGGCTTGGCGATAAATTTTCGATGATGGGCGGCCTTATCTGCATGACCGCTAGTGGATTAGCCCTCTCTTTGGTTGACAATCCATCTCTATTGACTCCGTTTGCAGTACTCTACGGAGTGGGTACGGCTGCGTGGATGCTCGGACGTCTCTCGTATATGACCGATATCCTTGAAACCGCCGAAAGAGGACGTGCTCTCGCTGTTGTAGGGGGCATTATGCGCCTGGGGTCTTTTATTGGCCCAGCCCTGGGCGGTTTAACAGCGGAGTTGTTAGGCTATCCATTGGCCTTTTTGGGTGCTGGTGCAACTTCAGCAATGGCCATGTTGCTGATCTGGATATTTACTCACAACACTTACCCAGACCGAAATCGTAAAGATGCTTATCACATTCAACTAACACAGATCATTAGAGACCACCGCCGAAGCTTTGCCACGGCTGGATTTGCAGCTTTGGTGATCCAACTGATGCGGTCAGGACGCCAGCTATTCATACCCCTGTTCGGAAGTACGATAGGCTTGGATGCTGCTGTTATCGGGAGCATATACTCCCTGTCTGCGGCGATAGACACGTCCTTATTCTATCCAACTGGGGTCGCTATGGACAAGTGGGGTCGGAAATGGATGAGTGTTCCGTCTATGGCACTATTCGCCGGTGCCTTGGCCCTCTTCCCTCTGGTGACCGACCTATACACCTTATTGCTGATTGCCTTGTTACTGGGCCTGGCAAATGGACTAAGCTCGGGTATTGTGATGATCCTGGGGACAGACTTGGCGCCACGAGATCTTCGCGGTGAATTTCTAGGAGTTTGGAGGCTCATTGGAGACCTCGGATGGGGTGGCGGTCCCTTGCTTATTGGGCTGCTAGTAAAAATGGCTAGTTTGACCGTGGCAACTTTAGCGGTATCGGGAATTGGTTTCCTTGGACTGGGTGTTCTTATCCTTTTTGTGGATGAGACCTTACACCCATCGACGTCAGCCCCGGCAAAGCCAACGGATGGCCAATCTTAAAATACAAATCTGAGATCCCAAGAGGTGCCTTTCGCAACCACGACACTTGCATGTTTTGACTACCCCTCTAGACAGGCAACATCAGTAGCGTGGAAACCGATGCCGCAATGATTCGTCCATTGGATAAGGAATTATTTTCCTCCGCATGATTTCCTCTGACTGGGCTAATTGAAAGGTCCGGATCACCTCTCTGTAAATCGGTGCCCACCCCTCCCGGCTGCCATACCCCAAAGGCTTTTCTCCCGGACCGCCTGGTCTTCCAACTACAATCCTCCCCACAGCACCAAGAACCTCTTGGTTGTGACTATAGAAATCGTAAGTGCCTTCAACTTCACAGGTGTATTCAAAGCTTTGACGAGACCACAGGATGCCGGAATCAAAGGGTTCAGCATCTTCGGGGATACGCAATTCATGATTGTTGTTGTCCGGATGAAAAGCTACTGCCGAAAACCCGTCCCGAAGCGAGACAAAGCGAACCGTCTGACCCGGCTCCACGTACAATCCCAATGGATTAAAGTGATACCTCCCAAGACGGTAGTTTCTGGTCATCGTTATTTCGGGTACTCTAGGCGTTTTTTGTGGAGCGGCAGAACATAACCAACTGGCACTTTCCAGAGTCACGGCCCCAACTGCCATAGCTTTTAAAAATTCTCGTCGAGTTTTCCGATCTTCAAACATATCAATCATCCCTCGTTTAATTGCCATCTATAGTGAAAGCATAGACGGAGTGCTGGCGTTCTCTCTCCTCTTCTTCTGTCGTGCCCAACAGTTGCCCATTACTGGTGTAGAGGGCTCCATTAGCAATGGCAATACCTCCTCGATGTGGCGACGGAAGCTGAAAGCTCCATAGACTTCGGCCACTCTCTGCATCAACCGCTTCCACAATGCCATCGATAAAGCCTTGATAAAAAACACCATTGGCGACAGCCACAGGACCACGGATCAGTGAGGAGTTGGGAATCCACCATTCAATGTCTCCAGTATAGGCGTTAAGCGCTGCGGTCACCGAAGTTGATCCTCGGGGGGTAAGGGCATTAGAAACCACAAAGATCCTGTTATAAGCCACGGCCGTACTATTCAAAAGCGGACCTCCACTGGAGGTCTGGTTGGTCAACTGGGCCTTCCAATAAAGTTCACCCGTATACCGGTTCCAACAAAAAAACCCGCGCTTATTTGCCGCTCCCACGCACTGACGCACCAACTTGCCCCGATAGCCCCCCGGAGCCTGGGCATCAAAGATCATGGGATGACAACTAAAATCTAGATCAAAGGCATCCTTAGGTTGGGCTTGGTAGTACCAAAGCAGTTCTCCACTATGCAAGTCATGGGCTAAAATACTTTCGGCGTAAAGGGTTCCTGAAGGTGGATAGCTCTTCACACTGCCAGTTACGTTGTAAACGATGTTGTTTTCTTCATCAATGGCGGGGGAAGTCCAAACCGATCCGCCTCCGAATTGTGACTCGGGAACCACTCTAAAACGCCAGGAAACGGCTCCAGTCTCGGCATCCAGGCAGGCGATCTCAGAACTGCCGATATCTGAAGAATAACCGGTGAGGACCTTTCCATCGTAGACTGCCACTGAACACAGCATGTTAGTCAACGGAACAGTTGACAACTGAGTCTCCCAAATCTCCTCACCCGTGGCTGCATCTAGGCAGTAGACTTTAGTGAAATTATCGCCAAAGTAAATACGACCATTTGAATACTGAGGAGAAGAACGGATTCCCCAATGGTTGTAGCGGAGGGCTGTCTGGAATTCTACCTTGAATTTCCACCTCAATACTCCGGTGGCCGTATCTAGTGAGTAGAGATAACCGTCACGTGATCCAAAAAATAAAGTATCACCAATGACCGTAGGACATGTCTGGATACGTCCTCCAGCATCAAAAATCCATTTAGGCTTGAGTCGCCCCACATTACCAGGACCTAAGGTTGTCTCACGAACGTTAAACCGGGTGTTGTGAAGGTCATAGCCGAATCGAGACCAATCAGCCAGTCCTGATTGAGGGGAGTTCTGGCCAAACGATGGATTGGTCTGCCACGCTGAAACAAGAGCTGCCGCACCGATGCCTCCGAGAAACTTTCTCCTTGTACATTCCATCACGAGTTTTTTTACCATGTGTCCCTCTCCCTCGGGTTGTTTCGACCGCATATCCTTAATACAAAGACGTGTCCTCTCGTCGAACCTTCCTAGATTTGAGTTGGTCAATGATTGATCAAAGTAACACAAACTTGGAGTAGTACAAATGTGTGAATCGAGAAGATCAAACGGACGGTTAAGAACGCTAGTTCGTAATTCAGATCTGTTCTAATTTATATCACCAAGCCTGGTCTGCCTTGGCAAAGACTGATAGAAAGCTCTTTGAGGTGCAAACCGACTCCCGCGAACAGAATGTACTTACAACGGAGACAGAGCCGTGGCATTAATATCCAACCAAGACGAACCGGTATGATTCATGAGTGGATGGAATTAATTATTACTCCATCTCAGACCACACTTTGCGAATATCCGGGGGATTCCACCAGATTTCCATGTCCTCGTACTGAAAGATGGCCTTGGCCGCATTATATCCTGGAGCACCGGTAATGTTGCCTCCAGGGTGGGTTCCTGATCCGGTCAAGTAAAGCTTGTCCACAGGGCCACGGTACTGAGAAAACTCAGGTATTGGACGATTGTATCCCAGCTGAGAAGGAATCAAAGCACCCACATGAAAGTCTCCTTCCCTCATATTTATCAGATTTGCCTCGGTATCAGGAGGCGTCTGGGAAAATTTGTAAATGAGGTTGTCAGCAATGTTCGGAGCGTAATCAATCCACCGATCGATTAGCTTTTCTAGATAACCATCTCTAATCTTGTCCCACTCTTCAGGTCCTTTTCCAGCTACATCGTAAGGGGCGAATTGCCAAGCAAGCAGAGAATGTTTACCCTTTGGCGCTCGAGTAGAGTCGAAAAGACTAGGAATAGCACACTGGATTCCAACTTCCTCAGTAGGCCTGCCGTCAATCACCTCGCTCAAATGTTGGAGTACATCCTCCGGTGTTTCGTAGCCCACACAGGTATTGAATGCTTGGTTTATTCTGGGCTCAAATTTAGAAGCGGTGTAGTTGGGAGCCTCATTCACAGCTGCATGAAGGGCAAATAAAACACCAAAGCTTCCCCCGGAAACGCCGTATTTGTATTCTCTGATTTTGTCCGCCACTCCGCTGTCCAAATGCTTCTCACCTACAAAGCGCAGGAAAGTCTGAGTCGGATCGGCACTACTCACCACAAACTTCTTGGCCATGAATTTTTTCCCATCCACGGTTTCAACTCCGGCAGCCCGACCATTCTGAACAATGATCTCAGCTACTTCATTGGCGAGGAAGATCGTGCCTCCATGGCGTGTAACCATAGCGCCCAGCGCATTGCCCAGTTGACGGGAACCCCCACGGGGCAACATAGCCTTATTCCCCATCACCGTCATGGCCACTATCGAAAAACCTGTGTTTTTCACAGTAGGAACGGGCAGATAACCCCTTACTGAGAATAGAAACAAGTAAAAAGCCCGCAAGGCTGGAGTTTCAAAGATTTCGTGCACCATGTCATAGGCGCTCCTCTTGTTGAGTTCTAGAAACTCCCGTCCCATCTTGCTCTTTTTTAGTAAATCGCCTTCCTCCTCAGGAGAAATGGGAGGAGAATAATCGCGGGGAAACCATATATTCTGTGCCAACTCAGCGTATTTGTGGTAGATCTCGAAATAAGCATCAGCATCCTTTTTAGAAAATCGTTCAATATTCTTTCTTGTCTCCTCGGGATCTGCGTGAACGATTAATGCGCGCCCATCTTTGAGTGGCATACCATTATTTACAGGCGGATATATGTATTCCAACCCATACTTGTCGAGTTCCAGGTCAATATGCCAGGGCAAGTGAGGGATATTTCGATGAAACTGGGAATGGTACTCGTGCAAAAACCCTGGATGGTATGAACTTGGAAAGGTTCCGGCTCCTCCCCCTACAAAGGCAGTGCGCTCCAGCACCGCCACGCTCAAACCCGACTTGGCCAGATAGCCAGCCGTTACCAAAGCATTGTGCCCTGCGCCGATCATAACCACATCATAGTGTTGTTCACTCATATGTACACACCGCCTCTCTGCACTGATACATTGTCATTTAAAACAGACTGTAATTTGCTCTTCCGATAAGAAAAAATCCTCTCCAAATCGGGAGCCACTACCCATCTATTAAACAGGCCCCCTCCAAAATGCATGTATTCCACCCGATCAACTACTGAAGTCAACAAGCGGTGGGATTGTAACCTATCCATCTTCTCTGTACCAACCTTTTTTTCACGGAAGTAGTGTTCATGGATCCAGTGTTGATAGGGTCCTCTAACTTGCTCGTCTACGAAACGATACGGAGGATCCCACAGCGTGATTATGCTCTGCCAACGGATGGGGGCACCCCGAATCCACAGTCGATAGTCGATGAGAGTCCCCTCGTCGATTACGACGTGTCCCGGTGTGAGTACTTTGAAATGCAGCCATCTGGGTGTAATGAGCTCAAGATTATGGACATCACTAAAAAAAGAAAACACTCTTTCCCGAGATTGAGAAAGTTCCATTTCAGTTTTTAGGTAATACATCACGCTACTATACGTCACCTCCCGAAGTTGTGGATCAGGAGATTAGCCATCTCCATGCCTCTGCGATGTTAGGGGTCCGGTATAAGGAACATCACATATTGCGTATAGACGCATCAGTACCATTTTATTTTCACCTTGCAGATTATAGAAAATATGGATGGGGGATTGCTTTCACGGTACTTTAAGCTTTACATTGTAACGGTGTTTTGGGCTCTCATGAATCTAGTAGGGGGCGCGGGAGGTTGAGTCAGACAACTCAAACGGTAAGGGGCCGCTGTCCCCACCTCGCATCTTCGTTTGTTCATCTTTCTGAGAGTCGGCACACGAGTGAGGAGGCTTTGCCTCCGGTAGTTCTTATGGAGAACAACGAGGAAAGGAAACAAACTAATGCCAAGTAACGGACACAAGGAATACGACGGGATCATCATTGGCGGGGGCCACAACGGCATGATTCTTCAAGGCTACCTATTAAAAGCAGGCCTATCGGTTGCCGTAGTGGAACGACACCTGGAGGTTGGAGGTGGCCTGGATGCCCACGAAAACCCTAGAGCCCACGGTTTCTGGCACAATATCCATTCCCAAAACCATCGGGCCGTGCCCGAGTTGCCATGGTTTAAAGATTTAGATTTAGCTAGTTATGGCCAGGAGTATATACGTCCTGAGTATGCTGTGGGAATGCTATTCAAGGACAAAACATGTTTGCTCTGGCACAACGACGATGTCGAGCAAACTTGCGCCAGCATCGCACGCTTCAACAAGAAGGATGCTGACACTTTCAGAGATTTCCATCACGGCTTTAAACCAGTAGCCCAATCCATACTTGGCCCGGAAACCTACTCTCCTCCTATGGATGCTGACAAGAAAAGAGCTCTCCTGGAAAATACTGCGGTCGGCAAGGCCTACTATCAATATGCTGACCGTACAATCAAGGATGTGGTAGAGGAAGTCTTTGAAAGTTCTCAGATCAAAGCCATGGTGAGCTATTTGTTTTTGCTCCGGGGAAATGAACTGGATGAACCTGGACAGGGTTACATTGTACCTGCGGCGTGTGCCCTTGGGATCTCTTCCTACATCTCTCGGGGCACATCACACCGCATGGCCCACACTCTCAATCAAATGGTGGTGAAAAATGGCGGAGAAGTCTACGAAGGACAAGCTGTGGCTGAGATTCTAGTAGACAACGGACGTGCCACAGGAGTTCGTCTGGCGGACGGACGTATTCTCAAAGCTCGTCATTTTGTGGCCAGCACCGTCAATCCCCAACAAACATTCCTTCAGCTCATCAACGGGGATGTGGTGGACTCGAATCTGAAAGAAAAGGCGCGGAACTTTAAGTACTCGGAAACGACTCCCGTTATGACCGTACACCTAGCCTTGAACGAAAAACCTAGATGGACGGCAACCGAGTACGATCCAAATGTGATGAAAGCTTGGCTAATGGTTATGGGTGTCGATAGCACCGAGGATATCTACTCTCTAATTGATGACTGCCGTGCAGGAAAGATCCCAAGCAAACAACTCCTTGGAGGGGTCCCTACTGCTTTCGATCCGACCCAAGCTCCAGAAGGAAAACATGTAGCCTGGTTCTGGCAAGTGGCACCCTACCTGCTACAGGAAGGCCCAGAGCATTGGGACAAGATAATTGATCACTTATGCGAAGAGCGCATCGAACTACTTCGTCAGTATGCCCCTAATCTGGACAACAACAATATCGTGGATTGGTTCGGGCAGAGCCCACTGGACATTGAGCGACACTTCCCCAACATGCAACATGGTGACTGGATGTGTGGAGAACTGAACAAGGACCAGTTCCTAGACAAACGCCCGATGCCAGAGTGCTCACAATATAGGACCCCTATTGAAGGACTGTACATTTCTGGATCTTCCTGCCATCCCGGAGGGAACATTACCGGAGCTCCTGCCTACAATGCAGCCGGCGTCATCGTCAAAGATCTGGATGCTAACCTTTGGTGGAAGGCACCAGATCTAGAGAAAATCTGGAGTAGTCTCGGTGAAACTGAACAGAAGTCTGTCGGTGGTTCCTATGGCCCAAGTGGGGACTAAAGAATCCTTTTGAGTAACCCTAGGAGACAACTAATGACAAAAAGATGCACAATGCGCCACGTCTGGGAAATCGTTTGTTTTTTCACACTGATTGCCTTATGCCCTTCAGAATCACTCAACGGGCAAGGCGTCGTGTACTACGCTGATCATGTTCTTCACAATGGCAAAATTATTACAGTCGACGACACATTCTCAATCTCTCAAGGAGTAGCAATCCGTGACGGCAAATTGGTAGAGGTTGGGAGCAATCAACAAGTCTTAGCCCATGTGGGTTCCCAAACAACGGTCATCGATCTTCGGGGGAAAACCGTCTTGCCAGGTCTCGTAGACACGCACTCACATCCACACGAGAGTAGCATTGCCCACTACGCGTCCCAGGCCGTCCCGGAACTGCGCGCCCAAATTGTCAAAGGAAAAAATTACGAGGAATTTCTGATTGGCATTAAAGAGATTGCCGATAGAACCCCCGTCGGCCAGTGGGCAGTGGTACGTCTGGAGCCTGCTGATTTAGCCAACAACTTCTGGCTAAAATACACTCATCGTGATCTAGACAAGGTAGCGGCAGGAAAACTGATCTTGATCAATCAAGGTGTCCGAGGGATGTTGACAGGAGAGGGACTGGAAGTTGTCAAAGAAAGATATGGCGGATACGAAAGCGACCTTATGAAACTCCCCGGACTTGCCGACGAGAATGGCCAGATTACAGGTCGTTTTCGAGCTGCGGTAGTCCGAGCGCTGCAGCAAGATCTTATTATGCTGGGCAAAGAGGAGATTCTCAAAGACGCCTACTACAAGGAGATGTTAGATCTTGCGAAGTACGGTGTAACCACTTGGTCATCGACCCTACAACCCATCGTAGCCTTTAAGCTTTTTGCAGAATTAGACGAGGAAGGGAAACTACCAGTCAGGCTCGGCTACTCTCACTCGTCAGGATTTACCTCTTTCCCCCACTCCGTTGGATTCTACGAGCGCCTTGGCCCTATCCAAGGTCATGGCACTGATTATCTGTGGGCAATTGGGGCCACACCAGCTAACACTGACGGAGCCTACCCAAACATTTGTGCCTCTCCTGACGCTCCTTCTGAAATCAAGGAACGTGAGCAATGTTTAGCGATTCCTGGAGGAACAAACTGGGCTGGATTCGAGGCCATTGTACGGGCTGGTAATAGATTGACCGGCACTCACGTGTCTGGGGAACTTGGATTGGATCACATGATGGATGCAATCGAGTCGGGAAGTCAGAAAGCAGGTCTTACACCAGAGCAAATCCGGGCCAAGCGACACTCCACCGATCACTGCGATTACAATCCTCGACCTGACCAGATCAAACGGGGAGTCCGCCTAGGAATTTACTTCAGCTGCAAATCTAATGGAATCTGGAGCGGTAGCGTCAAGCGCTTCTTAAATGATTACGGTGAACAGTATCTGGATTGGGTTGTCCCTGTACAAAGTATTCTTGAAGCGGGGGGTAAGGCGGTTATGCAAATTGACCATCACCTAACAGACAAGGAAAACCCCTTCCTGGACATTCAGACTTTCATCACGCGGCAAGATGACCAAGGTCAGGTACTAGGGCCCGATGAGCGGGTTGACCGGGTCACTGCTCTCAAAATGATTACCCGATGGGCAGCGGAGTATGTTCTAAGGGAAGATGTGCTGGGTTCATTGACGGTTGGCAAATGGGCAGACTTGATCGTAATCGACAAAGATTATTTAACTGTACCGGAAGACCAGATAAAAGAAATCAAGGTCCTACTTACTCTTGTGGGAGGCAAACCAGTATATATTAGCTCCGAGTTTTCAAACCAGACAGGCCTCGCGCTCAACTGATCCGCTAATGTTACCAAAAAAATAGAATGAGCTTCGAGTACACCATTGGCTCTGTTAGAATAGTCTAAACTACCTAGGAGAAAAACTTTAATGATCGCAAAAGTAATAATTGGTTGCTCCATGGCGTTTTTTCTTTGCAATACAGGATGGGCTCAAGGTGGTGGGGAAGGCGGAGGAGGTGGGGGTGATTCGTCATCTGGCCAGGGCGGCGGTAGTAGCGGAAGCACACAATCTGGGCAAAGATCTCAACAACGTCAAAGACCCCTGTTTTTATCGGGTAAAGTGGTTCTGGGTGATGGCCAAGAACCAGGAGAGCAGGTACGGGTCGAACTTATTTGTAATGGCGTGGTCATGGCACAAGAATACAGTTCCAGTAATGGCGCTTTTAGTATGGAACTGAACCAGCTAAGCCGACAAAACGCTCTCCAGCCTATAGACGCTTCCATCTCTACGACCGGGTACAACCCAGGTGGTGGTTTCGATGCTGGTCTTGGGGGCAACTCAAATCTAGATTCAAACAGTTTTGGAGCTGGGCGTTCCCAAAACCTAAGTTCCTGTGAGATACAGGCGACACTGTCTGGATACCAATCGGATATCCTCCCGTTAGGGCCACGAAGAGCTCTCGACAATCCTGATATTGGAGTGATTGTTCTGCACCGTCTGGGCAGTCGAGAAGGAGCGGTTATTAGCCTTACATCTCTGGCTGCGCCCAAGGATGCTAAAAAAGCCTATGAGAAAGCTGGCAAGGAATTGATTAAAAAAAAGCCCAATCTCTCTAAGGCCTCCAAAGAGCTAGAAAAAGCTATCAAGATCTATGACAAATTTGCAGCAGCCCATTATATGCTGGGTGAAGTACGCTTGGCACAGAGTGATCGATCCGGCGCAACTGAAGCATTTGAACTAGCCATGACGTTAGATGATGGTTACGCTAGCCCACGCGTTTCTCTGGCAGTAATGGCTCTGGAAGAAGAACGCTGGCAAGATGCTGCACGGCTTTCAGAGGAGGCTCTTCAAATTGATCCTAATCATCTCAGAGCGCACTATTGTAATGCGGTGGCTAATAGCTCTTTGGGAAATATTGTTCAAGCCGAAGAATCAGCTTTACGAGTCCACGACAGTGCTGACGTTCAAAACTACCCCCTGGTGCACTACGTACTGGGATGGATCATGTCCCAAAGAGGGGACTTTGATTCGGCAGCAGATCAATATAGGTATTTTGTGGAAACCCAGCCCAAGGCCCGATTATCTTCAAAACTGGCAGAGCAACTAGCTGACTGGGAACAGAACGGTCTAGTTCAAAAAATCCAGTAGATAAACCCCCCTGTGCGACACCCCGAAGAAAGAACAGGGAGCCCTATCAATAGGACTCCCCGTGAGATACAGAATCGACCCCGTTAGAGGTGTCTAGTGGCTATGCGCTGCGGATACGGAACTTACCGTGATAGTATTCGTTGCTGAGTCAAGATCTCCCTTGACCGTCACCTCGTGTCCGATATGCTCATCGGCCTGGGCAGCACTCAAATCCAGTAAGAAGTGTCCATCTGAAGTCGACAGGGCAACTTTTTGACCGCGCTTCAGACATGTCTTTGCACAACCTGCATGATCGGCAGTCGCGGCCTTGTTGTAGTCCTGGGCACACCTTTCGTCCGCAACCCAGCCCGTCCAGCTATCCTCATCGGCACTGATACCGAAGGCAGCAAAAGCGAAAAAGAGTAATGCGAACCCTACAAACAGTTTTGATTTTTTCATGGTTTAGATTCTCCTTCTATCGCCTAAGCATAAGCCGATTCTACCCTCTCGTCAATGCATTTGGAGAAAAGGAAGCCCATTCTTTGAACTGTGTTGTTTAACTGTTCTGGGAGCACTCCTGGATGTGTGCCTGTGCAGCTGCCTTTGACAAAAGTCGACCGGTAATCATTTCCTTACCTGGAATATGCTCAAAAACGTGTGCGATGAAAGTGCAAAGGGCATCCACGACGTTTGAACCAAGCTCTGGAGTTTCCCCCTCCATCGCCGCCAAAATGTTGTGATCCTCTTTACCATCCTCGATTTGCTCAAGCAATGCAACTGCTTCGCAGGTAACAACAGTTCCCGTCTTAAGCGGCCGCTGAGTAATTACATAGCAATCGAGATTGTCGCCATCTTCACTGGTGGTATTCAGGATGAATCCATAGGGATAGGGATAGGGTCGTGAAACCGCATCTGTACGTTGATAAGTGAGTGTTTTTTCGTCATGAACGTGATTGCGGTCTGAACCGGCTTCATTTTGGATGAAAACTTCAACTTGCATTGCTCGTCACACCATCAAAGACTCTACTCAACTAACCTAGAGTATTCATCATGTGTGACTTCTTCCAGCCACTCAGTCTTATTCCCTAAATTTACGGCCCAGTGAATCATCTCCTCTTCCCTCGAAGCTCCATGCCAGTGTTTCTCATCAGGAGGTATCCAAACGACATCACCGGGCACAATCTCAACAGGAGCCTCACCCTGTTTCTGGATCCATCCCTTTCCTTTTTCCACCAACAACAATTGAACCCCTTCATGTGTATGCCAATGGGTTCGCCCCCCGGGCCCAAATTCAACTCGGTACACATGCGGATTTTTTTCCCCATCCACCACCAGACCCGCTGTGACCTGTCCCGTAAAACTTGCGGGATCAGCCGGACCATACTCAACATTCCCATCCTTGAAAATATCCATCGAAAATCTCCATCGATTATGAAAGTGTATCGTACCGCTATGTCAGGGAGAAGATGTACTAGTGCCCGCTCTTATTTCACAATCGCGGGCCATTACAGTTTGACGCCGACCGAGCCAGAAACCACAAATCCACCACAGACCAGCGAGAGGTACTGCAGCAAAAGCAATCCCTGCCATGCTCAGACCTAGCCATCCCATGAGACTGTAAGACCACGCGCCAACTTGGTCACCAGCTCGATAGACGAAAGTGTCGATGAGGCTCTTGGACTTGTACTTGTCCTCACTGCTTACGACAGTGTAGAGGGTTTCCCGGGCAGGGCGTGCTAATGCAAAATTACTCGCTCGGCGAAATACTTGGAAGACCACCAATACAGCCAACGTCGGGAAAAATCCCAAACTAGCAAATCCAATCACACACACGGCAGGCAACAAAGTCAGTGTAAGAGATACTCCTAACAACCGGATAATACGGCTCGTCAGAAACAACTGTGTCAATAAAGTCAGGGCATTGACTACGAGATCGATTTTGGCAAAAAAAGCAGTTCGCGCGGCCCGATCACTGAAAGCTTGATCTACTAAATCAGCCTGCTGAAAATAAAGAAAAGTCGCTGCGATGGTGTATAGCAACATGTAGGCGCAAATGCTCAGCAAATAGCCAGATCGAACGATGTGTGGAATCGCAGTTAGTATGCCTCCTCCTATAGGCTCTTCCTTAGCCCATTGTTTTCCGGATTGAGACGATTCCACTAAATGCCTAGAAAGACCACGAATACACCACACCCCAATTTCCAATAGCACGATGGAAATTATCAGAAGCTGAACCGGACCCAATACTTCGGCGAACGTAGCGGTAATAGCAGCTCCAACCAAACTCCCTAGCGTCCCTCCAGCCCCAATAAATCCGAATAACCGCTTACTCTGACTGGCTTGGAAAACGTCGGACATCACAGCCCAGAAAATGGAAACGACGAAAAGATTAAAAACACTTGTCCAGATGAAAAAAGCCCTTCCCACCCATACAACCTGCTCCTGGGGCAACACTTTCAACAATACAAAGAAAAGTAGCAAGTTAGCCATAAAAAAGCGATACGTCATAGGGATAAATCGAGTGCGCTTCATCTTAGCCACCAGCGCACTGAATAAAGGATTAACTGCTAACATGACGATCAGGGTTCCCGTGAAAAGCCAGGGAAGATTCCTAACTCCACCGGCGACACCCATATCATCTCGGATGGGACGGATGATGTAGTAAGAAGAGAGAATACAAAAAAAATAGAGGCATGACCACAGCAACGCCCGGACCTCTTCCTCTCTTACATCCACCGCCAGACGAAGAATTCGGGTTAGAGCTGTAAGGACAGTTCCAGGCTCTGTGGAATTTGTCATAAGAGTATTGTCCTGTGCGGCTGGGATTCTAGCAAGATCAATTCAGGATCACAATAAATTGGCAACCCGTCAACCCTGTGTTTTGACGGGAAAAGATGCCACAATGGTGATGGATGGGACACAGTCCTGACCTTTTAGTTCGGAGCCCTCCACCGATCAAAACGGGATTCTAAACGTTCTAGAAAAGCACTACTCAAAAACCCAATGAAAGCGACAATAACAACTCCCGCAAAAGCAGTTGAAGTCTGGAATGTCTCGCCGGCAAGGCTGATGAGATTCCCTAATCCTCGCACCGAGGCGTAGAACTCAGCCACGATCACACTCAGAATTCCTCGACCCACTCCCAACCGGAGACCTGTGAGTAGAAAAGGAACACTACCCGGCAAAATAACAGTGCGGAAAACATGCAGATCTGAAGCCCCAAAGACTCTGGCCACACGAACCAAAGACTGATCGGCGCTTCGCACACCAGCAATGGTATTCATGGCAATGGGGAATACAGCTCCCAAAAAAACCATTAACACTTTGGACCAAATCCCGATCCCAGCCCAAATGATCAATAGAGGGAGCAACGCGATCCTCGGAGTGGCGTAGAGGCCTGACAAAAAAGGATTAAAGGCATAATAAGCTCTTTTGTTCCAACCTACCCACAGTCCAAAAGGAATGCCAAAAGCCACGGAAATGACAAATCCGATGACAAATTCTAGACCGCTGACGTAAACATCTTCCCAGAGCCGGCCTCTGGAGAGCTCTATCAGTGAGACAGCAACATCTGTAGGCGGAGCAAGGAAAAGTGCATTCACCCATCCAAATCGTACCGCAGACTCCCAGGCAATCAGGAAAAACATTACAGAGGAGAAGCCGATGATGCTACTCTCATGCTTCTGATAAATTTGAACCCAACGGGTTTGGTCAGAAGTTTTTTTTCCCATCGCTTGCAATCGGCTCATAGACTAACCGAACAGAGTGCCAACACGTCATCCCAGTTCAACATCAACAACGCAGTATGACGAATTTAGCACCTAATCAATCTGGACAATGCGCGCACGCCTCTTTAACTGTGTTCGTGATTAGCCTTTCTCAATGTCAGGTATCCAAGGGTCATCGGCCCAAACTCCAGTGCGGGCGACCTGTGCATCTATCAGATATGGCCTACCCTCTCGGGTAGCACGTCGTGCCCGTTTCAATGCCTCCTTCAGGTCGTCCGGTGAATGAACAACTTCACCCGATACACCAAACCCATCAGCGATAGAGGCCATGTTCATATCAGGTTTGCCCAGGTAGTCCTGAACAAAATGTCCCGTTTGTACCATTCGACCTCCAGCAGCAGCAGCAAGTCCCCGGTTGTGGACTCCACCATAGGCATGATTGTTGTAGACCACTACCGTGACAGGCAACTCCAACCGTGCCATATTCCACAAGGCAGTGGGTCCGAAAATGAAAGCTCCATCTCCAACCAGGGCAATGACCTGTTGGTCCGGCCGCGCTAATTTGACTCCTGCAGCAGTTCCCACACCAGAACCCAGATGAGCCCCGTAGTAGAAAAAAAGCTCACGCCCCCCCAAGGGATTGAAGTCAAATCCGTGCAATCCAATGGCTCCAGCTTCATGAACAATGATGGCGTCCTTCTCGGCATATTGAGATACTTCATAAGTCACACGATCCGACGTCATGGGGCTATTATCCCAATCGGGATTGTTACGGACGAGCGCTCTCAACTTCTTAGCCTTCTCAGTAAAAACTCGAACCTTCTCAGCTCTCTCTGTCACTTTCTGACGGACAGAAGGTGTTAGAGCGCTTTCGACAGCCTCAATCAGATCATCCATTCCGTACCCAACATCAGCCACTAGAGGTGCATCAGTAGTCATAACATTTCCGATACTGAAACTATCGTTTCGCATATCAATAAACTTGACATCACGTGGGACGATGGGCGCAGGAGTCGTGTGGACCAACTTATTCCCAACATTGATGACTACATCCGAATTCTTGGGGAAATCCAAGGTATCGACCCCCCGGGTAGCTGGGAACTCGCCAACCCACAAAGGATGGGTGTGAGGATAGTTAGCAAATACCTGTCTGGCCTGGCTCACGGGCATGCCGAGTAACTCAGCCAGTCGAACTGCCTTGTCCACTGATCTGGTCTTGTAGATCTCATCTCCAACGATTAACAGAGGATTCTCCGCCTCCACTAACATCCGTGCTGCTCGTTCTACTTCCCGAGGATTGGGTCGTATTCGCATCCGTGGATCCACCTTGTCATGAACAATGACTTCTGTGCGCACCTTCTCAGCCATGTAATCAGCGTGCCAGGTAACGTAGGTTGGACCATAAGGAGGAGTCCAGGCCACCTTGAAGGCACGCCGAATCGTTTCGGGAATCATATCGGGCCGGCGAGCCAACCAGTGCCACTTAGTCAAGGGAGCCACAATTTCCTCCTGATAGGGCACCTCTTCAAAGACATCACGCCCAGCGGTGTTGCTCTTATCGTTGCGGTAGCTGTAGAAAACCAAGGGGGTTTGCTCCTTCTGGGCGTTGTACATTTGTCCGATAGCGTTGGCCAAACCTACAATAGCCGCCTCCATGACAAAAGCCGCCTTACCAGAAGCCTTGACATACCCTGCAGCCATGGCCGCTCCGGGGCCTTCATGAGGAGTTAGGATGTATTGAAGCTGAGGGCGATCGACCAATGCATCATAAAAGGGGGCATCACTACTGGAAGAGTTGCCAAAAATGTATTTAACCCCCGAGGCAATAAGTTGCTCGGCAAAGGCTTCTCCTCCTGTTCCCTGGAAAATCTTCACAGCCTCGGGAGAAACATCAGCATCACCCGTCTTCCCGTGTACGATCGGTGTCAAAGAGTGAGCAACCGACTGAGCTGTTGTCAGGGTGACCCCGGTACTCACCAAACGGTTCACAAACCGTCGCCGAGAGATGGATTTAGAAAGATATTGCGATACTAGCTCTCTCATCGTTTTTCCTCCTCATTCACGAACACAAAACTTCAGTGATGACTCACTTACAGTAGGGGCAAGAACATAAGCTAGAAGCCTTCGCCTTCCTGCTTATATTCTTGAATGCTGCCGCGCATTCTACTTAATCCTGCCCCCTGGGGTTGTCAACTAGCCACCGTCTGAACGACCTTGAACGAACCTCCGGGCTAGACTGCACCATCGTACCCGACATGTCTGTTGATCACCAGTATAATACTTTGATTGTACTATCAAAATGCTATCAACAAATTAAGTAAGGCTAACGTTTTTGGATCTGAATATATGTGAATTATGTGATTCATGGTTGCCCTTATACTCAAATGCTGTCATTTTGTGTGTAACTTGGAGGTCAAAATGAAATTACGAAACTATATTTATCTGCTGGTAGCGGGAGGTTGTTTTGCCACCCAGGCTTTTGCCCACGTGGGATTACTGCCTCGGGAAGGTGTTTCAGGAACTAAACATGCGGCTTTCTCAGTGAGGGCTCCCGTCGAAAAAGAGATTCCAACAGTGTCATTAAAAATTGAGATTCCATCAGAATGGAAAGAATCCGGAGGCCAGGTGGATCGAGTGCAACATCAGGACAACTGGCAGATTGAGATTGAACGGGATGAGGATGATTGGATCAAAACGGTTCGGTGGTCCGGCAACGAAGCCCCTGATTATTCCTTCATCCAGTTCGGTATCATCATCACTTTGCCGAAGTTAGAAGGGATGCAACAAATCAAGGCTTGGCAGGAGTACTCAGATGGGAGCGTGGTGGCATGGGTCGAAGATCGTAGCGAAGAAGGCGTGGAAAACCCAGCCGCTGCTCTGATGCTACACGGGGACAAAGGAGATGGCACGAACGTAATCTCACTAGGGCTGAGTGGGGTCATCGGCGGCCTACTTGGTGCCGGCCTAATGCTCATTGCCGGACGAAAAAGGTGAGAACTCCCAGGTTAAGGTTCGTACAGCACTCTTACCGGCTGACTTAGGATGAATTCAAGACAATTACGAGAACACCCGCCTTTGGGTTCTCCTCGTTTATGTCTTACCATGGACAGAGTCGGACTGTACTTTGCACTAATAAGTGGAACTCCCTGAATTTGACTGGTTTACATGGCTGCAATACCTAAACTACAGTCCAGGGGAATCAGCGTTGAGTATCCCCAGGCTCGACTGGGCAAATCAGTTCAGGCACTCTCCCAGATTAACCTAGCTGTGCATGAAAACCAGTTCGTAAGTATCTTAGGCCCCAGTGGGTGTGGCAAGACGACCTTTCTCAACGTGGTGGCCGGCATGATCGCTCCGAGCGAAGGCTCCATACTTCTTGATGGTTGCCCTATCGAAGGACCAGGTGATGACCGAGCCATGGTATTTCAGCAAGCATCACTACTTCCCTGGAGAACGGTGCAACGCAATGTCCTCTACGGACTAGAATGTCGGAAACAAGACATTACCTTGGCCCTGCCCAAAGCCAAAGAACTCCTAGAAATTGTTGGATTGAAAGGGTTTGAACATCACTATCCTCATGAACTATCCGGAGGGATGCAACAGCGCGTGAATCTAGCACGGGCCCTTCTAATAGATCCACATCTTTTACTGATGGATGAACCCTTCGCAGCCCTAGATGCCCAAACACGGGAAATTATGCAGGGAGAATTGCTCAATATCTGGCAAAAGACTAGTAAAACAGTACTGTTTGTCACCCACCAGATCGATGAATCTGTTTTTCTTTCCGATCAAGTGATTGTCTTCGGCTCGCGCCCAGGTCGAGTAAAGGCAACCATCACTATCCCCTTCCAGAGGCCACGGGGTCTTCCGCTCAAACGCACACCAGAATTCCTTGAATACGTCGACCGCATTTGGAACTTGATCGAAAGCGATGTGCGCACGGCCGCTCGCGGAGAAAAGTAAGTGGTTGATGCCTTTGTGGCTATGGCTTACTAATATGCCATGGCATTGGGTAACCACAACACCAGTTGAGGAAAAAGAACCAATAAAATTAATCCTATCAACTCCAGGACAATGAAGGGAAGGATCGACCGGTAGACATCCCCCATAGTGATACCAGGAGGCACTACTCCCTTCATGTAAAACAAATTCATGCCAAAGGGTGGAGTAATAAAGGCTAATTCCATGTTGACAGTAAAAAGAATGCCAAACCAAATCAGATCAAATCCGAGTTCCTGCGATAGAGGTAAGAAGACAGGAAGAGTAATCATCATAATTCCAATTGGATCAATGAACATGCCCAAAAGAAATAGGACAAGTTGCATGGCCAAAAGGATCAACCAAGAGTTAATCTCAAAGCTTGAAATTAACTCCAAAATATAACTTCCAGCTCCTATCGCGGCATAAATGTGGGAAAATGACTTTGCTCCTAGCACAATCCAGCCCACCATCACGGACAACTTGAAGGCTTCCACGGTTGAATCCTTGAACATAGCCCAAGAAAGACGTCTTTTCATCGCTGCACAGATCAGAGCACCAAAGGACCCGATGGCTGAGGCTTCAGTAGGTGTGGCTATTCCGGTGTAGATACTTCCCAATACCAGAAAAACTAGAGCCATTGGGAAAATGACCGCCTTGATCATCCGTGCCTTCTGGCCCAAGGAAATTTTTTCGTACTCCGGAATCGAAGGGCCAAGGCTCGGTTGGATCAAAGACCTAATACCAATGTAGACAACAAAGAGAGCACAAATGATTAGGCCAGGCAATACTCCAGCTATAAATAACTTACCTACCGAAGCACCTGACAGGCTGGCGAATACAATCATGATAATGCTAGGAGGAATGAGAATCCCCAGTGAACCCCCTGCACAGATACAGCCGAGAGCTATATCCTTGTGATAGTTGCGCTTCAACATGGAAGGTAGGGCGACCAAGCCCATGGTTACAGTACCCGCCGCACTCACCCCCGACATAGCTGCGAAAACAGCACAGATCAAGACGGTACCCATGGCCAGCCCACCCCTCAAAGCCCCCATCCAGTGGTACATCATTTCATACAGATCGTCTGCTATGCCCGAGCGGGCAAGAAAGTTAGCCATCAAAACAAAGAGTGGCAAAGCAACCAGAGTGTAAGAGGTCCAGGATGAGAATGCGGTGGTAGTCAGTAGAAATAGCGCATCAGGACCCATCTGCCACAGGGCCAAAACCACTGCAGTTGCACCCAATCCAAAAGCTAGAGGGAGACCGGAAAGGAGCAACAAGGCTAACAGGATAAAAAGGATAGCGGTAAGGATTCCGACACTCATGTGTCTCGACTCTGCTTTGTGTCAGTAACTAATGCTGAACGTTTTTCACTTCCCGCAATTGCGGTTATTAAATCCCGAACCACCTTAGCAATGCCCTGGGTGGACATGAGTCCAATTCCCAAGGTCATGATGATGTAGACAGGATAAATAGGAGGGCTCCAATAGGTGGGTGAGTGCTCACGATTCACTATCGATTCCACCATGGCAATCCAGGTAGATTGGAGCAATGCGAGAACGAAAAAGAAAAAAAAGATAGAGGTGAGCACGTCTATTGTGGCCCGTAGTCGAGTGTTAAGGCGACTATACAAGATCGTCACATTCACATGTCCCCCGTAAAGCAGCAAATAGCCGCCACCCAAAACTGTAGTGGCGAGAAAAAAATACTGGGAGATCTCCATGGCCCAAATGGTGGGTTGCATCAGTACGTGCCGCGCAACTACTTCCCAGGTCATGATCAACATCATGGCGGGAATAAGAAAGGCACTCAGCCGACCAACCCAATCGCTTACTGTATCAATCGCCTCCAGAACTCTCTTTAGGGATTGAAGCTGTGACCTGGTCTCCATATCAAAATCAGAATAAGGAGGCTAAAAGGAGTTTATAGGGCTACCCTTTTCTATTAAGTATTCTCTCATCAAATCGATAATCTCTTTAGATCTGGGACTTCTAGAGGAGGCTGTGTCCAACAAAGGAACTGCCGCCTGGAGAATTCTATTATATTCTCCGTCAGGTAGATTGACTACCGTCACCCCACGTTCTGTCTGGGCCAAATCTAGTATCTCATCAACCTTTCGTGTGACGGCCTCCACGTAATAATGCATGGCCTCCTCAGCAGACTCATCTACCACCTGCTTTAAATCATCGGATAAGGCATTGTAGGAATCCAAATTAACGTACATATCCCCCGCCACCTGTCCAAATGGAGGACCCATGATACCCTTTGCCACATCCCAGAGATTAATGGTGCCAATGGTATAAGAGGGCATGATTACCCCGTCAATTGTGCCTGTCTGAATGGCAATATAGACCTCAGCTGGTGCCAAAGTGACAGGTACCGCACCCAAGTTGGTAATCAAATCGGGGGCTGCTCCGCTTCCTCTGATCTTGAGACCTCTTATCTCCTGGAGACTATGGATGGGATCTTTCGATATCAGCACTAGCGGAGAAGGCCCGAGAGATTTGAGCAGATGTGCCCCTTTCTCTCTATAGGCGGCGTCCAGTATTTTGTAAACGGCACCATCACGGTAATAGACGTAAAAATCAACAAACTTGTTGAGAGTTGAGAACGTTCCAAATAGACCTTGCTCTATGTACGCCTCGGGAACTTGCTTGAGGTTATACCCCCCCACGCCCATTCCCATGTCAATGGCTCCCTTTGCGACGGCAGCAAACTGCTCATAGGCATCAACAATGGTACCCGGAGGAAAAATCTGAATCTCAAGGCGTCCTCCACTTTTTTCCTTAACCAGTTCGGCAAACTTTGCAAACTGATCGGTATGTTGCCAACTACTAAATGAGATTCCAGATTGTGCCCGCCACCTGATAGCGTCATCATCCGAGCCTGTACCACTCGAACAGCCCACGAACGCACACATCCAAACCAGAAAACAAACGACTGTCAGATACCTAGTCCACATCCACTTGCTTCCATCCTAGCGCACACGACGCCAATCGGGCTCTAATTGCCAACTAGTTGTTCTTCGTCGAAAACAATTCCCCCACCCAGACCGGTCAACACTACCTTTACGTTTGGAATCTCCTCTACCGGGATGGTGAAAAAATCTCGATCCAGCACCACAAAATCAGCAAATTTCCCAGGCTCAAGAGTACCAATAGTATCTTCTGCCATCATGTACTCAGAACCCCAGGTAGTGACCATCTTCAGGGCCGTAACTCGGTCAACAGCTTCGTCAAGATTGAGAATTACCTTCTCTTGGGTTTCAGAATCTACGACTTCGCGGGTTACTAATCGATAGATGGGCCTCCAAAAGTCAGTCCCTGATGCTTCAAAGGTCACACGGATTCCCTCATCAATCCATGTTTTAACGGGCATAATAAAAGGTCTGAGTTGCTCACCATAGTCTCTAAGATTGTGAGGGATCTCTCGAAGATACCCGGTGTTGACATTGATAATAATCCCAAATTTCTTGAACCCGTCCATGATCTCAGGAAGCTGTCCTAGAAGTTGATTGTGCTCAACCGCACTACGGAGACTCTTCATGTACTCTACTGAGTAGCCCCCCTCCTTCATGGCCTGCTCCATCATTTGGAGATAGAGTCGGGCTCCATGGCTAGAGGTGTTGTGGGCCTGAACCGGTCGCCATCCATGAACAATGGCCTGCCGATAAGTCTCCCAAGGCTTGGTCCCCGGTGCGGGACAACGTTCTCGGGCACGAATTTCCGGCGACACATCCACATCATCGCCCATGCACAACTCGTTTTGAGTAGAATCCCAGATCTCGTTGCACATACCATTGAGCCACACCATCTCATTACCCGCAGCGTGAGTAGTCCAGGGAGCCCCTGCTCCTTTGTAAAATTCACGCATGGTTTTAAGATTCCAAAAATTTCCCCGCTGTGACTCAATATAGTAGGCCATGCGGTGAGGCATTCTTCCCTCACGATTCAGCTTATGGAACGCAGCGATGACTCGTGGGAAAAGTATACGGGTGGCGATGGTAGTGATTCCCTTTTTTTGTAAGTCTAGACCCTGCAAACGCATCGCTTCCGCAATCTTTTCTAACGGTTCGTCCCTCCACCACATTTCAAAGGTTAGGCCCTGCAGCTCTGGTACGGCAGCGTAACCATCAACATCAGCGCCTGGACGATTCTCCAGATTAGTACTCTCTTCCCAGTCGGGAAACACTGTCTTGAATTCCGATATTGCCACTTGATTGAGTATCCCTGCAGCACGCCCACTAACCATAATAGGATGCTCTTGAATAGACCCGTCAAATTGCCTACGATTGATCGATCCACGATACAACCAGGTCCGGGTTGTGCCCGGATCGTTCGCTGGATTGTCCGTCAGAATGACTGTAATCCAGTCACCTGCAGGGATCTGCTGGACCCGAATGGCGTTCAGGATAGCATCTCTCACCTTCACGGCTGTAGCTTCAGCCGTGGTCTCTGACATGACGGTGAGCTTAGTACTCTCATCCACCAAACCCAGCTGTGGTCCGTAGACCCGGGCGGCTGTCCCGAAAATATGATAGTGGGTCTGAATCAGGCCAGGGATAACGGTTTTACCACCCACGTTTACAAAACGCGTGTCAGAGCCCGACAGTGCACGCATTTCCTGCTCGGTTCCCAAAGCCATTATCCTTTTGCCCTTGATGGCCATCGCATCAACGACACGGCCCGTAGTACCAGGAGTCGTGCTTCGATCTTCCATAGAGACAATCTTGCCGTTGACCAGAACCAGATCAGCGTAACCCTGCTGAGCTACTAATGCAGGAAGTTGCTGGGCCATAACTGGGACTAGTACCGCTAGAATAAAAAGTGGCAAAGTAAGAAATATCTTTTTCATAAAAATGCTCCTTGTTACTGACAATCTGAGATTGAGACGAACGCAAACTGTCTGCATCTATCTCTTGAAATAGTTCATATACCAGTATCAGCACCTCATTATTGGGAGTCGCATCCAGAGTGTCAACTACAACCTTTGAACTCACTAACAACCTAGTCTCCCGATCTACGCACGTGTCAGCCGATAGAAAAGTATATCGTTCAATATCTAGACACTCCAAAACCCAAATAATTATTTATATTTTGATTCAGAACTCTCTACTATCTACGTACGCGATAAACAACATACGAGCTGTACCCCATGCCCTGTTCTACTAAACATCTTGGGAGCACTCCACCAGATCCAGCCTAGTCCGGGTAATTTGTCTGTAGGTTTCAGGATCACATATAATGCAATAACGGAAACGGGGAAGCACACATGGGAAAGAACACCAATTTTCAACCCACGATTTTCAGGTTCACGGGCCTATTGCTAATGGTCGCTTTGACTCTAGCAGGGGGTTGTAGCACGCCGACTAACCAATCGGGCGCAATAGATTCCAAAACTGAGCCAACTCTGCGTATTGCCTATCCCGGAATATCCACCACCATTTGGCCTCTCATGTATGCTCAAAATACCGGGATTTTTAAAACTGAAGGTTTGAATTTAGAAATGCTCAGGATTAGGGGAGTGCCCCAGATCATAGCCACTCTTATGAGTGGAGACATCGATGTCGCCTGGGTGGGCTTTGATGGAATGGCTAGTGCCGTTGCCCGGGGGGCGAGCGGGCTAAGATACATCGGCGAATTTCTGACCGAATTCCCCACCTATTTAGTGGTGACTTCCGACATCAACACCATAGAAGACCTACGGGGAAAAGCTATTGCCACGGCCGGAGCAGGAAGTATTTCAGAAGCTCTTTTCATGGAAGGACTCAAGCAAGGCGGATTGTCCAATCCCCGCCAAGATACGGAGTTAACCAATATGCACGGTCCAGACAACCGTCTCAACCAAATGATAAACGGTAACTTTGCTGGTGTAGCTCTTAATCCTCCTTGGGCTCAACGCGCAGAGTCACAAGGATACAAAATCCTACAGTACCAGGGGGATGTCCTCGATCCCTACGCTGGACAGGGTCCAATTACCCATTCACGTGTAATTGAATCGAATCGAGAAGGCCTACAACGTCTGGTGAATAGCTTTAGAGCTGCCATCCGAGGTATGAGAGAAAACCGGGAAAAATCTGTTAAGATCGCTATGGATTATATGGCTCTAGATCCAACACTTGCAGAACAAGTTTATGACATCATGATACCAGTCATGATAACCGATGGAATGTGGAATCTGGAGGGTATTCAAAAGGCATTCGACAGCAAGACAGAGTTTGACAACACGGTGAATGCTAGTGATTATTTGGACGATTCTTTCTTGTTAGAGTCTGAAATGTGAAGCACGCTGTGCAAAGGTCAACTCTTTTAGATGCCTCTTGCCTGTAGGGCAAACTCGAGCTGATTCCGGGTAGATCCATAGAGTTGCTGCAGAGTCTTAGCGCGCTTGAAGTAAATGTGTGGATCGTATTCCCAAGTAAACCCCACTCCACCGAACATCTGGATGGTTGCTCCGCACACAAACCCCGCTGCATCCCCACTGTAGGCTTTGGCCGCAGCCACCAGAAGAGAAGCCTCATCACTTTGCGCCTCTAAGGCCCAAGCAGCCCTGTATACAGCTGAGCGAGAGCTCTCGGTCTGGATCCACATATCAGCAGCGCGGTGTTGAAGTGCCTGAAAGCTACCAATAGTCTGATCGAACGCCTGACGTTCTTTAAGATAGTCAACGGACAACTCCAGAGAACGTTCCATTAGACCCAGCAAGAATCCTGAAGCCCCCAAAGTCCCTAATAGATTCACCTCCTCCAATACAGACAAATCTGACACCAATTCCCCCGGATCGTCCAGAGTGATCCGAACAAAACGTTGAGCGTGATCAAATGTATCTAGGGGAACGAGATTCCAACCCGCCTCGGGACGGGACACCAAGATCAACCCCTGTTTAGTAGCAACCAGCAGAGCATCTGCGCTGGCTCCAAAAGCGATTGGGCCCTTGATTCCGCTAACCTTACCACCCGAGAAACTAGTCTCCATAGCCGGTTCCTGAGGATGCATTAAAGTCTCTGTTCGGGCTAAAAGAACGATCTTCTTACCCTCAACAACCTCTTTGAGCAAGTTAGTAGTCACGTCGCTTGTGAGACGGGATAGTATTTCAGCACCCAACAATATATCCAAGAAAGGACCGGGAAAGGCAACTCGGCCCATTTCATGGGTAACCACCGCCAAGCCTACAGCCCCTATTCCAGATCCAGCCTGGCTTTCCGGGAGTGTCAATCCCCAATAGCCTAATTGTGCCAGTTGGGCATAGACCGCCCTGGAGAATCCCTCAGGGACCTCTTCGATCACCGAACGGACTTTCTCTAAAGAACTCTCTTTCGTCAAGAACTCCTGAGTGGAGTCTTTCAGCAAAACATTGTCCTCGCTTAGTTCGAATTGCATCTCAAGATGATGGGAGCTTCAAAATACGTTTGGCAATGATATTGCGTTGAATCTCTGAAGTCCCTGCCAAAATAGTCCCAGCCCGAACCCAGAGTGCTTCATGCCCCCAATTCATCTCCTGGCGTGCTCCAGGAGAACTTACCTGAAGCTGAGCTTGGAAACCAAGTAAATCCAAGGCCGAATCTGCCACTCTATGAGCGTATTCCGACCAAAACACTTTCTCCAGAGAGGCTTCTGGACCCGGAGCACCACCGGAAGACAGCGTGGCTAAAGTACGAAATCCGTTCGCACGCATCACCTCGTTCTCAATAAGAAGTCTGCCCACTTTCTCTCGGACGTCAGGTCGTTGGATCGTACCGTTTTCCTGAACTCCTCTTATTAGATCCTCGAGGTTGTGATCAAACCGGGCTGGATGTGCCAAAGACATCGAGCCTCGTTCATAGGACAAAACCGTCATTGCAATCTTCCACCCCTCTCCAATCTCTCCGATGATGTGATTTCGCTTGGCCAACGCTCCGCTGAAGAAGACCTCACCAAACTCTGACTCCCCGGTAATCTGGCGAATCGGACGAACTTCAACTCCTTCTTGGGCTAGCGGTACCAAAAAAAATGTTATTCCTCCATAGCGATCATCCGGATTAGTTCGGGCTAGGACAAATATCCAATCCGACCAAGGTCCAAAAGTAGTCCATACCTTCTGACCTTCCAAACGAAAGTCATCTCCATCTGGAATAGCACGGGTTCTCAAAGCAGCCAGATCACTTCCAGCATCGGGTTCACTAAATCCCTGGCACCAGACTTCTTCCCCGGAAAGCATCTTGGGAATGAAACGCCGGCGTTGCTCTTCGGATGCATGGTGAATGAGGGCTGGACCTAAGAGATTGATTCCCACACGTGAGGCGATTGGTGGAGCATGAAGAGTTTCCGCCATAAAGATGGCATGCTCAATGATCGTGAGCCCCCTACCTCCCCATTCCTTAGGCCAATGAATGCCTAGATAGCCAGCCTCGTAGAGCTTCCCCTGCCAACGACGGCGAATGTCAAAGAGAGTTTTCTCATCATTTTTAGAATCACGTAACTCTTCGATCCAGGGACGCTCTAGATTGTCCCGAAGCCACCTATGCAGGTCACAACGAAACTGCTCTTGCTCTTTGTTAAAATGAAGATCCACTTGTGTCCTTCCCAGCCTGGTTACTGGTTGGAGAAAACCTGGCAGACTGCACAAAGAAGTTCATATTATCCATACGTCTTGGGACTCGTCAAGGCTGATGTTGATCGGCTTGCTCCTGATTGTGAAAGCCTTTCCAAGCCTCAGTGAAAAACAATAAATCCGATCGTGTCAAGTCTTGACTTTCCTGAGTTTCCCGTGCAAGATTACGCACATGATTAAGTGCAGCAACTACATTAACGGCGAGTGGAGATCCTCTACCAATGGTAGTCTCATTGAATCTTTTAACCCGGCAACAGGCCAACCGGTTGGAATAGCCCCAAACGCTTCCTCTCAAGATATTCTAGAAGCGATCAACACAGCTCGGCATGCCTTCGAGAATTCTAATTGGGCAGAAGATTCTCAACTCAGGACTCGGGTTCTGAATGAATATGCCACAGCACTCAGAAGCCGCCTAGGTGATCTTGGAAGAGTTTTGACCGACGAAAATGGCAAGATTCTGCATGATGCAACCTATGAAGTGGACAGAGGAGCTGGCATTGTGGAGTACTATGCCGGCCTAGCCCAAAATGTTTTTGGTACTACATCTATGCCCTTTCCAGATTTTTTCAGCTTTGTCCTGAGAGAGCCGATCGGAGTGATTGCAGTGATCGTTCCTTTCAACTTCCCCGTAGTACTGATGCTCAGATCGTTGGCGCCGGCTCTGGCAGCTGGCAACGCGGTGATCATTAAGCCAGCTAGCTATACGCCAGCCATCAGCTATGAATTGATCAAAGTACTATCTGAAATTGAGGGAATTCCTCCAGGTATTGTGAGTTTAGTCTCCGGCACGGGGTCAGTAGTGGGTGCCGAACTTTGTACTAATCCAGAAGTCGACATGATTGCCTTAACTGGGTCTTCGGACACGGGTAAACAGGTGATGAAACAGGCTGCAGATAGCCTGAAAAAGATTTCCCTGGAGTTGGGGGGCAAATCTCCCAACGTAGTCTTGAAAGATGCTGATTTGGTTAAAGCGGCCCAGCAGTCGATCAAGGGCGCGTGGGTGTCCTTTGGAGGTCAGGTGTGCTACGCAGGAACGCGTATCCTACTAGAGGATTCCATTCACGATGAGTTTGTCGCCATTCTCAAAAAAGAAGCTGAATCAATGAAGCTAGGATACGGCGCCAATGAAGGGGTTGATGTGGGACCAGTTATTTCAAAGAGTCAGCTAGAAACTGTGATGGAATTCGTCAACGTTGGCAAGGAGGATGCGAATCTGGTCACTGGTGGTTGGGTGGCTGACGAAGGGGAACTTTCCAAGGGTAACTTTATAGCCCCCACCGTATTCGATAACGTACCCGTCGACTCCAGAATTAGTAAAGAAGAGGTCTTTGGGCCGGTTGTCTCGGTATTCCGATTTAAGGACCTAGATGAGGCCGCTGCCATCGCTAATAGCACCATCTTTGGTTTGGCAGGTGCCGTCTGGACTCAAGACGTCAATAAGGCTTTGTGGCTCGCCCGCCGCATAAAATCTGGAACAGTTTGGGTTAATTGCTACGGTAAGCTACCCTACCAAGCTGAAATGGGAGGCTACAAACAGAGTGGGATTGGACGTCAATACGGAGAAGAAGGCCTGTACGAGTTCACCCAGTTAAAGCACATCGGGATCGATATCGGCCCCTGACCTTACCCTGTTTATGCTTTGATAGCTCCAGATAATTTCCCGATAGGGGCACTTTCATCGCTTGATGTGTAACAAGCCATTGCCGGCCGTCCACGTGGACATAAAGCAGCTGAACTTTTCCAGTAGAGTCACAAGGTAGCTTTTGGGAGGCAGAGTAATCAATGAATAACCAGAAATATTCAACGGTCAAGATAGAGAAGGACAATAGGGTAGGATGGTTGATCTTTAATCGTCCGGAAAAACGTAATGCGATGAACCCTCAAATGCACTACGAGATGGAGGAGGCACTCAACAACCTATCCCTAGATCCAGATATTGACGTGATTGTTTTGACTGGTGCTGGGGAGTCCTTCTGTGCAGGAATGGATTTGAAAGAATATTTTCGAGCATTGGATAATGACCCAGCCGAACAAATCAGAGTACGCTGGTCAATGCGAAACTGGCAATACTTCAGATTGCGGATGTGTCCAAAAACGACCATTGCTGCTGTTAATGGATGGTGTTTCGGGGGAGGTTTCACCCCTTTAATCTCCTGTGATTTGGCCATAGCCGCCGACGAAGCTACATTCGGTCTTTCCGAAGTTAACTGGGGAATTCTTCCCGGCGGATACGTAACGCGTGATGTAGCATTAGTAATGAACTACCGTGATGCTCTCTACTACATTCTTACCGGTAAAACGTTTGATGGGAAAAAGGCCGCCAAGCTGGGACTTGTTAATGAGTCGGTTCCCCTCTCCGACCTGCGTTCAGCGGTTTTATCGCTAGCTGAAGATGTAAAGAAAATTAATCCAGAAACACTCAAGCATGCCAAGGAGGCATTTAAAATGTCCCGGGACATGGACTTTGATCAGGCCTATGACTATCTGGCTGCCAAGAACGATCAACTTCGCTTTCGGGATTCAGAAGGTTCTCGAGACCAGGGCATCAAGCAGTTCATTGATGACAAAACCTATCGACCCGGACTCGGTGCCTTCGAACAAAATAAAAACAAAGAGTGAGTTTGGTTCTATACGCGGACTGCCGATTAATGGACAGTGTATCTTGCCACCACGGATAGAAGAAAGCCCATGCGTGATCTACGACCGCTTCTAGCACCAACTAGTATTGCTATCGTTGGGGCCTCTAGCCGCCCCAACACGGTGGCTTCCCGCCCTCTGACTAATCTGCAACAAATCGGCTACGATGGGGACATCTACCTAGTCAATCCCAACCGCACTAAGATTGGAGAAATCCGCTGCTATCCTAACCTGGACGAATTACCGAAGGTACCGGAAGTGGTTCTGCTGGTGGTGTCCTCCAAGCATGTGATGCCCATGCTAGAGAATTGTTCCAAGCTCGGAGTCAAGGCCGCAATTGTGGTAAGTGCAGGCTTCGCTGAAACTGGACAAGAGGGGGCTAACGCTCAGATTAGAATGAAAGAGTTATCCACAGATACGGGACTGATAATCTGTGGACCAAATAGTTTGGGAGTTATTAACTTTGTGGACAAGATTCCCCTAACCTTTGGATCCGTCACTGATATGGAAGATGCCCCAGGAGGCCGCGTTGGGTTAGTCTCCCAGAGTGGAGGACTTCTGGTGGGACTAGCCAATCGAGCTTTTGATGCTGGTGTAAACATTAGCTATGGTATAGCCACAGGAAATGAAGCAGATCTCGACCTTACTGAAGCACTCCACTATCTAGCAGAAAAGACGTGCAGTGACGTCTTAGTTGCCGTCGTCGAGTCCATTCGCAATGGACCACGTTTCTTGTCATTATGCGATCGCCTACTAGAGTTGAACAAGCCGCTGATCGTCTATAAAATTGCGCGCTCGGAAACGGGAAACGCAGCGGCCCTTTCACACACTGGAGCACTAGCTGGCTCTTATGAGGCCCTGCAATCGATCTTCCAACAAAAAGGAGTCATTGAAGCACGTGATTTGGATGATCTCTTCATCCTGGCAGGAGCCTGCAGAGCCGGACGTTTTCCAAAAGGGCCAGGCATTGGCGTCATTACCGATTCGGGTGGGGCCGGGGCTATCGTAGCCGACCGAGCAGAGGATTTAGGTCTTACTGTTCCCGCTTTATCCGACGATACAGTCAAACGACTCAAGACATTTCTTCCACCGTTTACCACCGGCCAAGTTTGCAATCCATTTGATGCGACTGCCGCCATATCCGAGAATCCTACTTCTGTAGGGCCCATGTCGGAAGCCTTGATCAATGATGCTGCTATTGACGGACTGGTGGTCATTACAGCAGGAAGTGGCGAACCTGGAAAATCCCGCTTCACGGCACTGCTTGAACATGTTCCATCAACTGACAAACCAATCTTTGGAGTGACTCTGGCCGGTTCAAGTGCCTCCCTACCATATGAAACTCTGAGGTCCGCCAATCTGCCTGCCTATCACTCTTCAGGAAAAGCTGTGGAATCGATGGCGGCACTGCTACATTTTTCCCGTGCCCTGAAACGACACAAAGCACATTCAAAAAGCAGGACAAGGAACAACTTGGACACGGATCTCCAAGTCGCTCTCAACTCACTAAATAAATCCCCTACTGAGTACGATTCCAAATGCTTTTTAAAACAGTGTGGTATCCCAGTAGTGGATGAATATTTGGTCACATCCGCAGAGGATGCTGTCCATCGTGCCGAAGATCTCGAATATCCGGTCGTTCTCAAGATTCAATCCCCTCAAATTGTTCATAAAACAGAGGTTGGAGGCATTCGACTTAACTTGAACGATGCAGAAGCTGTTGAAAACGCCTATCAGTTCATCATGCGTCAAATCAAAAAAACCGTGCCCACGGCTGACATAAAGGGCATTCTAGTTTCCAAGATGTTGCCAACACCTCTGGAATTAATTGCTGGTATCCACACAGATCCAACATTTGGCCGACTTATTCTTTTTGGTCTAGGAGGTATTTGGGTCGAGGTATTTGATGAGGTAGCCATGCGCCCGTCACCGGTGACTTCCGAAGATATCGCAAACATGATAGAACAGTTGCGCGGGGTATCTCTATTGCAAGGTGCAAGAAACATGCCACCAGTTAAACCCAAGGCCATTGAATCACTGTTATTAACCCTCTCCGACATTGCTATGTCAGCTGAGAGTTCCCTCATTGGGGTTGACATCAACCCTCTCGTGCCGACTGCTGAGGGTGATCTGATTGCCCTAGACGCAAGTATCCACAGAACCGACTGAAGAACTGACGAGCCAGAGAATGACTCTGAGTTCTGATCTATCGCTATGGATCTGTTGCTCAATGTGGAGCATGACCACAGAATTTGCCGACGTGTGACAAGCTCTTCTCCACTTCCGCATGTTATGCTAAATCCCAGATTCAACCAACGACGGAGTAGCGCGTGCACGATACCGATAAGATACGAATCAATATAATTGGTCTCGGCCAGTGGGGACCCAATCTCATTCGAAACTTCTTCGACTCCCCCCGTAGCTTGGTGGGAATGATCTGTGATGTAGATGATACAAGACTACACGTCCTTTCTACACGCTTCCCTGGTGTACACCTGACCAACGACCCAGATGAGGCCACTGCGGATCCCACAGCCGACGCGGTGGCCATTGCAACTCCAGTTTCCACCCACTATGAACTCGCCCGCAAAGCACTTCTAGCCAATAAGCATGTCTTTGTTGAAAAACCTTTAGCCCGTTCAGTAAAGGAGTGCTCAAAACTAATTGAGCTATCACAACAGAAAGAACTGATTCTCATGGTAGGTCATATCTTCAAATTTAATCCTGGCATCCAGTATGTGAAGGAACTTCTTCGGGAAAACGTAATCGGCAAAGTCATCTCTATGCATGCCATCCGTACCAATCTAGGCCCAGTCCGAACTGACGTCAACTCCCTCTGGGATCTGGGCTCTCATGATCTGAGTATATTCAACTATTGGCTAGACGATCAGCCATCGGACGTCACCGCTTCGGGACTCTCTTACTTGTCGAAGCAACGAGAGGACACGGTTATCGCAAACTATTGGTATGCCGACCAAATTTTGGCAACGATCTATGTCAGCTGGTTACATCCTCGTAAGGTACGGGAGATCACCATTGTTGGAAGTGAAAAAATGGTGGTTTGGAATGACATGGATATTTACGAACCTGTACGCATCTACGACAAGGGAGTGAAACAGGTAAACCCTCTCCCTCTCTATGCAGATACCTTTGGATCTTTTCGCCTAACCCTCCGGGAAGGTTCTGTCACAAGTCCTTTGGTTCGCGGAATTGAACCCTTGACCAGCGAATGCGACCATTTCCTTGATTGTATCCTCACCCACACAACCCCCCTGACCGATGGTAAAGACGGATTAGAAGTGGTCACAGCTCTGGCTGCAGCCGATGAATCGATAGCCAACAAGAGTCAAATAGTGAAATTGTAACGTTGTTGGAAGAACACAAAAGACAACATGCTAAGATTTTTATAGCTTTACAACCGGACCTTTTTCCAAGGGCATACACCAAGACACTTTAGGAGCCAATGATCTTGAGTAGTAAGATAATGACCTAATCTACTTCATCTCAGGCTGGGGAGATCCAGGGGCCTTTAACTTGGTGAGCGAGCGGCGAATATTTCTAATGGCTTGCCGAAGTCGATGCTTGTTTTCCACCATGGCAATCCGTACATAACCTTCTCCCAAATCACCGAATCCAATCCCGGGCGCCAAGGCTACATGAGACTCCTTCATAAGCATCATAGAAAACTCCATTGAACCCATCTCTCGATAGGGCTCGGGGATAGGTGCCCACACAAACATGCTGGCTTTGGGACTTTTAACGGGCCATCCAATACGATTGAGCCCATCACACAAAACATCCCTTCGACTCTGGTAAATTTCAGACTGACGTTTCACACAATCCTGAGGACCATCCAAAGCAGAAATGGCAGCTACTTGAATGGGGGTAAAAATACCGTAGTCACAATAGCCTTTGATTTTAGCAAGCGCGGCAACCATGTCGGGATTGCCAACACAAAAACCAAGGCGCCATCCGGCCATATTGTAGGATTTTGACATCGTATAAAACTCTACCCCCACGTCCTTTGCTCCGGGCACTTGCAGAAAACTGGGCGCTTGGTGATCGTCGAAAGTGAGATCCGCATAGGCCATGTCGTGGATTACCATGATCTGATTATCCTTAGCAAAACGTACGATCTCCTCGAAGAAATCTAAGCTGACCGTTGCGGTGGTTGGATTGTGTGGAAAATTAAGTGTAATGACTTTGGGCCGAGGCCAAGTTTCCCTTGTAATGTACGACATGTCAGGCACAAACTCCTCTTCCTCACGTAAAGGTATGGAAACTACATTTCCACCGGCCATGGCTACACTGTATATGTGAATGGGATAGCTGGGATTGGGAATCAACGCCAAATCACCTGGATCCAACAAAGCTAGCATCAAATGTGCTAGACCTTCCTTGGAACCGATAGTTGCAATACACTCAGTGCTAGAGTCCAAATTTACATTAAAACGGCTTTTGTAAAATCGGCAAATGGCCTTCAGTAAGGCTGGGATACCCTTGGAAGCCGAGTAACGGTGTGCTTTTCTGTCTTGGGCCACCTCACAAAGCTTGTCGATAATATGTTGAGGGGTCGGGTGATCAGGATTCCCCATCCCTAAATCGATGACATCACTACCCTCCTGGCGAAGCCGCAGCTTAGTCTCGTTGAGCTGCCCGAACAGATAGGGAGGAAGCCTCTTCAGACGCTGTGTATTAATAACTGGCATGGCATTCAACACTCACCGACATTTTCACAAACATCAACAACACTCTGACTTCAAAACACTCCTATTTCTACCATAGTAATGTAGTTGACCGTTGAGATCACATATTCTCGTCTCACAAATCAAGAATTCTCTTCCAACTCAAGGGATGCAGAATTGATGCAATAGCGCTTGTTTGTGGGGCTTGGCCCATCCCCAAAAACATGTCCAAGGTGAGCGTCACAACGACTGCATAGAACTTCGATTCGACGTATTCCATGACTGTCATCTATTTCAGTACTTACGGCATCTTCGGAAAAAGGGTCCCAGAAACTAGGCCATCCGGTGCCAGAATCAAACTTGGTATCTGAACCGAATAATGGATTGTCACAGCACACGCATCGATAGATTCCATCCTCTCTGCAATCCCAATACTGCCCCGTAAAAGCGATTTCTGTCCCCTTGTTACGACAGATTTGAAATTGCTCGGGCGTAAGCTGCTGACGCCATTCTCCTTCAGTTTTAGAAATCTTACCACTCATAATTTACTTGCTCCCCCTAACATTAAGTCTGGATCCTAACTCTCTACGATAACTCTTTGTTAGATTTCAGTACAGTTCCTCAGTATGACAGTCCTGTCAAACTTGGATGCAGATGGTTGTAGTCACGGGGGGGACCGCGGGGCTAGGGAAATGCCCTTTCATAAACTCCATGCAGAGAATTCCAGATTACTGTCGCAGACCAAAACTGGCGAGACCCTACAATTTGTGACATGATCAAGCTGAGGTACTACACGAATGACATTGTACGAGTTCCACAGCTCTCTCATCCAGAATGCTCCTATGATTTCCAAAGCTTTGGAGTCGATCATCACATCGGAAAACCACTCATCCCTTGTTTTAGTTGCAGAAATTGGAGAAACTGAAAAAAGGCTAACAGAAGCTGGAAGGAAATCTGCCAATCAGGATCTCGTTCTGGCGTGTACACTTGCTGAGGAAGTGAGAACTTTTTTAATACAAGTAGTCTGCCAACTAACCTCTCCTCCAGTTTCTCATAAGGCCCAAAGTTTTCTCTCAGAGCTTTTCGAAGAGTTCAGCACCTTGCTGGAGGGTATATACCTAGTTGGTGAGTTGAGCCTCCAAGCCCAAGCAATGGTGGCATCGTATGCTGAACGTGCCAGTGCAATCATAATAGCCCAAGCCCTCCAAGAAAAAGGTGTCCAAGCTCAGGCTATCTGTACACGGCATCCCCACATTGCTAACAACGCTCAAGCTTCAGACAATTTCCGAACAAAAGCACTCGTCGATTTTCGGGATGAAATCTCAACATTGTCCCAAGATGGCACCATCCTCGTTGTGCCGGCCTCCTTGCAATCCCTAGCCACAACAGAATGATCCAGAGTATAGTTTCGGGAGGCCAAACTGGGGTAGATCGCGCTGCTCTAGATACGGCGCTAAAACTTGAAATACCTTGCGGTGGATGGTGTCCTAAGGATCGGCGGGCCGAAGATGGGGTTCTCGATGTAATGTATCCTCTCCTAGAAACCCCTTTACAACGATATTCTCAGAGAACCGAATGGAACGTGAGAGATTCCGATGGGACACTGGTCCTATATCAAGAATTTCTCACCGGCGGTAGCGCATACACGGTAGAACTTGCAAAAAAGTATGAGCGCCCCCTCTTGGTTCTAGACCTATCTACTAATCCAGCTCAAGAGACTGTTAGAGAATGGATCAACCAGTGCCACGTCTATATTGTGAACATAGCAGGCCCGAGAGAAAGTACAAGTCCAGGAATCTATCAGGCAACCTGTATGTGGCTATCTCGGGCGCTTTCCTGGGAGAAACTTCCAGGAAGGAAAATCTAGAAACCTTGTAAACCATCAAGCATGCGCACGTGGCAATCTACCAGACCGTAACCGATCAAAATCAGGAGAAGCCATGCAGCCAATTTTTTCCACGGAGAATAAGTCAGCTGGATGCCACAATAGGGGCAATTGGTACTTCTTTCAAGTAACGTATAATGACAGTTGGGGCAGCTTTCCAATTTTACATGCGGCATCTTCCTTACAACAGCCTCCTCCTTCCTACTGTGTGACCTGCACACCATGTTCTGCGAAACTATAAGGCAAGACCTGTCCTCCATTGTCGAGGATAGCCTCCCTGACAGCGGCCTCACAACCATCCTTCGCTAAAGTCACAAAACACCCGCCCCCTCCTGCACCACAAAGTTTATTTGCCAATGCCCCAACCTGATTGTTGGCCTCAAATATCCTTTCCACTGCTGGCGTACTTACACCTTCGGCTAACCCCTTCCGATTATTCCACTCCTCAGCAAGATGTTGAGAAAACTGGTCCAGATCTCCACATTTCAGACTCTCATACATGGCACCTGCAGTCCGTCGAATCTTCTCCATCTTGGTCACTGTGTCACTGTCACCATCAATGTAACGTCTAACAATGTCCCAATTGATGGCCCCGGAAAATCTAGATGCTCCTGAGTATCCTAGTAACAACTGATGCTGCAGTTGATCCTTTAATTGATTCGGAAGTTCGAGTTTTTCCTGCCGAATCCCCTGTAACTCAAACCAGAGGGCGTTGAACCCTCCGTACATGGCAGGGAAATAGTCCTGCCTTCCGGTAGGAACACGAATAGACTGAGTCTCGATATCCCCTCCCCAATCAATTACCTGTCTCTGGCTAACAGGAAGATCCTCTAACTGAATGAGAGCGGTACTCAAACCTACCAGAAGAGATGAAGAACCTCCCAAGCCTGAACCCGCAGGAATCTGGCTCCTAATACGTATAGTCAACCCACAGGTAGGCTTGTAAAATTTCAAGATACGTACCACCAGATCAAGTCGCGCAAAGGACTCCCCACTTTTCAACTCATCCAGACACGAAGCCTCGAGAACAAGATCGAGATCTTCTGCTTCGATTCTGATCCCTTTGTCCGGACGCTTTTCGAGTTCCACGTTACTCATCAGATTGATGGCAACATTCAGAGTTAGTCCACTTCCTTCGAACAGGTAGATTGGATAGATGTCGAGAGTGCCTCCCGCCAAATCAATCCGAGTCGGAGTAGAAACCTTCACGAGCAGGGACTCCATCCCCACCCACCCACAAGGTGTTTCGATTCGTCTGAAATACGCATCTCTCGTTCCATGATTGTTTGCGTCCTTGCCCTAATGTCTACTTAGACATCTCCCTCAAATCTTCCTCTGAAATTTCTCTAACGTTCTGTTTTCGGGCCTTTTTTAATTTGGAACCAGGAGATTCGCCCACCACAACAAAATCAGTCTTGGAGGAGATTGAAGGGGTTACTTTGCCGCCATTTCTATTGATGAACAATGTTGCCTGAGTTCTATTCCAAGTTGGTAATGTACCGGTAATAACAAAAGTCTTTCCCACAAAGTTCTGTTTGTCTCTGGACTCCATTCCTCTACTGCTTAATTGAAGTGCAGCCTCTTTGAGTCTTTGGATCAAAATTAAGTTCTCCTTCTCATTAAGATAAGTACAGACACTGCGGGCAATCTCTGGCCCGATGCCATCAATCAAGACAATCTCTTCCTCGGAAGCTTTCGTGAGAGTGTCCATGTCTTCATAATGTTCAACGAGAAGTCGGGCAACACGCTCTCCCACATGCCGGATCCCAAGGGCAAAAAGAACTCGTTCAAAGGGCTGCAACTTGCTCCTCTCCAAGCTATCTAACAAATTCTCAATGGACTTCTCCTTAAAGTTTGGGAGTCGGGAGAGATCTTTGTCAGTCAACTGGTATAAGTCAGAAGCATCCTCAACCAGATTTAATTCTAGAAGTTTCGCAAGTGTCTGAAACCCCAACCCGCGAATATCCATGGCTCCTTGACTAACAAAATGCTTCAAAGATTCCAGCCCCTGGGAAGGACACTTGAGATTGGTACAATAGACCATGGCTTTCCCAGTCTGCCGCTTTACATCTTCACCACAAATAGGACACTCCGTCGGGTATCGGAACTTTTTTTCTTTACCGGTGCGTTTCTCCCTTACCGCCCCCACAACCTGGGGAATGACATCACCCGCCCGTTTAACCATTACCACATCACCCTCGCGAATGTCCTTGCGCCTGATATCGTCCTCGTTGTGAAGTGTAGCGGCACGTATGGTCACTCCACCCACCTCTACAGGTTCTAGGATTGCGTACGGATTCAGCGCTCCACTACGACCGACATTAATACCGATCTTGATAAGACGTGTTCTGACGAGCTCACTAGGAAACTTGTAGGAGATAGCCCAACGTGGATCTCGACTGACCGTCCCCAGGCGATCCTGATAATCCAAGCGATTGACTTTTACTACGATGCCATCAATCTGGTAATCTAGTAATCCCCTATCTCCCTGCCAGTGATTGCAGAAATCGAGTACACCATCGATAGATCGATGACAGCAATAGTTAGAATTCACGGGAAAACCCCACTCCTTTAATCGTTCTAGAGCTAGGGACTGAGTGTCCAAGCTCATACCTTCCAGATAACCAACGGAGTAGGCAAAAAATGCCAGTGGCCGTGATGCTGTGATCTGAGAATCAAGCTGCCGCAAGGCTCCGGCGGCCGCATTTCTGGGATTGGAGAATGGACTCTCACCTGCATCCACACGCTTCTTGTTAACACGATCAAACGCGGACACGGGCAAATAAACCTCTCCCCTAACTTCCATCACCTGCGGCCTGGTTGCAGTGTCCTGAAGTTTTCGAGGGATGTCCCCAATTGTCTTAAGATTAGCAGTTATATCTTCTCCAACTAAGCCATTGCCACGAGTGGCACCTCTCTTTAAAATCCCTTCCTGATATGTGAGGGCAACTGCAGTACCATCAATTTTCAGCTCAGTGATAAATTCGACTTCTTCCGTGTCAAGGAGGTTTATTATCCTACTATTAAAAGCCTGTAACTCATCACCGTCAAAGGCATTTGCCAAACTCAACATAGGAGCGTGATGCTCGACTTTTCCAAACTGTTCTTGCGGCTTAGCTCCAACACGCTGAGTAGGAGAGTCTGAAGACCGAAGTTCTGGGTGTTCTCTCTCCAAGGAAACTAACTCCCGGAACAATTGATCATATTCCTCGTCACCAATATCGGGATCATCTAGCACATAGTACTGAAAATTGTGTCTCTCGATGTCATGACGTAGTTCTGCAACCCTACGGATAGCCCATTTGATATTTTTTCTGCCCACGAGACAAGAATATAGCATAGGGCTTCCGCCATTCTTTTGAGCTATCCCCTAAATCTGCTACCATTAGGCACGACAATGCACATTCCTCTAATCACTAAGATCCTTTTCACCGTCACCTTTCCTCCTGATATGCGACCTGTCCATGTGCATCCCTCAAAACTTCACTCCCTTGCTAAACATCAGCTCCCAGACGTCGATGTTATTGATACGATAGAGCACCTCTTTGGTTGTCGACACTGTTTTGAGCAGTATCGTTTTATTAGAACTGCCCACCACCCACCATCCTAAATGCCTTTACTGATTGAGTAACCGATAATTGGAGCATGGAGTTCCGGGCGAAGATGGAACTGGAAGCCTAGAAATTTGAAATTGAAAACTAGAGTACAATCTCGGCCTTGCGGGACGAGATTTAGCCTAAGAGGTCAAATTGCAGAGGCTCGGAATCCGTGGTTAATGGTCTTTTTTTTCCTATTCTCCAGCTGTGGCAAAGTAGCGGCCCCACTTCCACCCCTGGTTATTGTGGCGGATACCGTCAAAGATAGCACCGCAGAAATTGTCAGCGTGGCAGATCATTTGCAGATTATCTTTTCACTTCCTTCTCAAAATATTCAGTGGGTGGAGATGTACCGAGATTGTAGCAACCCCATCCCAGATCCTGATAATGTCGCATTGTTAAGCCGGGTGGAAATCGGTGAAATATCTCGTTACCAGGATGGCGATAGATTTTTCCTAGAAGATCACCCTGGGGCGAGCCAGATCTGTGTATATTGGCTTCGGTTTGTTGACAATGAAGGCTTCCGTTCTCCCATCTCAGGTCCCATAGCAACTCCCTAGAGAATTCCTGAACATCTTTTGTTAAGAGTGGAAACACGGTCAGGATTCTTCATCTCGAAAACATGCTAACTAAAATGTTAAACGCTCTGGCCGAAGGCAGCAGCCTGTGGTACGTTGTCATCTCGATGGATTACGATCAGCGATCACCCAAACTAGGAGAGGGGAGCAATCATGAAATTTTTTTTGGACACAGCCAATATCGAGGAAATCCGAAAAGGAGTGTCCCTGGGGCTTGTTGATGGAATCACGACCAATCCCTCCCTAGTCGCTAAGGAAGGAAAAAGCCTGGAAGACGTGGCGAAAGAAATCTGTGATCTGGTGGACGGACCTGTCAGTCTGGAAGTACTCTCTACCAAATCAGATGACATCGTCGAAGAGGCTCGCCGCTTATCCAAGATCCATCAACACGCCGTTGTGAAAATCCCAATGATAGAAGAAGGTCTCAAGGCTTTAAAAATTGTTAGCCAGGAAGGGATCCGTGTCAATGTGACTTTAAT
>JAYZCG010000037.1:0-101993 GCA_036338435.1 Acidobacteriota bacterium
CAATCTGCCTAGCAAGTTCTCGACGGTTGAATTGATTTAGCGGATGTTCATCTAAAGTAATCTGACCAGTTCTCGGGATAAGCAGCCCCGACATAAGTTGCATTAAGGTGGTCTTGCCACTTCCGTTGGGACCGATGAGTGCCAAGAAAGATCCATCAGGAATGGAGAGGTCGATATCTTTCAGAGTAAAATTATTGTCGTGGTCGAAAGTGACCTTTTCTAGCAAGAGAGATGGCATTAAAATTCACCAGAATTGTTTCTTTTGCGAAGTAAATAAACAAAATAAGGAGATCCTATCAAGGCAGTTAGCGCACCGACTGGGATCTCCAGAGGCTGAATGAGAGTGCGTGCCAGGGAGTCCGCAAGAATTAAGAATATAGCTCCTCCCAGAGCAGAAGCAGGAATTAGCACGCGATGATCGGGGCCAACTATCATTCTCATCATGTGGGGAACAATGAGGCCAACAAAACCGATTAGACCAGCCACTGCTACCGCTGCTGCAACCATAGCGGAGGACGCCACAAAAAGAATTTTTTTTGCTCTTCCAACGTTGACTCCTAGGTGGAAAGCAGTAGCTTCTCCCTGGGTTAGAATATTTAACTCGCGGGAAAAAAGCCAAGTCAAAACTGAGCCGGCAAAGATAATCATCCCCGAGATTCCGATTAGTTTCCAATCACCTTCCGTCAGACTCCCGAGTAGATAAAATAACACCGTATATGATTCACGGAAGAAAATAGAGAAGAATAAAAAGACAGCTGCATTGAAGAAGAGATTGACAATGACACCGGCCAGGATGAGGGTCTGGATGGGAGCACTTCCATTGAATTGTGCGATCCGGTAGACCACGAAGATCGAGCATAATGCAAAACCCAGTGACATAAAGTAAAGAACTGAATAGTGTTCGAAACCAAGGACTCCTGCTAGAATCACGCCTGCTGCTGCTGCACTGGATGTTCCTAGAATAAACGGATCTGCGAGAGGATTTCTTAATATCCCTTGGAGGACTGCACCTGCTCCCCCCAGTCCGATTCCTACGATAATAGTCAGAAGTATCCGTGGAAGACGAATTTCCCGGATGATGGTCCATGAGGGTTCAGAAACTGGACCGATGAAAACAGCTCCGCCCGATAGTAGGATGACCGCAATCAACAGGATGAGTAGCGGAAGACCACCTCTCATGGCGTCACCATCATGCTAAGGATACGCGTCTGCAACTGTTCCATGCCTTCGAGGAGTCGGTGATTTCCATGAGACAGAAGACTCCACTCCAGATCATCGATGATGCGGCTTTCTCGGATGGCTTTGATACCATCCCATCCTAGACGTTGGCGAATGGAAGAAGCAGTCACAGTATAGGCTAAAATGACATCCGGATCCCGAGCTACTATGACTTCCTTCGACGCTTGAAAGGATCTTCTATTGACATCCTCGAATAGATTGTGGGCGCCGGACAAGAGGAGCGCCTCTGTTATAAAGCTTTGTTTTCCAATAGTCCAGCGTGGAAGATCAATTTCTACGTAGATTGAAGGGGAATGGTCGAGTATGGATGCTTTGGCTACAATTGTTTCAAGGCGCTCTTTCATTTTGTGGATTAATTTCTCAGACTTTTCAAATTGATTCACGGACTTGCCCACTCCTCTAATAACCTGATAAATTTCCTCAAATGACCGAGGGCTGATTACTTCATGAACGTTCAATCCGAATTTTCTGAGACGGGGAACAATTTTAGATGAAGGCCAGTGTTCCGAAATCACGAGGTCAGGCTTGAGATCGAGGATCTTCTCTGGGTTCGGATCCAGAAACCCGCCCACTTTTTCTTTTTCAAGGGCCTCGGGAGGATAGGTACAATAGTTCGTGACGCCCACGATCTGATCTCCTAAGCCAAGTTCGAAGAGAATTTCTGTTAAATTCGGTGCTAGTGAAATAATACGAAAATAATCCAGTTGAGGGGATTGATTTTGGGCAACTGGTCGGATCCATTGCAGTCCAAGAATACTCAGAAAGATCAGAGTGACGACACCAACAAACTTTTTCATTACTGATTTTCAGACGGTTTGGAGGAAACTATGAGGGATTCAAACCCTTCACGTGAAGGGTTATCCATAATCAGACTAGCTCCCAGGATGGGTTCCTAGGTTCATGGCTCAAACACGTCCTCCAGCCGTCATCCCCCTGCCTTCTCAAGAAGTAAATCCCATCTGTGTGCCAAAGATTGACCGCCGATTACAGTGGTGCAAGCGTGTGAAATTTTCACACATTGTCAGCATCCTGGTGGACGAAGCGAACGGGGTCGAAACTAGCACCTGCCCTGGAGGTTGTCAATGCATAACCTCGATCTTGTAATAGGGCAATGCTAGTATGGGATGTATGGTGAATCAGAATTTGTCAGCGGCTGATCGTCTTATCTTTGCACTTGATGTGGAAACAGAAGAGGAGGCCAAGGTATTGGTCAATGAGCTTAAGGAAACTATCCGTTTCTTTAAGGTAGGTCTCCAACTTTTCATCGCAGGTGGACATAATGTGGTTAAGTGGTTGGTGGATCAGGACCTGAATGTTTTTCTTGATCTGAAGATGTATGACATTGGGGAGACGATTCGTCGTTCTGTAATTGAGGTCTCTCGTCTTGGCGTACAATTCCTTACCATTCATGGAGAGGCACAAACAGTTGAAGCAGCTCGGGCAGGAAAGGATAATACTGATCTCAAAATTCTCTTTGTGACATTACTTACTAGCTTAGGTGCAGAAGATTTTGGCGGAGACAAAGAAGTCATGAAGTATGTCCAGCAGCAAGGAGAAATGGCAATGAAAAACGGTTGTGACGGGTTAATCACCTCGGGACAAAGTGCGCCGCAGTTAAGAGCAACGCTGGGCAGCTATAGCCCGATTTTGGTGTGTCCTGGCATCAGACCTCGCGGTGACATTGCAGACGATCAGAAACGTATTGCAACTCCCTTTGAAGCAATTTCTGGAGGTGCCGACTATCTAGTTGTGGGGAGGCCTATCCGCGATGCCCAGGACCGTATAGCCAAAGCGGAGGAGATCATCTTGGAGATCGATGCTGCTTTGTGCAGTAGATAAAATCCAATTGTTGATCCAACATCTATGATTCACGGAACTACATGGTTCTGTGGTACTGACTTATGAGAAAATAACAATACCTCAGGACCCAATAATTTCGACAATATCAACGGAAATATCCGACTCACTAATTTTGATTTTTCCCAGCGTCACTGGGGTTGAGAGCCGAACTGGGCCTGCAGATCCCGGGTTAAAGAAAAGGGTGTGCCCATCTTGAACTTTCAGGGGTTTATGGCTGTGTCCAAAGATTACCAAATCCGAGTCCTCGATTTCTGGATAACGTGATCGCATTTGGTGAGGACTTCCTCCGATATGGGTAAGGAATACGCTTATATTTTGAAGTTGGAAGGACTTTTTAGAGGGGAACTGTTTCGTAAGGGGAAATCCGTCTGTATTGCCGTGCACGGCATGGACGGGAGCCAGTCTTCGCAGTTTGGTCAGGACATCCTGATTCCCAATATCACCCGCGTGAATTATTGTTTCAACGTCCTGGAATAGTTCCAGGACCTGTGGCCGTAGGAGACCGTGAGTGTCTGAGATCACTCCTACTAGCATTGTTTGTCCCCTGGAGTATGTACATTCATTGGTGAATGCTGTCTAAACGAAGTCCACGCAGTGTTATGGATTGACCTGAATGTTTTCCTCCAGAAAGTCAATGATATCGGTGGTGGTAGCACTGGGTTGAAAGATCTCAGTAACCCCGCTTTCTTTGAGTTTTGAGATGTCTTTATCGGGAACGATGCCACCTCCAAAAACCAGGATGTCTTCGGCATCATTTTCTTTTAGGAGCTCCACAACACGAGCGAATAGGGTCATATGGGCACCCGAGAGAATGGAGAGGCCCACGGCATCGACATCCTCCTGTAGAGCGGTTTGAACAATTTGTTCTGGGGTCTGTCGAATACCTGTATAGATTACTTCCATCCCTGCATCCCGCAAAGCACGTGCTACTACTTTGGCTCCTCGATCATGTCCGTCCAATCCCGGTTTGGCAATTACAACTCGAATCTTCTCTGACATTAAAAACTCTGTGTTGTTTGTTCTGTAAACGAAAGGTCTTTACCCACGTGTGGGTGCTCTTACCTGTTCCTATAATTCTGTAGTGAGAACTCAGATCAATTGAAAGTGGATCTCTTAGTTTTGATGAGTGTCCCGTAGCTCACTACTGATTTTGTTGGAGTAGGTGTGTAATTAAGAGCCTGTTCACTTGAGTACGCAGCTCTATAATCTGAATATCGCCGTGCTTCAACAGCTCTTTTCAGTAGTGTACGAAGATCGTCGCTTTCGAATATTTTACCTGATACCTGGACTCGATATGACATGATTTACCTCCTTAGTATTTTCTCATGATTCCAACCACAACTCCCTGGATCTGAATTCTGTTTTCGGTTTTCCAGATGGGCTCGAATTTTGGATTAGCAGGTTGAAGTCGGATTTTGTCTTGCTCTCGATAAAACTTCTTCAAGGTTGCCTCTTCCCCATCAATAAGGGCTACGACCGTTTCACCATTGTGGGCCTCTGGACGGTGTTCAATGATGACATAGTCGCCATCTTTAATATGCTCTTCAATCATAGATTCTCCTTGAACCTGTAGAACATAGTTATTGCCCCGAGTTTGGAATTCCTTTGGAACGCTAATTTGTTCTACATTGACAACAGTTTCTAGCGGCTGCCCAGCAGTAATGTATCCCAGGAGCGGAAGAGTATCAGATGTATTTGGTTTCGGGTCAATCAGTTCAATAGAACGGGCTTGGTTGGTTAGGCGGCGTATACAGCCCCTCTTTTCAAGCGCTCTGAGGTGCTTGTAGACCCCGTTTAGAGAGGCCAGAGAAAAATGATCTGCTATCTCTTTCAAAGTTGGGGAATAACCCTGCTGTTCCACAAAGTTTCTGAGATAGTCTAAAATATCTTTTTGTCTACGAGTTGTGGGCATGAAAGACATTATGGTGAACAAAAGGTGAATTGTCAAGAGTAAATTTGTTAGCTGGTGGTCAAAATGCCTTTGTGCAAAGAAACAATGTAGATGTATTCAACAAGTTTAGAAGTAAAAATACATAGGTTCGGCTACAGATTTTGAAGCAGAGGCCGGTTGAGAATTGTAGAAAATAGATTCTTGGTTAGTAGTTAATTGTCTTTCTTTTTCGAATCTACGATTAGGGTTACTGGGCCATCATTAACCAAATCTACTTTCATCATGGATTGAAACTGACCTGACGCGACTACAACACCTTTTGAGCGGAGGTGTTGAATCAGTTCCTGGTAAAGTCCATTCGCTTTATCTGGTGGGGCAACTCGTGTAAAACTCGGTCTATTTCCTTTGTGGCAATCACCGTGTAGAGTAAACTGGGAAACAACAAGCACAGCTCCTCCTGTTTCTAGCAGTGAAAGATTCATCTTTCCGTTCGTATCCGCAAAGATCCGGAGGTTCAAGATCTTTCTCGTTATAAAATGTAGGTCTTCTACATCGTCGTCGGTCTCGATGCCCACGAAAACTAGCAGTCCTCCAGCAATTTCTCCAACAATGGTTCCGTCTACGGTCACCCTGGCCTCATCAACCCGCTGGATTAATGCCCGCATGAGTCTCCTATGTGTCTAGTCGATGCCCGACTTTCCCCGATACTCTTGTAGAATCTCTTTGAATCAGGGTCAAAGAATCCCGTCAATGGCTAAGTATTTAGTCAAAAATCGTAATGGTTTTGGCGAGATCGTTGAAAATAACAATGCCCATCAACAGGATTAGGAAGACGAAACCAACCTGAAAAATACGCTCTTTCACCCGTACACTTATATCTCGTCGCATCAGGCCTTCAATACCAAGCAAAGCAATGACCCCTCCATCGAGAATAGGGATCGGCATGAGGTTGAATATACCGAGTTGAAGTGAGACGAGAGCCATGAAGTTGAGCAAATGGACGACACCCATAGACGCTGCCATTCCTGAAAATCGGGCGATTTCGATGGGGCCAGACATTGTTTTCAACGATGTCCGGCCAGTAATGATTCGTCCAACCACATCGAATGTCAGAGTGGTCAGGCGATAGTTTCTCTTTGCTGACGTTGAGAAAGCTTCCCAAACCCCATGTTGCTCCAGTTCCATAACTTGGACAGTAGTGCCAATACGCCATTGATCCTCTATCTGTTCCGGTGCGATGGTTGTTTCGAACAACTGTTTGTTGCGCTGAATTACAAATTCCAAGGGGACTCCCTCGCTATTGTTGATCAATTCAGCGCTACTACTGAATCCTTTACCTATCTTCTTTCCAATGCTGACCTGGATAATTTCATCACCCACTTGAAGACCCGCTTTGGCCGCTGGGGTGTTCGCTTCTAAGTCTGCAACGATGTATGGAATAAAAGGCCCCACACCTATAGTGCCAGTCTCGATTCCTTCTCTGATCGTGGTAGTTACCAATTGATCGAAAACGTTATCGTCACGCTTAATCGAGAATAGTAGCTCCTGGTCGGGACTAATGCTAATTTGCAATTCGGCCTCCTGCCAGGTGGGGATAGATTCTTGATCGATTGCTATTATAGTATCTCCGAGCTGCAGGCCGGCTTGTTGTGCAGGGGAGCCGTCTGCAATGCTCCCGATGATGGCAGGTTGTCGCGAGTATTTTGCAACGGGAATTCCTAGCATGAAAGTCGCAGCTACTAATATGAGGGCCAGGCCAATATTCATAAGAGGTCCCGCCACTGCTACTGCGAATCTATTACTTTTAGAATGTGACATAAATTCCCCAGGGTCACCTGACAGTTTGTCGTCATAGTTTTCCCCGGCCATCTTGACGTAGCCTCCTAAAGGTAGGAGGCAAATTCGGTAATCGGTGTCGCCCTTTTTAAATCCAACCAAGCGACGGCCAAATCCTAGCGAAAAAACTTCAACCCTAATGCCGAGAAACTTAGCAACAGCGTAGTGTCCGAGCTCGTGAATGAAGATCATGACTCCAAGCACAAATAGAAAAGATATGATGCTAAAGCCGATGGAATTGAGTATCGTCAAATTAGTCGAACCTCCTCAGAATTATAATATCGGGGCCATTGTCCGTCGGTTATCAGATTCTTGTCAAATTAAGCTCCCAGCCAAGGGTTAGGCTGGCTTTACCCCTTTGACGGTGTTTTCAGCTTTTTGGCGAGCTAGATGATCAACCTCTAATACTGTTTCCAGGTCATTCATTGGAATGGGTTGGTGCTGATTCAAAACTTTCTCGACGACCTCTGGAATAGATGAAAATGGTAAAGATCCACTTAGGAAAGAGTGAACGGCTACTTCATTGGCTGCATTTAGAGCAGTGGGATACGTCTGCCCACTCTCTAATGCCTGATAGGCCAATCGGATACAAGGGAATTTGTTCCAATCGGGCGGATGGAATTCCAGTGCCGAGAGAGAAAGTAGATCTAGTCGGGGTAAATGCGAGTCCCATCGTTCTGGATATGCAAGGGCGTAGAGGATCGGAGATCTCATGTCCGGGGTGCTCATCTGTGCAAGTACTGTCCCATCTACAAATTCTACTAGCGAATGGATGATAGATTGAGGATGAACAACAATAGATATGTGATTGTGGTGGATGCCGAATAGGTGGTGGGCTTCGATAACTTCCAGTCCTTTGTTCATCAGGGTGGCTGAGTCAATGGTGATCTTGGGTCCCATGGTCCATGTTGGGTGATCCAGAGCCTCTTCAATCGTGACCTCGTTAAGGTGTTCTGGACTACTGTCAAAGAAAGGGCCCCCTGAAGCCGTTAGAACTAACCGGTGAACCTCTTCATTTTCTGCTCCTCGTAAGCACTGGTGCAGGGCAGAGTGTTCGCTATCAACGGGGAGCAGAGTGACCTTTTTATCCCGTACAATAGACATTATTAACTCGCCTGCCATCACCAAAGTCTCTTTATTGGCTATCGCAATATCTTTCTTCCCGAGCAAGGCGTGATAGGTCGGCACTAAGCCTGCAGCGCCTTCGATGGCGGCGACCACCATATCTACATCGGAGTGTGTGGCGACTTGGGTTACACCCTTTTCTCCAGACAAGACTTCAATCGTGGGGAGCCGTTCTCGTAGTTCCTGAGCAGCTTGTTCATTCCACAGAGCAATTGCCTGGGGACGATATTTGAGTGCTTGATCGTATAAAGTATCGACACTCTTCCGGGCGGCTAATGTAGAGACCTGGAAGCGATCAGGATAAAGATCAACGAGGTCTAAAGTACTTTTGCCAACGGAGCCAGTGGATCCCAAGATTGATAGTTTTTTCAAATCGTCCCATTCTACCAAATCAGAAGGAAGTGATAGGCTGGAAGAGCAACAAAGAGACTGTCAAGACGATCAAGTACGCCGCCGTGACCTGGCAGTAAATTGGAGCTATCTTTGAAATTTGCTGAGCGCTTTATTGTGGACTCGAACAAATCACCCAGCATACCCGCTGCTGCTAGAACGAGTCCGCTTAGTAGTAGATATAGCATGGACCAGGTTGGCAGAAAATAGTACCCAAATACTATAGCAACGAGAACCGAACCCAGTAGTCCAGCTAGGTATCCTTCAAGGGATTTGTGCGGGCTAATTTTTTTGATGACTTTGTGTTGTCCCCATTTTCGACCTACTAAATAGGCAACTGTATCACCGGCCCAAATTACCGAAAGGATTAGCAACAATTCCTCCCATCGTCCGTTTTTGTGCAGACTTCCAGCAATGGACACGGGAACACTTATGTAGACGATAGCTAGTAGGTTAGCTGACGCTGAGATGAATCCGCCCTTATCTTTACCAAATTGCAGCACACTATTGCCTATACAGATTAGAGTCGTGAGTATAAGAAAATTTATTAGCCAGACAGGGGAAAGGATCCATATCCAAGATAGTAATATGGCTAATACAAAGGTGAGTCGGTGTCCTTTAACATTGTGGATGGCTAGAAGTTTAAAGAGTTCAACAAGGCTCAGAAGGATGATGATATCGAGCAATACGAGGAAAAGATAAAAAGGGAGATAGCGTATAGCAATTATAACTAGGGGAATCAGCAACCCTGCGGTGGTGACTCGGCGTATCATGATGTACTCTGCAGGGAGGTAAGGCGAATTCCTCCATAACGGCGTTCACGGCTTTGGAATTCCACTATTGCTTCAAGTAAATGCCTTCCACGAAAGTCTGGCCAGAGTACCTCGGTAACCGAGATTTCCGCATAGGCAATCTGCCACAGAAGAAAGTTACTAATGCGCATCTCTCCACTGGTACGGATCAACAGGTCAGGTTCGGGGAGTCCCTTTGTGTAAAGACTACGTTCTATGTCCTCTTCGCTGATGGGGAAGGTTGTTGAGTTTTCTAGTAAGCGATTGAAAGCATCCACAAGTTCAGTACGACCGCTATAGTTTAAGGCAACGACCATTCTTGTCCCACCATTTCCACGGGTTTCTTCTTCTGCATTTTTCAACTCCTTGCGAACTGATGATGGCAGTTCGTCTACACGTCCTATTGCTTGGAACCTAAGATTGTTTTTGTGTATGTTGGGCAGTTCCATTCGAATGTATTCCTTGAGTAGGCGCATGAGTTGACTAACTTCTCTCTGAGGTCGTTTCCAGTTTTCAGCTGAAAAGGCATAGAGTGTAAGCACTGGAATCAATAGCCGAGCAGCAGTTTCGACGACCGCTCTAACTGCAGCAATGCCGGCCCGATGTCCTGCCATGCGTGGCAAATGGCGTTGCTTTGCCCACCGGCCGTTTCCGTCCATTATTACTGCAACATGCTGAGGGAGTTTGTGGGGGTCAATGCGTTCTAAAAGTTCTATTTCAGGGCTGTGAGGGTCGAATATTCCCTCAAACTCTTTTGTTAGCTCTTTCATTGAGTTGACGGTCACTTTACCATATCTGCATTGACTCAGAAAACTCGGTCTGTATATCACACAGAAGGGTTTGAGGAAGACACCGATTTTTTGCCGCGTTTATAGTCAATGGAGTATTAGTACCAGGTTTTCATCAGATACAGCCCCTGGGGCGGCGCTGTGGGGCCGGCTGTTTTGCGATTCTTAGATTTTAAGATTTTGGGGATGTCATCCGATGGTCTTTTGCCGGAGCCAATTTGTAGAAGCGTTCCTACGATATTACGTACCATGTGGTGGAGAAAACCGTTTGCTTCGACACGGTACGTTATATGGGATCCACATGTTTTGATCTGTGAGAGATGGATTTGGCGGATTCGACTCTTGACTCGCGTGGCTGCAGCAGCAAATCCTGTGAAATCATGGGCCCCATATAGGTATTGTGTGGCTTTCTGCATAGAACCAACGTCGAGGGGATGCCTCACATGAAGGATGTATCCGTGGAGGAATGGGGATAACGTAGGGCCGTTGTATATCTGATATTCGTACCGTTTTTTGATGGCATTCTTCTGAGCATGAAAGTTTGACGGAACAGGACTCAAGTGAATGACTCTAATGTCCCAAGGTAGGATGCCGTTGAGGGAGAGAATAAGTTTTTTTCGAGGAATTGGTTGATCGAGGCTGAAGTGAGCAACCTGTGCCATGGCGTGTACACCAGAATCAGTTCGACCAGCACCGACTATACTAATGGGATGTCCTGTAATGGTGTTGAGAGCATCCCGCAGCTGGCCCTGGACAGTATCCTGATTTTTCTGAATCTGCCAGCCTGCATATCTAGTCCCTACATATTTCAATGTTACTTTATACTTGGCCATCGCACCCGCTCCTGCTTGGACGATCCTATGTAGATGATTAGGTGTCAGCAACTTACTCTGACTGTCCATGTTACAATACACCTCTTACTATACTGGCAAGGGAACACAAAAATATCATGTCAGGACATTCCAAGTGGCATTCCATAAGGCACAAGAAGGCTAGTGCCGATTCCAAGAGAGGGAAACTTTTTACTCGCCTAATCAAAGAGATAAGTGTCGCTGCTCGTCTTGGTGGAGGCGAACTGGATGCCAATCCTAGACTACGGGCAGCTGTGCAGTCAGCCAAAGATGCAAATATGCCTCAGAACAACATCAAACGTGCCATTATGAAGGGGACAGGGGAATTGCCAGGTCAAAATTATGAGTCGGTTTCTTATGAGGGATACGGACCTGGAGGTGTGGCTATCCTTGTAGAGGCTCTTACTGACAACAAGAATCGAACAGTAGCTGAATTGCGCCATATTTTCTCCAAACAAGGGGGGAATTTGGCTGAAACTGGGAGTGTACAGTGGATCTTTGAAAGAAAAGGATACATTCTTGTGGATTCGGAAAAGGTTACCGAGGAGCAGTTGCTAGAAGTGGCTCTGGAAGCAGGTGCTGAAGATCTGAAATTTGAGGGAAGCACTTTTTATATCTACACTGCCATGGAGCATTTTGAGGCGGTCAAACAGGGTCTCGAAGTTGCAGGCATTGCAATCGAATCTGCTACCCTAACGATGGTTTCCCAGACCGATGTGCGGTTAGCAAACAAACAGGCAGAGCAAATGTTAAAGATCATGGATGCTTTGGATGATCATGAAGATGTGGCCAACACATATGCTAATTTTGATATTGACGAAGCCCAGATGGAGATATTAGCAGGGACTTGATAAATGGAGCGGTCAGCGTTTAGTTGTATCATGATTCGGTGGTTATTCTAGGAGTTGATCCCGGTAGTCAAGTGACCGGATACGGACTCATCGACGTTGAAGGGAATCATATCGCCTGTATCGGATACGGAGGTATTGCAGGTACTGTCAAAGGTCAGTCTAATCTTTTCTCCGATCGGCTGAAACGGATTTATGCAGGGCTGTGCGAGCTATTAAAGCGGCACACTCCAGCCGTGGTGGCGGTAGAAGGCGTCTTTCATGCCGTGAATGCCAAAAGTGCCCTGAAACTGGGTCAGACCAGAGGCGTTGTCCTGTTAGCTGTGGGACAGTTTGAGATCCCTTTAGTCGAGTACATGCCTCTGGCCGTCAAGAAAGCAGTGGTTGGGTATGGGAGGGCCAGCAAGGGACAGATTCAAATGATGGTACGCACTCTACTCAATCTCCGAGAAGAACCTCAGCCCCATGATGCCGCAGATGCCCTTGCCATTGCTTTGTGTCATGCCTTCACTGCTAAAGGAACACAGTCTCTACAGTCTAATCTCAGGTAAAGTGATTTGCGCATTTTCCTTTCCTCCTTTTCCTGTACTTGAGGTTCCACAGTGTTTAATGCATACTTGCCAAAGTCTTGATGAGCTTGGATTATGCATAAATTTTATGGTGGGTTTCTGAAGTCATTGGGCCAAAGGTTCTTGTGCTCAGCTAACCCACTTCATGAGGTCTCCAGCGTACGGTCAACTCTGTTTGTGGTGGGGCTTGTTTTTATTCCTTCCGGTTGTGCGGTTTCTCCAGAAGTGAGTGAGAGTGTTGATGAATCTGTGATAGTTGAAGAAGAGCTAGATGTTCCGGGTGAACCGCATGCTGTTCTAGTAACGGATCGGGGTAATCTTGTAATTCAATTATTGCCAGAGCTAGCACCTAAAACTGTAGAGAACTTTGTAGAACTGGCGGAAACAGGTTTTTACGCTCGTACCGTATTTCACCGGATAATACCTAACAAAATGGTTCAGGGAGGCGATCCTAATTCCAAGGATAACGATCCTTACAACGACGGTCAGGGGAATAGTGGAAAATTCCTTAAGGCTGAGTTTAGTTCATACCCTTTTTCTCGCGGAATGGTTGCCATGGCTCGCCAGCCAGGGGATCCCAATTCTTCTAGTAGTCAATTTTTCATTGTCCTAGAACGTTCTCCCGAGTGGGATGGTGACTACACGATATTCGGAAAGGTGGTTGAGGGGATCGATGTAGCTGATCAGATTTCAAGAATCCCCTTATCCAATGATGTGAGGTTGCGAGGACGGCCCGCTGTGTCCATCCGTATTAGACGGATCATGATCGAATCTAGAGTAGTTGAGGAAGAGTCTAAAGAGGCAGAGTAGCGTCCGATAGGGTGTGGGGCATTTCCGTCAAGAACTTGTCGAGGGAATTGTGGGTTTCTAGTCTTCTTTTTCCAAGCGTTGATCGCCTCGGTACTGGCCAATCCGAACACGTGCAGGACGGAGCACTTGATCATCCCATCGAAATCCGGCCTGTAGTACTTCCGTGACGTGGGAGTCAAGTGTTGGGTCATCTACGGGAACTGTTCCGACAGCTTCGGACTCGTGTGGATTGAACGGTTGATGGAGCACTTCCATAGGTTCAATCCCAATGAATTTCAACTTGCTCAGGAGGAGATCTAAGTTAAGCTGAACACCCTCTCTCAGATTTTCCGGAGTAGATGCTTTGTCAGCCGACTGGAGAGCTCGTTCAAAATTGTCAATAATCTCCAAAAAGTTGTGAAAAAGGTCAAGTTTCTCTTGGGTTAATTGACGTTCGAAATCCTTTTGGAGTCGTGCCCTATAGGCTTCGTTTTCCTCGTCTATCTGTGTGAGCTTTTCCTTGAGTGTGTGCTCAGCCAGTTCGGTCCTTGCCTTGAGTTCTTCGACTATAGTTGGATATTTTTTATGCGATTCGGAAGCCTCTTCGACTGTAGACTCTTCTTGAGCCCAGAAGCGACGATCCGTTACACGCATTCTGGGAGTTGTCTCAGTATCTTCTTTAGATTCTGGAAGTTTGCTCGGTTTTTGCTTTGTCATATTTACATGCTCTCTAGACGAATATAAGATTTGAATGATCCTGGGTCAAACTTAGCACAGGGATAGGGTGGATCTATCGTGGATTCATGGACAGAGTTGATCTCTATAGATAGAGTTGGCCTGATCGAAGGCCCGCTCTATTTTTTCTTCATTAAATACAGCACCCGCTCACTCTCAGCAATGGGAGCCGATGCTTCAATCGTGAATGTTTCCCGGAACTCCCGTTCAAATCCTTGCTGGGTGTAGTCGGGGAAAATGTCCTCTCGTGTGGACAGGAGTCGCTTCACCTGGGAGTCGGTCTTGGGAACAAACTCAATAATGAGATGTTTGCAGATTTGTCCCAGGAAGGCTGAGATGTGGGCGAAAGGAAGGTTGTTTGAGATGGCCAGATGGTGAATGAGGGCCAAGGCCAAAACCGTATCGGCTGGCCCACGCTCGATCAGCGAAGTTCTCTCTTGGTTGCCCCAGCCGATTCCCGGACTCGGGTTGGTCAAATCGAGCAACAGGGGAAGGATCTCGGTTTCTCCCCGCTTGACGCTTTCCCGGTAATGGTTCTCGACGGCCCACGAATCGATATCGAAGCAAACAGTCAGGTGATTTCGTTCGGCGGCCAAGCGAGCAAACAATCCCGTATTAGTCCCCAGATCCCAAGCCATTCCCGGCCTGATTCTATCCAGAAACTTACCCACCAGCCGCTTCTTCTCCTCCAGGGCTACCGAGGAGTAGTTGGTTGCATCGTAATAGTCGGCCCATTCGGTCGAATCGCCCTTCCATCTCAGCCGTTTCACGATGGTCTGCAGGTTGTCCACTATTCCGAGAAGAGCGGTGCGGCTGACATGGCGTTTGGTGGGGACTTGCTTGCTGGAGAAGTATTTTTGGCTCTTGGCATGAAGGTGAATATGAACCCATAGGGAAGGCCTGAGAAGAGTGGTGATGGGCAGCAGGGATCTCGCCAGGTCCAGCGGGACTCCATCGATGTGAATGCGAAGCAGTTGGCTCAGGCGGATGTCGCGGTAGACCATCAATAGGAGCGGTGCGAGAAAGTGCTGGCAAAACTGTCGGTAGGCTACCCATGGCTCTCCTTCTAGATATTTTTCAAAAGAAAGCGTGTCGATTAGCAGCGCAGACCCCTCCTTGAACTGAATGTTGTAGGCGCTGCTGTCCTTCAGGGTCATTCCAAAATCGAGTGCTCGGGCCTGAATTTCGAGGGTCGTTAAGGCTGCCTCCTTCAACTGGCTGAAGCACCACTCATAGGGGTAGGAGATAAAAGGGATCCGCTCGGGTGCCAGGATCCTATGGAACTCGGAATGATCTTTTTCCAGAGGAATGTCGACTTCCCGGTGAGGAATCAAAAGCTTGCTCTCGACCAGCGCGTCGTATAGCCCTGAGGACATCAACAGGTCGTAGTGGTCCCCATAAACCGGGTTGACCTGGCGGTAGAGCTGATGATCGCGAGAGAAGAGAAAGCCGCTGGGGTCCCGGAAAGAGGCCGGAAGTTTCATGGGTCCTTGTCTTCTGGGCTGGTGGAGAAAAGTGCGGTGAAAAAGAGCTTGATCCTTCTCCAATAGACCTTGATCGCCAGAAAAAACGCAAAGAAGGCGGCCACCATCGCCTGAACCACCATACTGCCAGTGCCGGGGTCGAGGTAGGCGTGAACGGTGGGGGGATAGAGCACAAAGGTCACTCCCAGCAAAAGGACAAGTTTGGTCGAGGTTTTCCAAGCTTTCATGGATCGATGCTTCTCCTGTTGCCTGTAATGATTATCCTCTTTTCATGAGAAGTTGGCAAGCCTCAGACTCCCAGGAAAAAGTGTCATTTGTCCCGGATACTCAGAGCAGAGGAAGGTCAATCTAAACCCGAGACTTTCTCTTTTTGAATGGTCCACAAATGTGGGAGCTGGCCATTCACCTGTCCCAAAAGGATGTGCGAGCGACGATTATCTGCACGCTTGGCATCGCGTCTGCATGATCACTATCAGTGGGTGGCAACGTTCTCTGTTAAGTTCTCCCCATTGCCCTCACATGGATTGTCCACCCACACCCTGTTCATATCCACCGACACTGACTCCACCGCCCATGAAGCGTTTCTTAACTTCTTTTCTCCCTGACAATACTTCGGTCCAGAGAAGGAAATCCCTGTGCACTCGGCGATGCTGAGTATTCCATAGTTTGCATGCCCCTTGTCCAACTGATTTTAGTGAGTAGAATGTAGGAATGGGGACGAGACCAAATTTTATCACGCATGCCCTTCACCTCTTCATTCTAGTCGCTTTTGCAATCGCACAACCTGTGTTCGACTTACTGTCTAGCAACGCAGAGTTTTTTGTTGCCCGGCAATCTAAACCGATCGACATTATTCTTCTGATCTTGATCGTCTGTCTTCTTCTCCCTTTACTACTAATTCCTTTAGAGGCAATCGCCGCTCTGGTTGGTCGTCAGTTCCAGAAATGGGTGCACGGTATTTTGGTAGCCCTCCTCCTGGCGGCAATCTGCCTTCAAATTCTGAAGCTGATTCCGGGTGTGCCCGGTGCTGCACTGGTCATTGGAGCATTGTGTGCAGGCTCAGCAATCTCGGTCGTCTACTCGAATTTCCATCTTGCTCAGACGTACGTCAGCGTGCTATCGCCCGCTATTTTGATTTTCGCTTCGCTGTTTTTATTGGATTCACAGATTTACAAGATCGTGTTTGAAGTCCAAGACACGGAGGTCACCTATCCGGACATTGACGCCACTGCTCCTGTGGTCATGATAGTTTTCGACGAATTTCCTCTGATTTCATTGTTAGATGAGAACCGTCAGATCGATGGAGTCCGATACCCGAATTTTGCGGCTCTGGCGAGAGAATCGCACTGGTTTAGAAATGCAACTACGGTCAGCGAGGGAACCCTAATCTCAATTCCTGCCATGTTAAATGGTCTTTACCCCAATTTTGAAAATCCTCGGTTGCCGATCTTGAGTGACCATCCCCATAACCTCTTCACGTTGATGGGTGGTTCCTACGACCTTCACACCCTTGAAAATAGTACGCAATTGTCCCCAGAGAAATCATTCCTCAATCGACAGACGCTGGCCGAACGGATGAGCGCCCTACTGTCAGACTTGACCATTGTATATCTACATCTTCTCTTGCCAGCGGACTTGGTCAGCGACCTGTCCCGAATCACGGAGTCCTGGAAGGACTTCAGATCCCCCAATACGGAGGAGAGGAAGAGGTGGGAGGACTTCGAAACTGACTGGTCAAGACGTCAACTGAAATTCTTGGAGTTTGTCGATTCCATTCATGATACCGGACAGCCCACTTTGCATTTTTTCCACTCCATGCTGCCTCATGCGAGCTGGAAATACCTCCCCAGTGGAAAGCTCTATACGTTATATGAGAGACCAGGAGTCAAAGGAGTGATCGGACCGAATAATGTAGGCGAAGACGTCAATCGATGGCGGAACGACGACTGGCTTGTTACTCAAGGTCATCAGCGACATCTTCTTCAGGTTGGTTTCGTGGACAAGCTGCTAGGAGTGTTCGTCTCTAAACTAAAGAAAGCTGGTGTTTATGATTCGTCCCTGATTGTGATCACCGCCGACCATGGAGCTAGCTTTCGGGCCAACGATTCACGGAGATCCGTGACCAAGACGAACTACGCCGATATTATGTCGATCCCCCTATTCATTAAGGCGCCTTACCAAAAGGAAGGGGTAACGAATGATCGCAATGTGGAAACAATCGACATCCTTCCCACAGTCGCTGACGTTCTTGACATTCCTTTTCCGTGGAAGGTCGATGGGCATTCAATGCTGGATAACTCTCAGCCGGAAAGAAGGGAGAAGCTTATTTTTTCCGATCGGGGCGAGAAGTTCGCATTCGATGCAAGACTCGAAGTCAAGTATGAGAGCCTGAAGAGAAAACTGGTACGTTTTAACTCAGGACCTTGGGATCGACTATTCACAATCGGTCCCTATCCAGACCTGGTTGGAAAGAGGGTTGCAGAAATAGATGTGTCAGGAACGGCTGGCATGACAGTGGAAGTTAATGGGAAAAGTTTTTTTAATCACGTTGATGTCGACTCCTCGTTTGTCCCTGCTCAGATCACAGGCCGAATAGTTTCGAACTCCGATTCCAAGCACTCACTTGACCTAGCGATCTCTGTCAATAACACGATTCGGGCAATTACACGCAGTTCGTCTCAATTCGCCGCTGACGAGGAGTTCTCCGCAGTTGTTCCGGAGTCAGCTTTTCGAAGTGGAGAAAACGATGTGGAGGTCTTTGTGGTGATCGACGTGAATGGAAAACCTTGGCTGGCCAGCACGAAGGAGGCTCCGGAGGTGGAATTCTCAATTTCGTTGTCAGATCAGCTTGGTGAGATGCTGATTTCTTCAAACGGGAAACGCATACCCGTTAAAGTGAAGGACCTTTCAGGATGGGTTGGGGCCAGGATCGATGATGAGACAGACCGAGTGGAAATACGGGGTTGGGCCGTAGATCAAAAGCAGTTGAGTGTCCCAAGTGTCATTCTGGTTTTCAGGGATGAAGAGCTTCTCTATTCAGGAAAGACCAGTGTGGCAAGACCTGAAATTGCGACTGAATTCGGTTCCGAAGCGCTTTTGAATTCGGGATTTCTGTACGAGTTCCCCGTAGAAGAGTTCGACGAGCTTGCCCATACGGAACTCCGAGTTTTCGCGGTGTCCGATCGAGATTCCGCTTCAGAATTAGGTCATCCTGAAAAAAACACCTCATTCTGGCCTTTTGGACCCAACCCGGAAGCTTCTGGGAAAGTGTCTCAATATGATTGGGATTCAACGATTCGATTTGGCGCTGGTGGAAATGCGCGGCAATATCAGGGTCGTGGTTGGTCTGTTGCGGGGGAGGGGCATACGTGGACTGTTGGACCAGAAGCTTCGCTCGTCCTGGCAGCCTCCGAACCTGAGTCTTCCGTGCTCTTGAAGGCCTTGGTGAAAGCCTTCCTAGTGTCGGAACGGCTCAATGAGCAGAGAGTGCGTGTTTCAGTTAATGGCCAGATGGTGGGGGAGTGGACGATTGCTGGTTCCGAGTTCGAGGAGCGAACAGTCCTTGTGCCTGCGGGACTGCTGACCGAACCGGAAAAGACAGTTATTGTGTTCGAGACACCTGACTCGTCCATTCCCGCCCAACTCGGACTTGGTTCTGACAAGCGGAAACTGGGAATTGCCTTCCACCAAATCAGTTTAGTTCAACATCAGGACCGCTGAGGTTGAGATCCCGGTCGGGCAGACGTCGGTAAATCTAGTCAACTCAGGTTGGGAAGCAGGATCTTCTCACGCCGTTGAACTGGTTTACAAAGATGCGAAGGGCAACACCAATTCTGTAAGCGGGGGTCATTTACGTCCGGTAGAGTCCAACTGAATGATGGAACTTCACTCGGCACGAGAAAACAGCTATTGACCATATACTGACCACCCAAAATCACAACGAACCACAACCATTCGATTTGAGTGACTTTGCCGAGAGGCAATGAAAGTAATGAGAAGCCTGATAAACCGTTAATAATAATGGGGTTTAACCCTGTTTTGTGCTTTCTCAAAGTAGATTATGAATCGGGGATGAGCAGGACTTGGCCCCGGAGGATTCGGTGAGGATTTTTAATGTGGTTGGCTTGTTGTAGTTGCCATATGGAAATGCCGAATCGAGTGGCAATCCTTTCCAATGTGTCGCCCCGCCTTACTTGATATTGGTCAGGTCTAGATGGATTGTCTGTAGTTCCGGTAACATAAAGTAACTGATCCGGATATATTCGGTTGGCATTGGAGATGTTGTTGTCCTGCTGTAACAGACGGATGGATGTTCCCAGATTTTTAGCGATATAGCTTAAGGTGTCTCCATACTGAACACGGTAGGCTACCGAACCATTAGCAGTCACGAAGGTCTGGGTTGACAATGTGGTGGCTGAGTCCAAAGCCATTTGCACAGTCTCTCTCATACCTTTTGGAAGCCGTAGGGTAAGACCGCGCGGGAGAATTTTGGATTTTTGCCAGATGGGCTGGCGAATCTGGGGATTGTATTCTTGGATTATTTCTTCACTCAAATCGGGGATGCTGGTGATGTGGATAAGGTGATGGGATCGATCAAGAACTAGGCTATCAAATTGTATCGGTTCAGCAATATTCAAGTGGCCAAAGTAGTCGTTGTAATTACGGGCTACGTCTACGGCAGCAAGGAATTCAATGTAAAAATTTTTACTGGCATATCCAAAGGTTGGAGATGTGTAGTGGTTGATGATCATTTCAAGATCATTACCGTAAAGCCTCTTAGCCCTTGCCATTCCGTTACGACCATGGTTGAAAGCTGTGATGGCCAGTGGCCAACTCCCTAGGGTTTTGTAGTTCTGCTGTAGCAAACGTGCGGCAGCCTCAGTTGCTTTTAATGGATCGAGTCGTTCGTCAACGTAGCTATTGATGGTCATGTATTGGCGCCCAGTGCTGCGAATGAATTGCCAAATCCCAGCTGCTCCTCGTTTAGAATAGGCACCGTGATCAAAAGATGACTCCACGTGTGGAAGTAGAGCTAACTCTTTTGGAACGTTGTGTTGCTCGAGAATTTTTTCAATGCTATCGAGATATTTACCCGAACGGATAAGACTTTCTCTGAATTTTTCTTTGATACCGCGCTGAGAGTGGATATTGCGTATTAATCGTTCAAGTTCTGCCGATGTAGGGGTGTACCCGTGAGACTTTAAAATCCTAATAATCCGTTTATGTTCCTCAGTGAGCCGATTGGAAGTAGATCCCCATTTGCGAATATCATCCATGATTGTCTGGAGTTCTCGTTCCCTTGTTTCAAGTTCTCTCTTTTGACGTTCGGATGCGACGTTATCATTGGGAACACTCTTACCAACCTGTGCCACATCGTAGATCAGTTGGAGATCATTCTGATCGTGGAAAACGACCTCTCCCTCTCCATAGTGAGTGAAGATTGCTTTCCAGAACTCTAGTTTTTCCTCAAGTCCTTCAAGAGGGAACTGATCAGAAATTTGTTCTAGTTGAAAAGATCCGAGGAAAAGGCCCGATGGTAGGGAGAGAAGTAGGCATAAAAACCTGAACATGAGGGGTGATGTTAGCAAAACCGTCCGACCATGAGAAAGACTGATGTCCTTTACTTCTTTATACTGCGCAGTTTGTTCTGAATCTTCTGGACAATCTGATCAGGTGACTTCTGCGCCACTTCAACGTGGATATCGGCTAGTCTATATTGCATCTCACGGAACTGGAAAAGGGATTCCCACTGATCGAGATTCTTTGACAGGGGGCGATTTTGGGAGTTCTCACAACGTTCTTTTGCTAATTGAAGGGGCAGCTTCAACCAGACCGAGATTCCATGTTTGGCAATGAAGCTCTGATTGGACTTACTAATAAATGCCCCACCTCCAAGGGCCATTACGCAGGGCTCGCGACATTGACTTTGTAGGAGACTATGCGATTCCAACTTTCTGAAAAACTGTTCTCCTTCGGTCTTAAAGATAGTCGTAATTGTCTTGTTGTGTTCTTTTTCGATCATTACATCCAAATCATAAAAGGGGCGCTTCATCTCATGGGCAAGGACTGGACCGATGGTAGATTTGCCACTACCCATAAATCCGACAAGATAGATATGTTTGGTCATTGTACGATTCATAAATAAAGAGATTTTAATTGTTCGAAAAAATCTGGGAATGAGATAGAGACACAGGCAGGTTGGTCTAGTTCAACCGGTTCTTTTGCTATGAGGCCTGCGATTGCAAAAGCCATAGCAATGCGGTGATCCCCAAAGGTTTGAACCGTCCCTCCTTGAATGGTTTGGTTCGGGGGTATATCAAATCCATCAGGTAATTCTTCTACTTGGATCCCTAGGTTTCTTAAGTTGACAACTACCGAGTTGATCCGATCAGATTCTTTCTTCCTGAGTTCTTCACCTCCACGGACACTAAGCCCATTGTGCAGGCGTGTCCCTAAAATCGCCAGAACGGGGATTTCATCAATCATGCTGGCAAGACATTGCCCACTGAGTTCACGTGGAAATCTCCTGAGTACTTCTGGACTGAACTGAATGGTGAGATCACACATCGGTTCAGCGTTAAACTTCCTCGGATTAGCTCGCTCAACCTTTGCCCCGGATTGTTCGAGCAACGTCAGAAGGGCGGTGCGGGAAGGGTTTATTCCTACACCACGTAAGCACAGGCGTGAATTTGGAAGTAAGAGTGTTGCGATGATGAAAAATACTGCAGCTGAAAAATCTCCTGGGATTTGCATTGTGGTGGCATCCAGGGAGGCGGGTCCTGTTACCATAAGGCGTTGATCGGTTTTTGTACACTGGATATTGAAAAAAGGTAGAGCCCGTTCGGTGTGGTCACGGGAGGGCATATTTTCGACCACCGTGGTTTTTCCACAGGCCATTAGTCCTGCCAGTAGAATGCAGGATTTAACCTGTGCGCTGGCAACAGGTAACGGGTACTCAATTCCAGTAAGTTGGGTGCCGGACACACTTAAAGGTAGAAATTGTTCATCTCTAGCTTGAATGCTCGCTCCCATCTGGCTCAAAGGACTAATGATGCGGCGCATGGGCCTACGATTCAACGACTCATCCCCTTGTATGGTGGAAGTAAAAGGAGATCCGGCCAACAGAGCTGAAAGCAGGCGGATGGTGGTTCCGCTGTTTCCTGCATCAAGTATTGTACGGGGTTGGTGAAAATTTCCCCAACCCAAGCCTTGAATTTCAATTCCTTTTTCCGATTGTTGGATTTCAATTCCTAGCTTTCGCAAGCAATTGAGGGTCGACGCACAATCATGGCTTTGTGAGAAGCCTTCAATAGAAGTGGTTCCGTGGGCCATGGCACCCAGAATTGCATAACGGTGGGAAATAGATTTGTCGCCTGGAAGGCTAATGGCTCCTTCTATCGAAGGGGTTGGTTCTATACGCATCTTAAGTCCAATTTTAGTGAGTGGGCCTTGGACCCGTATCACTGGAAAATCCCAGCAGCAAATCCATTTCTCTTAAACGCTTAATTGTATCTCTGAAATCTGCTGCTTTCTCAAATTCGAATCGTTGTGCTGCCTTTTTCATCTGAGATTCCAAGTTTTTGATCTCTTGGTGGATCTCCTCGGCAGAGGAATATTGTTCAATATTCTCAGTGATAGCAGGAATCTCATAGTAGTCCAATTGTGTCATCTCCAGCAGGTTTTTGTTAATGGGTTTCAAAATAGTTGTCGGTGTAATTCCATGCTGCTTGTTGTACTGTTGTTGGATTACGCGACGACGTTCCGTTTCTTCGAGCGCCATTTTCATGGATCGGGTGATGATGTCAGCGTACATAATAACCTTGCCGTTGATGTTTCTCGCAGCTCTTCCAGCTGTCTGAATAAGGGAGGTACTACTTCGTAAAAATCCCTCCTTATCGGCATCTAGAATGGCCACTAGGGACACTTCCGGCAGATCTAGACCTTCTCGTAAGAGGTTGACTCCAATTAGCACATCAAACTTGCCCATGCGAAGATAGTTCAGGATCTTGACGCGATCCAATGTGTTGATCTCAGAGTGTAGATAACAAACGGCAATGCCCAATTCCGTGTAATATTCACAGAGGTCCTCCGACATTCTCTTTGTAAGGGTCGTCACTAGGATACGTTCCTTTTGTGCAGTTCTTTTGCGGATTTCCTCCAGTAAATCTTCTATTTGTCCCTGTACGGGCCTCACTTCTATGTCCGGATCCATCAGGCCGGTGGGACGGATGATTTGTTCGGTTACTTGGTGGTTAGATTGATCCAGTTCATAGGATCCAGGAGTCGCCGACACAAATAGTGTTTGGGGAAAGCGTTCTTCAACTTCAGCAAAGTTAAGAGGCCGATTATCTAAAGCAGATGGCAACCGGAATCCATATTTGACCAAATTGAGTTTCCGGGAGCGGTCTCCCTTGTACATACCTCGCAACTGTGGAATGGAGACGTGACTTTCATCAATAAATATCATGGAGTCTTCCGGTAGATAGTCCACTAAGGTAGGGGGTGGGTCTCCTGGTAGTCGACCCGTGAGGTGTCTAGAGTAATTTTCGATCCCCTTGCAGTAGCCTACGGATTTAATCATTTCCAAATCAAACATTGTTCTTTGGTATATCCGTTGAGCCTCTAAAAGCAAACCCTGCTTCTCTAGTTGAACGTGGTGTTCCTCAAGCTCTTCTTGAATGCTCTCGAATGCTGATTCCCACTGCCCTCTGGGTATGACATAGTGAGATGTAGGATAGATGGGAACGCGTAAATGGCTCTTGATGAGTTCTCCTGTGAGAGGATCAAACTGATGTATTCCATCAATCTCATCGCCAAACAGCTCAATTCTAATCCCGTAGTCACCGTAGGCAGGCACGACCTCTACGACATCGCCTCGTACACGAAACATTCCTCGAGTCAGCTCACTATCACTCCGATCATACTGGATTTCAACTAGCTTCCGTAGGATTTCTTGGCGTGTGATCCGTTGACCTTTTTCCAGCATCAACAGCATACCGTAGTAAGCCTCTGGTGAACCGAGTCCATAGATGCAGCTGACACTTGCCACGATCAGGCAATCACGTCTTTCGAAGAGCGATCTGGTTGCTGAATGACGTAGACGATCAATCTCATCATTGATTAACGCATCTTTCTCAATATAGGTGTCACTGGCAGGTAAGTAGGCTTCGGGCTGATAGTAGTCATAATAACTGACGAAATATTCCACAGCGTTGTGCTGAAAGAAATTTTTGAATTCTTGGTACAGCTGTGCAGCGAGGGTTTTGTTGTGACTCAGAACCAGTGTCGGACGGTTAAGCTTCTCGATAATTTTGGCCATAGTGAACGTTTTTCCTGATCCCGTAACGCCCAGCAAGGTGAGATGTTGCTGACCATCGTCGATTTTGGTTACCAGTTCATCGACAGCCTTACTTTGATCAGGACTTGGATGGAAGCTGCTGACTAACTGGAATTCTGCAGACTCAGACCAAGCCTGTCCGTACGAGACACCGGAATAAGAGGGGCCCTTTGCGCTGGCCATAACTCTCTATTATATGACAACAGATGTCTATGTAAGTTCATCGGAGAATTTATCCTAATTTTACGACTCGTATCATCCAAGAGCGTCATTGAGGTGACGTACACTGAAATGGTGAGTTCGGTTATTTGCCCCAACTGTGGACATTCCATGTCAGAACGGCGTTGCAAGTTCATTTGTCCTAACTGCCGATATACGGAGACGTGAAGTGATCTTGTCCTGCCGGTTCTGGTAGGCGAAGAAACACCCGAAGAAACCCACAAGGACCTTGAGCAAGCCTGATGTTTGTCTGGTTTTTGTCCGGGCATTCTGGATTATGAATCCTGTCTTTTATCCTGTTAAACTGAGGGAGAATCAGGCAATACTCTCGAGAAACTTAGGATGTGCCAATGAGGAGTTGTGAAGATGGGTACGGGTTTTAGAAGGTAGCGGTGTACAACGATGTAAAGCAGTTGAGCTGTATGTTTTTGATAAGATCAGATGCTAACGGTCGGATTAAATGAAGTCTATCTTGGTTACCGGAGGTGCCGGCTATATTGGTAGCCATACTGTACGCGAACTTGCGTGCAACGGCTATCGTCCTATCAGTCTCGACAATCTTAGCAAAGGACATGAACGGGCTGTTGTTGCTGGGGATTTGGTTAAGGGTGAGTTAGCAGATGAGGAATTACTGGAATCGATTTTTCAGAAATATTCGGTAGATGCGGTGATGCACTTTGCTGCGTTGTGTGAAGTGGGCGAGTCAGTTGAGCATCCTCGTCTTTACTATGAGCAGAACATGGTTAACTCATTGACCCTTCTACGGGTTATGCTTCGCCATGATGTCCGAAAATTTATTTTGTCGTCTACTTGTGCTACCTATGGGGATCCTCAACGTATTCCAATCGATGAGCTACACCCTTTACAACCAATCAATCCGTACGGGGCGAGTAAGGTAATGGTTGAAGAGGTGCTCAAGGAATATGATAGGGCCTATGGGCTCAGCTTTGTTTCTTTGCGCTACTTCAATGCGGCCGGAGCCAGTCTGGATGCAAGGTTAGGTGAGTCCCATAATCCCGAAACTCATTTGATTCCACGGATTCTGAAAGTAGCAACAGGCGAGCTGGCAATGGTTCAGGTGTTCGGCAATGACTACCCGACTGTAGATGGAACTTGTATTCGAGATTATGTCCATGTTCTGGATCTGGCTTCCGGACATGTGGCTGCATATCAGTGGCTGTGTGAGGGAGGAGATAGCGAAGTCTTTAATCTGGGTACAGGCCAGGGGTGCAGTGTGATGGAACTTGTTGAGGATGTACGTCAGCTTACCGGTCGGAAGATCTCATTGGAAGTGTCTGGTCGTCGGTTGGGGGACCCTCCTTGTCTGGTGGCCAATTCCGACAAGGCACACCAAATATTAAAATGGAGACCTGAACACTCGGACATAGAGACAATACTTTCCACAGCTTGGGCTTGGGAACAGGACAGAAAGTATTAGATAGTGAACGTGAAGCTAGCAACAGATCCAAACAAAGAATCTACAACCGGCGTTGTGGAAATCAATGCAGATCACAATTATAGTATTTAAACATGTAAAGTAGCACAATAGGCAGGAGGTTATGCGGTCAGTCTGGGTGAATTTTAAAATTAGACTCCTGGTTTCTTTTGTTGAGATGTTATGCGTATTTTAGTAACGGGTGGAGCCGGCTTCATTGGTAGCCACCTATGTAAGTCTTTTATCGAACAGGGCCACGAGGTTTTGTGTCTCGACAACCTCTTTTCCGGATCCAAAATCAATGTCCAGTCCTTCTTAGACCATGCGTCTTTTGAGTTTGTCCGTCATGACATTATTGAGCCGATTCTCCTAGAAGTTGAGCGTATCTACAATCTAGCGTGTCCTGCATCGCCCGTCCATTATCAGTACAATCCGGTTAAGACGGTCAAAGCTAATGTTATAGGTACCATAAATATGCTCGGCATGGCCAAGCGGGTTAAGGCTCGTATTCTTCAAGCCAGCACGTCGGAAGTTTATGGAGATCCGCAGGTGCAACCTCAACGGGAAAGTTATTGGGGAAATGTTAATCCTATCGGATTACGCAGTTGTTATGACGAAGGGAAACGGGTCGCTGAGACTTTAATGATGGATTATCATCGGCAGAATCAGGTAGACATCCGAATAGCACGAATCTTCAACACCTATGGCCCGCAAATGTCGATTAATGATGGCCGGGTTGTCAGCAACCTCATTGTACAGTCTCTTCAGGGTAAACCGCTTACTATCTACGGAGATGGCTCCCAAACACGCTCTTTTTGCTATGTCTCTGACATGGTTCTGGCATTGGAGCAATTGATGGCCTGCGATGGTGTACACCATCCCGTCAATTTGGGTAATCCTGCAGAATCAACAATCCTATCTTTGGCTGAACTGATTTGTGAATTAACAGGTACCCGGTCGGACATCCAGTTCAAGCCTCTTCCAGAAGATGATCCCGTGCGACGTAGGCCTGACATTTCTGAAGCGCACAAGCTACTGGGATGGAAACCGGAGGTCGACCTGAAGACAGGGTTATGCAGGACAATCGAGTATTTTGACAATCTTTTGCGAGAGTAAAGAAACATGATATTTTTCGCAGGCAGTGCCATTTGCTAAAATGGCTTGCTCTAGCGAAGTTCAATCATTAGGCTGTTAGTGGAGGTGTAAAGTGTTAGCGTCGTACGTCCCGATTTTGATTTTTATAGTAATTGCCTTGTCACTTCCTGTTGTGGGCCTGACTGTCGGCTGGATGGTGCGTCCCCAAAAGCCCAATGCGTCCAAGTTGATGCCTTACGAATGTGGGGTTGATCCCGAAAGCGACGCTCGAGATCGATTCTCAGTTCGCTTCTATATCATTGCGATCCTTTTTGTGGTGTTTGACGTTGAGACCATTTTTCTATTCCCATGGGCGATCATTTATAGTCAACTCCCAGTTTTTCTTTTTATTGAAATGGTAGTGTTTTTGGGTATTTTAATTGTGGGATATTTTTACGTGTGGAAGAAAGGTGCCTTGGAATGGGTATAGTTGAAAATCGAATGCACGAGAACATTGTGACGACGACTGTTGATTCAGTTTTTAATTGGGCCAGAAAATCTTCCCTCTGGCCTATGACGTTTGGATTGGCCTGTTGCGCGATTGAGATGATGGCAGCTGGCGCCTCCCGATTCGACATGGATCGATTTGGTGCGGGAATTTTCCGTCCTTCTCCCAGGCAATCTGATCTAATTATAATTGCGGGGACGGTTACCCTCAAAATGGCTGAGGTTATTCAGCGCCTGTATGACCAGATGCCGGATCCCAAGTGGGTTATCTCCATGGGTGCTTGCTCGAGTGCAGGTGGACCTTTTGATACGTATTCTACTCTTCAGGGTGTCGACAAAGTCATTCCAGTTGATGTCTATATTCCCGGGTGCCCACCTCGTCCTGAAGCGTTGTTGTACGGTTTAATGAGACTTCAAGACAAGATCGATCAAATGACCATTTCCAAAAGTACCGAGAAACGTCAGGCAAGCTAGCCCGATATTAGTACACTCGGACAAGAGCTATACATACAATTACTATTCCGTAGGATGAAATGAGCGAAGAGGACAAAACACAAGAACCCCCGAAATCCGAAGAGGGAGCAGTTCAAGAGTCGGAAAGTCAGGAGGACAAGCAGTCAGGGGAATCAGAGGAGAAGAAGGTGTCTACTGACTCGGTAAAGCCGGACCGGTCTGTCACGACTCAAAAGACAGCTGGCGCTCCACCGACCAAGGTTGCTAAGAAGGTTGCTAAGAAGAAGGGCCCGACCTATGAGGATTTGGTCGATAATGCCCTCCTCAACGGACTACAAGAGAAGTTTCCCAAAGGGGTGCTATCAGGCCAATCCTTTTTGGATCAAGTTACGTATACGGTTACGCTAGATGTACTGTATGACGTCCTACTATATCTTCGGGATGATACAGATGCAGACTATGACTATTTGGTTGACCTCACGGCATTAGACCATCTAGATAATGAAGAACGGTTTTGTTTGGTCTATCACCTTTATTCTCACAAGAAAAAGAGTTTTATCCGTGTTCGGTGTGCCGTAGATGAAAGCGAGTCTGCCCCTTCAGTTGTTGCCGTATGGAAGACTGCCGACTGGATGGAGCGGGAAGTATACGATCTTTTTGGGATTAAATTTATGGGTCACCCTGACTTGAAACGTATTCTTTTGCCCGACGATTGGCACGGTTATCCTCTGAGAAAAGATTATGACATCAAGCTACAAGACCAGGCATGGATCGGTAAACACTTGCGAATTACAAGGACTCCAGAATGAATTCAATAGAAGAACCCACTGTTCTTGATACTAGAGTACTTGAAGTCAACATGGGGCCGCAGCATCCATCCACTCACGGTGTGTTGCGAGTCAAGTTGAAATTGGATGGTGAGAAAGTTGTGGATGCTGAGTGCATTATCGGATATCTCCATCGGGGCATTGAAAAGATCAGCGAAAATCGTTCCTACATAGAGTGCGTTCCATATTACGATCGAACTGACTACATCGCTGCTGTTTCTAATGTCTATGGCTACCTTTTGGGCGTGGAAAAGATGATGGGGATTGAGGTTCCGGATCGAGGTCGCTATATCCGGATCATGATGGTGGAATTGAATCGTATTGCGAGCCATCTGCTATGGTTGGCAACTCATGCCATCGACATCGGGGCCATGACGGTCTTTCTATATTGTTTTCGGGAGCGCGAAGAAATCCTCAAGCTGTTCGAAGCTCTTTTCGGTGCACGATTGACCACTCATGCTTTCCGTGTAGGGGGGCTTTGGAAAGATCTACCTTCTGGGTTTGAACGTGAAGTAGGTAAATTTGTCGACGAATTTCCAGCCCACATCGATGAATATGAGCAACTACTAACCGAGAATCGAATCTGGTTAGCCAGAACTAAGGGCGTTGGCGTGATTTCCGGAGAAGAAGCAATCGAATGGGGTTTAACAGGACCTCCACTGCGTGGTTCTGGCGTGGATTATGACTTGCGGAAGGCGCGACCCTATGGAGGCTATGATGAGTTCGACTTTGACGTACCTCTCGGGGAGAATGGTGATACATATGATCGCTATGTAGCGCGCGTTGAAGAAATGCGCCAAAGTCTGCGTATCATTCAGCAGGTGTTGGATCGGTTACCTGATGGTCCTGTGCGAGGAAAGGCACCGAAAATAGTCAAGCCGCCTGTAGGAGAATATTATTCTGGAATCGAAAGTCCCCGCGGAGAGTTGGGGTACTACATCGTAAGTGACGGTTCAGCTCGGCCGTTTCGAGTGCGGATTCGGCCTCCTACATTTATTGGTCTGCAGGCGTTACGTAGGTTAGTTAAAGGACATCTCATGGCAGACGTTATCGCCATTATAGGGACGTTGGATATTGTCCTGGGCGAGGTAGATCGATGACCGAACTCTTACTTATTTACGCTATTATTCCTCTTATCAAGATCGGAGCCATTGTACTGATTTTGTCGGGAGCGATTGCCTATCTAACTTTACTTGAGAGGAAACTCATTGCACACATACAAGTTCGCCTAGGACCCATGCGGGTGGGATGGCACGGTCTCTTGCAGCCGATTGCCGATGGTCTCAAGTTTATCCTCAAGGAGGACATCGTGCCTTCCAAGGCCGACTCCCTCATTTTCACTATTGCACCAATGATCTCATTGATTCCTGCTTTCGTAGTTTTTGCCGTAGTTCCATTTGGTCCTCCCGAGATGTTCGCGGGAGTACTTCACACAATCTTAAGTTGGTTCCTAGAGCCGTCTAGTGTGGATACGGTCATTAAAAGCTCGATTGCTTCCGGAGGCTTTGTAACCGACATCAACATTGCCGTGTTATTTGTTTTATCTGTTTCATCAGTGGGTATTTTGGGCGTTATCCTAGGAGGATGGGCTTCCAACAGTAAGTATCCACTGCTAGGGGCACTACGATCTTCAGCTCAGATGGTGAGTTACGAGGTCGCTCTTGGATTTTCAATTATCAGTGTTCTGTTGTATGCAGGATCTTTGAGTCTGGTGGAAATTGTACAACAGCAACAGACGGCCGGAGTGTGGTACATCTTCTATCAGCCGGTGGCATTTTTCTTGTTCTTGGTGTGTGGTTTAGCTGAAACCAATCGTCTCCCCTTTGACCTTCCCGAGGCAGAAACCGAGCTGGTGGGAGGGTTTCATACCGAATATAGTGGGTTCCGTTTTTCCCTTTTCTTTTTGGCTGAATATGCCAATATGATTACGGTGTCGGCAATAGGCGTCACCCTTTTCTTGGGAGGGTGGTTGCCGCCATTCCCAAACGTTGCGTGGCTCGATTTCTTGGGCATTCTTCCTTCTGTAGTGTGGTTTTTGGTCAAGGTTTTCCTGATTCTATACCTCTTTATTTGGATACGGGGAACTCTACCACGTTTTCGTTTTGACCAACTTATGAGCTACGGTTGGAAAGTGTTGTTACCTATGGCACTTGGGCATTTGATTGTTTACGCTGCTATTAAGGCAATGTGGGAAACATTATGAATTTTCTAAAGCGAATTTTTTTGGTAGATATTTTAAAGGGGATGGCGGTAACTTTTCGTTACACCTACAAGAGTGTCTACACGGAACAGTATCCCAAAGAGAAGCCTAAACTGGCCGGAAGGTATAAGGGGGCCCCACGCCTGAATAATGACCCTGAAACAGGAGAGACCCTTTGCATTGCCTGTGATCTTTGTGCTGAAATTTGTCCCGAAAATCTCATAGTGGTAGGCTCCCAGCGTGATCCGGAAAGTAGGAAGAAAGTGCTGACCCACTACACATTTGACACCTCACGATGTCTTTTTTGTGGGTTATGTCAGGAAGTGTGTCCCACGAATGCTGTCGAACTTACCCAGGACTTTGAATTAGCAACCTACAGTCGCAAGTCCATGGTATGGGACCGCAAGCGGTTGGAGAAGGGCTGGGATCGTATTGAATTTGGCAAGAATTACCATAAATAGGTTTTGACAGTATTTAAGTTGGAAAAAGACCATGATGTGAGGATCATCAATATAGATCCCACAATTATGGAAGTATGAACTAGAATCTATAACATAAGTATGGAATCCATTCTTTTTTACATTTTGGCAGGGATATTGGTTGTTTTTGCCATTCTCACGGTGACGGCACACAATCCAGTACGAAGTGCTGTCTACCTGATCTCAGCCCTCTTGGCTACAGCAGGACTCTTCTTTTTGTTGGAAGCAGAATTTTTGGGGGCCGTCCAGATTTTGGTGTATGTAGGGGGGATAATGGTCCTGTTCCTCTTTGTCATTATCCTGGTTAACGTGCGTGAGATGGAAGCGCAGCGAAGAGCAAGTCGACAGTGGAAAACTGCTGTGGTGTTGGGGGTGGTACTATCTTGTGAGTTCATTATCTTTGTGGTGCGAGGGGCTGATATCTTTTCAGCAGAAGCGATGAACTCATCTCTGGTCGTTGGGACGCAAACTCACAACACAGAATCAGTCGGTAGACTTCTTTATAGCACCTATCTTTTACCTTTTGAAATAGCTTCTATTTTGTTATTGGTGGCCATGGTGGGTGCTGTGGTCTTGACCATGAAGGAACACTAGCAAGTATGGTGGATATTGGGCACTATCTAATTTTAAGTACCGTTGTTTTCACTATCGGCGTGATCGGAGTGTTGACGAGACGCAATGTAATTATCATTTTGATGTCCATTGAGTTGATGCTTAACGCCGTCAACTTGAATCTGATTGCTTTTTCTGACCACCTTCACAGTCTTTCGGGTCAAGTATTTGCAGTTTTTGTCATTACAGTGGCCGCTGCTGAGGCAGCCGTGGGGTTAGGTATTGTGATTGCGCTTTTCAGCAACAAAGAGACGGTCAATGTCGACGAAATAGATTTGATGAAAGGATAGTGGATGCTCGAATATCTATGGCTTATTCCCGTTCTGCCTCTCTTGGGGTTTGCCGTCAACGGGCTGGTAGGGCTTTGGAAAGTGTCCCGGACCGGGAAACCACAATCTAAGCCATTTGTTTATTCTGTAGCCTGTGGGAGTGTGTTTTTGGCTTTTTCTCTCGCAGTGGGATGTTTTTGGAGCCTAATCCAGCTCGATCCTCACGACCGGATTATCGAGCAAGACCTTTTTACCTGGATTACCGGGGGAGCAGTGCGAACTATGAGCGGTGATCTGGCCAACCTTCACATCAATTGGGGCATGCAGCTCGACCCCTTGTCTGCGGTGATGATTTTGGTGGTGACCGGGGTTGGATTTCTCATTCACGTGTATGCCATCGGCTACATGGCTGACGACGAAGAAGGATTTTATCGCTTTTTTTCTTATATGAACTTGTTCATGTTCATGATGTTGACATTAGTTTTGTCCAACAATTTTCTGGTTATGTTCGTGGGATGGGAAGGGGTTGGTCTTAGTTCCTATCTTTTAATCGGCTATTACATTCACAAAAAGAGTGCTGGCGATGCCGCCAAGAAGGCATTTGTAGTAAATCGCATTGGTGATTTTGGTTTTATCATTGCCATCATGATGATTTTTTCCTATTTTGGCACGGTAGATTTTACTGAAGTCTTTGAGGGTGTAGAGGCTATTTTTCCTACTCCGGAATTAATGTGGGGACCGCTCAGTTGGATCGCGTTACTCCTTTTTGTTGGCGCCATGGGGAAGAGTGCCCAGATCCCGCTCTATGTATGGTTGCCCGATGCCATGGAAGGCCCGACTCCGGTAAGTGCACTCATCCATGCCGCCACCATGGTCACGGCTGGTGTTTACATGGTGGCACGCTCCAGTGCCATTTACAGTCGTGCTCCTGACGTACTTTTAATTGTGGCGGGCATTGGGATTTTTACAGCCCTTGTAGCCGCCACGATTGCCATGTTTCAACAGGACATAAAGAAGGTTTTGGCTTACTCCACTGTAAGCCAGCTAGGCTACATGTTTGCAGCCTTGGGTGTGGGTGCTGTTGCTGCTGGTGTTTTCCATCTCATGACCCATGCCTTTTTCAAAGCCCTTCTCTTTCTGGGATCCGGAAGTGTGATTGTTGCTCTGCATCATGAGCAGGATATGAGAAAGATGGGGGGGCTCAAAAAATACCTTCCCACCACTTGGTGGACCATGGGAATCGCTACATTAGCTATTGCAGGTGTTCCAGGATTATCTGGCTTCTTTTCTAAGGACGAGATTTTGTGGCGATCCTTCAGTAATCCTCAAGGTCACATATTGATCTGGATAGTGGGGGTACTGGTGGCGGGGATGACTGCGTTTTATATGATGCGGATGATGTTCCTTACCTTCCATGGGGAGGAGCGGCTCTTGCCAAAGGTGGCTCATCACGTTCAGGAATCTCCCCTTGTGATGACCGTCCCATTGATGATTTTGGCTGTGGGATCAGCCATTGTAGGATTTTTAGGCCTGCCGGCTTGGTTGGGCCCGAACATATTCGAACATTTTCTGGAACCAGCCTTTGCAACCCATTATCAGGCTACTGAGGAAGTTCATCACTATGCCCACTCTACGGAAATTCTCTTAACCGTTTTTTCCGTGACCTTGGCAGCAATGGGGATTTATATTGCCTACTATTTCTTTATTCGGCACAAAGAGAAGTCAACTTGGTGGGTGGAAAAATTTCGCGGGGTTCACCAGCTGGTCTACAACAAATACTACGTGGATGAGACCTACGATCTTTTGTTTGTCAACCGGGCCAAGGATACGGGACGATTCCTTTCTGCTTTTGATAGTAATGTCGTAGATGGGTTTGTCAATGGAAGTGCAACGATCACTCGGATTTCAGCTTGGATTTCAGGTCAGGCTGATATCCATATTGTAGATCGGATCGTCAATCTAATAGCCGAGATCTTTGAGTATTCGAGCTCTCTACTTCGCAAGGTCCAGACAGGGCTGGTGCAGCGGTATGCCCTCTTTTTCGTGATAGGCATCATTCTGGTGATCAGTCTTTATCTCTACTTAGGAGTTTAGCCGATGAGTTTTTTTATGGAAAACATTTTAACCATAGTGTGTTTTTTCCCGCTACTCGGAGTAGCACTCATTGTAGTGTGGCCCAAGGGAAAGGAACATGACCAAAGTATCAAGTGGATAGCCAATCTCGTGGCTCTCATTGGTTTCTTCATTTCGCTACCGCTGATAACTGAGTTCAACAATGTTCAGTACATCGACTCGGAAACCGGGATGAGGTTTGTGTTCAAAGCGGATTGGATTCCCACCATTGGGGCACAGTACTCTTTTGGTATTGATGGAATCAGTATGTTACTGATTCTGTTGACAACACTTATGGGGTTTATTGCTATTCTTTCTTCCTGGACTGCCGTAACTGAACGGGTCCGGGAGTACTATTGTTATTTTCTATTGTTACAAGTAGGAATGCTCGGTGTTTTTATGGCACTGGACTTCTTTCTCTTCTACGTTTTTTGGGAAGTAATGTTGGTGCCCATGTATTTCATCATTGGAGTATGGGGGGGACCCAGAAGACTTTATGCCGCGATCAAGTTCTTTCTTTACACTTTAGCTGGATCGGTTCTTCTTCTGCTTGGCATTCTAGCGCTTTATTTTTACCAGCACAGTGTAACCGGTGTCTGGTCCTTCGATGTATTGGCCATGCAACAGTTAAACATCCCCATGGGTCTCCAGACCTGGATTTTTCTAGCTATGTTTTTTGGGTTTGCCATTAAGGTACCCATGTTTCCCTTTCACACTTGGCTTCCCGATGCACATGTAGAGGCTCCTACGGCTGGTTCTGTAATTCTGGCTGCCATCCTGCTAAAAATGGGAACCTATGGGTTTGTGCGCTTTAGCCTACCCATTCTTCCTGAAGCCACCATGTTTTTTCTCTACCCTTTGCTAGTTTTGTCGGTTATCGGAATCATCTATGGTGCTCTGGTGGCCATGATGCAAAAGGATATGAAGAAACTCGTGGCATATTCTTCGGTAAGTCACTTGGGGTTTTGCATGCTGGGAGTTTTTGTTGCTACCCCGGTGGCATTGGAAGGGGGCATCCTGCAAATGATAAACCATGGAGTTTCCACCGGAGCTCTTTTTCTGATTGTGGGTATCATTTATGAAAGGCGGCACACACGCATGATTGCCGATTTTGGAGGCCTTTCCCTTATCATGCCAGTTTACGCTACTGTTTTTCTGATTATGACTCTTTCATCCATTGGCATGCCTACGCTGAACGGATTTATTGGGGAATTTATGGTTTTGCAAGGCGTTTTTGCTGATCCCACCTATAGGCTGTGGGCTGTATGGGGTGCGGTAGGCATAGTTTTAGGGGCAGCCTATATGTTGTGGCTCTACCAGCGGGTAATGTTCGGCAAGTTGGAGCATGAGGAGAACCGGAATCTTCCCGATCTTAATTGGCGTGAGATGGCAACGTTTGTTCCGCTGATTATCCTGGCGTTCTGGATCGGTCTTTACCCAAAGACTTTCTTAGATTATCTGCATGAGCCGGTAAATCAAATCGTTGAGAGGGTACGTCCTAATGAATTTTCACCTTTGCCGGCACAGGCTTTCTTGAGGGAATAATTAATGTCCGAACTTCCACAGATCACAAATCTTTTGGAGTTCTTTCTCTTTAACGGAAGGGCTATCGGTCCTCAGCTACATCTGATTCTCTGGGGATTGGGGTTGTTGTGTGTAGATTTCCTGATTCCCAAGAACAAAAGTCGTGTTGGGGCATTTTTTGCCACAGGCGGGATTGTGATGTCGGCAATTCATCTCTATAGACTTTGGGGTGACACCCAGCCTTCGGCTTTTTACGGGATGGTTACGCTCGATTCTTTTGCCATCTTCTTCAACATGCTCTTTCTGGTATCCGCTTTGTTAACAGTGGTGATGTCTTACCGGTACATGGAGGTGGAAGAGGAACAACGTACGGAATACTATGCATTAATTCTTTTTGCCACCTCCGGAATGATGTTTATGGCGGGTGCGATTGATCTAATCAGTCTCTTTATTGGACTTGAACTGATGTCAATTGCTACATACATTTTGGTGGGATTTCTGCGGCGGAATAAACGATCTAATGAGGCTTCTATAAAGTACTTTCTATTGGGGGCTTTCTCAAGCGGTGTCATCTTGTATGGGATGTCTCTACTGTACGGACTAGGGGGTAGTACCAACTTAAGTGAAATTGCTTCACAGATCGCTGGGCTGCAGGATAATACACTCCTTTACTTGGCTACTTTTTTAATAATAGCGGGTCTGTGTTTTAAGATTGCTGCCGTTCCATTTCATATGTGGGTTCCTGATGCATATGAAGGTGCACCAACTTCGATAACGGCGTTTATGTCGGTGGCTGTTAAAGCAGCAGCCTTTGCTATTTTCCTGCGCATTATCTTTGTGGTTTTTGCGGACTCGCGGGAGATGTACAGCTTTGTTTTGGCTGTGATTGCGATGATTACCATAACTTGGGGAAATGTGGCTGCCATAATCCAGCCAAATATAAAGCGCTTGCTGGCGTATTCTAGTATCGCCCATGCTGGATTCATTCTCATGGGGGTAGTAGTGGGAACCAGATCCGGAGTAACGGCTGTTGCTATCTATCTTTTGGCGTATACCTTCATGAATCTAGGTGCTTGGGCAGTAATGATTTTGCTGCGGCGCCAGGATATTTCAGGAGAAAGATTGGAAGATTTTAACGGTCTTTTTTTTAAGCACCCGGCCATTGCAATACTCATGTTGATATTTTTTCTTTCCCTGGCAGGGATTCCTCCCTTTGCCGGATTTGTCGCTAAGTATTTTGTTTTTGCGTCAGTGATAGAAAGCATTTTTACAGAAGGCGGAGGTAATACTTCTATTTTGATATGGTTGGTTTTGGTGGCTGCTCTCAATGTAGTAGTTTCCCTGTACTACTACTTCCGCATTGTGGTGGCTATGTTTGTCAAGGAGGATTACTTGCCAGTTGGTGTGAGTTTCTCGGGAGGGCTAGTGTTAGTATTGGTCATTACGGGCTCTCTAACGGTTCTGATCGGGATTTATCCACAGCCTTTTATTGACCTGGCTCGCGAGGCTAGTCAGTCCTTTCTTTGACTGTTTGATCAGACATTAATTCTTCTGCTAAATGCGTGGCACACGACCATATTAGAACACGATATTGAGGGTTCTTTGGACCCATTGCCATTGTGCATCTTTCTTGTTATGATCCACCCTTCTTCCGGCTCGGGGAAGCTAAGGTCGGGATGCTGATTTTTTGTTGGGAGCGAAGTGATCTCCCCTGAGTGTAGTGGTAGGGGACAGACTTTTGGTAGGTTGTTTTCATTATGTCCGGTCGGCGCGACGAATTTCTTGCGAAATCTTTCCAATATATGCAAGACAGCATCCGTAGAGCAGGACCAGCGGTTTCCGCTGGGTACACTCTGGTAGGAGCAATTCTTTTGTTGGGTGGTGTCGGATATCTGATTGACTGGTGGTGGTTTAACAGCCCCTCCTGGTTTTTAGTGGGGGGATTAATGCTGGGTATTGTCATCGGGTTCTACGAACTGGCCAAAGCTGTCTTTAGATAATGAATTTCTTGTATTGCATCGTCGTGTCGTGTTTGGGTTCCTGGGGACTTGTCTCATTGGTGGTTTTTCCTGATGTGTTGGTAGAGACATTCCTTGGCATGGTGGCCCCATTGCTGTTGGCTATCGTGACGGTGCTCCTGGTGGAAAGGACTTATTCTCGAGAACCAGCCAAGCTTACAGTGCGTATGACAAAGGCATTTTTGGGTAAGATGCTTTTCTATGGTATTTACATCTCACTGGTTTTAGGCGTTTTTCTATTTCAGGCAACACCATTTATCATCAGTTTCACTGTATATTTTTTGGGACTTCATCTGGCCGAGGCTCTACATTTCCGTGTTCTCTTCCAGACCTGTTCAGATTAGGGATGCAATGATGAACATAGAGACAGTTGAGATGGTCCAACATACTGAGGGATTTGATGCGGGGACAATGATTATTGAGCATATTGCCAATAGCTCCATCGATCATCCAATTATCCACTTGCCCCAGGTGCTTGGTATTGATTTTTCTGTCACAAAGCATGTCCTGATGTTGTGGGTTGTTGCAGCTTTTCTATTCGTCGTTATAACTTGGACAACCCGAAGATATCTGCGACAGGATCGACCGGTACCTACCGGGTTTATGAATGGCCTGGAAATGGTTGTGCAGGGTATTCGTGACTCTATCGTTCGTCCGAATGTGGGGGACAAGTTCGTGAATACCTGGACTCCTCTTGTACTGACATTTTTTGTTTTCATTCTGAGTGCCAACGCAGTTGGATTAATTCCCATTTTTGAAATCATTGGCCTTCTGGATCGTTTTGTTTTGCACACAGCTCATGGGTCTTTTATTAACAGCGTGTTGCATGGAGGGACGACAATCACAGCCAACTTTAATGTCACGGCTGCCTTGGCCACGATCACTTTTTTTTCTATCATCATTGCGGGAACAAAAGCCCATGGGTTTCTCCAACATTGGAAGAATCTAGCCCCGGGTGGTCTTGCTTGGCCCATTTATATTATTTTAATTCCGATCGAAATTATGGGAATGCTAGTGAAGCCTTTTGCGTTAACTATGAGGTTGGCGGCTAACATGACAGGAGGGCATATAGCCATTCTTTCCATTCTTTCTTTTGTTTTTATATTCAGCGAGTTGTTTCAAACTGCTCTGGCCGGGGTGGGCGTTGGTCTATTCGTGTCGATTCCTTTGGCTGTAGCTATTTCCGCTTTGGAGATCATCGTTGTGTTGGTTCAGGCGTATGTCTTTACTCTTTTGACGGCTGTGTTTATCGGTATGGTAATTAACGTTCACCACTAAAATAGAAATTAGGAGGTTACCTTAATGGAAGTTTTGCATTATTTCGGTGCTGCTATAGGACTTGGTTTAATTGTGATCGGTGCTGGTCTGGGAATTGGTAGGTTTACCGCCGCCGCCGCTGAAAGTATTGCCCGTCAGCCTTCGGCCGCCGATAAGATTACCGGGGCTGTTAATTTGCCACTTTTTCTACTCGAAGGGGTCGCCATTTTAGCGGAGGTATTTGTTCTGTTGGTTGTCCTTATGAAGTGACCGATACTAGTTATGATGAACTGTTTTTAAATAGATCGGACGGAGAGTGTTATGGATAATCCTCTGGTTCAGCTAGATCCGGGGTTGTTTATTTGGACAATTTTAACTTTTCTAGTGCTCCTGGCGTTGTTGGGTAAATTTGCCTGGAAACCCCTTCTTGCAGCGTTGGATAGGCGTCATGAGATGATCAATGATGCCTTGGACAATGCGGAAAAGGCGAAACAGGAGTTAGGACAACTTCAGCAAGATTCAGCAAAGATTGTCTCCGAAGCCAGAACTGAGGCCCAGGAAATCGTGGGGAAGAGCAGAGTTGAGGCAGAAAAGCTAAAAGGGGACATGGTGGAAAAGGCGAGAGAGGAAGCTGATTTCATCGTGCGTAATGCGGAAAAGAAAATTGAATTGGAGATGGCAAAGGCTCTCGCAGAACTTCGTAACGAAGTAGCGGACTTGTCACTTCTGGTTGCCTCCAAGCTGATTCAAAAGAATCTTTCAAAAGAAGAGAATCAAGTACTCATCGAGGAGTCTCTCAAGAAGATCGAAGCCTATCGAACTTAAACGGATCAATTGATTTTATGAGAGATGTTTCTATCTTCAAACCGATTTTGCTTCTACAACGAATTCATAGCTGATAAGATCGCACAAGAATTTGTTGAAGAGATGAACGGAGTAATATCATGCCTCGTCTAAAGTTTGTCGTTGCTGGAGGGCTTATACTTGGGGCCATAACCTATCTGATGTTCAGTGGGATCAGCGATTCTATGGTCTATTACTATACGGTTTCCGAGGCTTTGGAATTGGCCCAGGAGGATGCCGGAAAAGGAATTCGTGTCAGTGGTTATGTCTCTTCTGGCACTATTGAAAGAGAAGAAAGTGAATCTAGGGTGGGGTTTTTAGTCTATGATAGGGATGGTGCACATACTTTACCTGTTGTCTATCAGGGTATTATCCCTGACACTTTCAAAGATGATGCTGAGGTGGTGGTGGAAGGCAACTACGACCTAGAGGAGGAAGTCTTTCATGCAAATGTGCTACTGGCTAAGTGTCCTTCCAAGTATGAAGCTATGGGCGACGAACATCCCGAAGACATTTCCTTGGCTGAAGAAGCCAATTGAGTAAAGTCGATGGTCAATCTGGGCCATTATTGTCTGATAGCATCTTTCGTTGTTTGTAGCTATGGGATCCTTGCGTCTGTCTGGGGGGGCATCAAGAACCACCTTCCCTCCGTCCGTAGTGCAGAAAACAGTGTAATTGCCAATTTTGCTTTCATAGTAGTAGCTTCTATCTGTCTCTGGTATCTGCTCCTTACGGATCAGTTCCAAGTTGAATATGTAGCTGGCTACAGTGCAACCGATATTCCAAATCGGTTTAAATTTACTGCCTTTTGGGGGGGTCAAAAAGGTAGTCTCCTTCTCTGGTCTTTGGTGTTGTCACTGTTTTCGTTCGTTCTTGTAGTTCAGAATAGGTACCGCTATCGAGATTTGATGCCTTATGCCACGGCCGTTCTCTTAGGCATAAATTTATTTTTTGTGCTTGTATTGAATTTTGCCACCAATCCTTTTGAGGTTATGGATTTTGCACCGGCTGACGGGCAGGGACTCAACCCATTGCTTCAAAACTGGTACATGATTATTCACCCCCCGAGTTTGTTTTTAGGCTATGTTGGCGTGGCTGTTCCCTTTGCTTTGACCATGGGCGCCCTTATCGTTGGGCGTTTGGATACCTCATGGGTGCGTACCACGCGTCGTTGGGCTCTTGTGGCCTGGATTTTCCTCACCTTTGGGCTGACGTTGGGTGGTAGATGGGCTTACGAAGAACTGGGATGGGGAGGCTATTGGGCATGGGATCCGGTTGAAAACGCATCATTGATGCCCTGGCTTGTTACTACGGCATTTCTCCATTCTGTAATGATCACAGAGAAAAAGGGGATGCTCAAGGTCTGGAATTTCACGCTTGTTTTACTGGCCTTCGAACTTTCCATCTTCGGGACTTTCATTACCCGTAGCGGAATAGTTTCCTCGGTTCATTCCTTTGCTCTGTCAAATCTCGGGCCGTTTTTTTTAGTTTTTCTGATCACAAGTACACTTTTTGGTCTTTTCTGGATCTTCTATCGTTCATCGGAGTTGCAGAGCGAACAGAGGATGAGGTCTTTCCTTTCCAGAGAGGCATCCTTTCTACTCAACAACCTTTTATTTGTAGGCATTTGCTTCACTGTTTTTTGTGGAACGGTATTTCCAATTATTTCGGAGTTGGTCACAGGTGAGAAGATTTCAGTCTCGATACCGTTTTTCAATACCGTCAACATGCCATTGGGTCTAGCACTATTGATTTTAACCGGAATATGCCCACTCATAGCTTGGCGAAAAGCCTCATGGAAAAATTTTCGGAGAAACTTTGTAGTCCCTCTGACGATAGGTCTAGCGACCGGTGGCATTCTTTTCATGTTGGGTGTACGCGAGTTCATTCCATTAATATTCTTCTGTTCCTGTGGATTTGTCACCACGACAATGGTGTATGAATTTTATAAAGGTGCACGTGCTCGCCAAACCATTAGACCTTCGGGTTTTCTAGTGGCTTTGACCGACCTTACCCTAATGAACAAACGCCGTTACGGGGGCTTTATTATTCACGTAGGGGCAGTTCTTGTATTTGCTGGCATTGTTGGTAGTTCTTTCTTCAAGAGTGAGGGGCTCTTCACTGTGGTTGCTGGAGAGGAGTTTACACTAGGCGATTATACCGGCCGATTTTTAGATATAACTTCAAGAAGTGATCCAGAGAAAGATGTGGTGTCAGCACGTTTAGAGATCTTGAAGGGAGGAGTGAGCAAAGGCCAATTGACCCCGGAAAAACACTTCCATCACAAAAATGAGCAACCAATGACGGAGGTGAAGATCCACTCGACCTTAATGGAGGATCTTTATGTAGTTTTGTCGGGTTGGGATGATCAGCAACGGGTTACCTTTAATGTTTTTATCAATCCGATGGTTCAGTGGATCTGGATTGGCATTGGTGTCATGGTGCTCGGGGGTGTATTTGTTCTCTTGCCCAACAAGAAGGTGGTCGTTTTAAAGAGATCTATGCAGGAGGTCGGAGATGGGGGTGCTTAACGCGTCTTTTCTGGGACTCGTTTTGTCTAGTTCCTTGATCTGGGCTCAGGTTTCTCCTAGGGAGGAAATTGTCAATAGGGCCATCGAAAATCTGATGTGCACTTGTGGGTGTCCACATCTGATTGGTCAATGTGGGGATGAATGTGGTGTGGCTCCTCAATTGATTAATGAAATCTCAGCTCTCGTGGATAGAGGAAGTACGGAAGACGAAGTTTATGCTGCATTTGAAGCCAAATACGGACTGGTCGTTCTTGCCGTTCCCAGGATGGAGGGGTTTAATATGTTGCTCTGGATATTACCCTTCCTAGGTATATTTATAGGAGCCGTCGTCGTGTTCGTAGTATTCAAGCGCTTGAAGCCTAGTGGTAGAGATGATGGAAGGCAGAGAGGGGAAACACACATTAGTAGTGAATACCGTGAGCTCATCGACAGGGAAGTGGGGCGTTAGATGGCTTTGTTGATTGCTCCAATCTTGTTGATTACAGCAGTTTTGTATATTGCCTATCCTCTTCTCAAGGAGGAGAGTGAACCTGAAGATCAGATGGCCGACGAAAGGAATGCCGAAGACCAAGCCCTTCAGAATAGGAGTGATATTATCGCTGTCCTAAAGGACATTGATATGGATTATCGCATGGGTAAACTGTCTAAACACGACTATGAAACTCTGAAGGGTGATTTTGAGAACCGTGCTGTAGAGGCATTTCAGCGACTCAAATCGTTTCAGACAAAGGGTGGTCAATCCGAGAAGATAAAGTCCTGAAAATGTTGGATTCCCCTATTTCTCTTTTACAACTTTCTCGAGTCACTAAAACATTCGGGCCGGTCAAAGCCGTCTTGAATGTTGACTTAGAAATCTGTGTGGGAGACTTCTTAGCTATTTTTGGACCCAATGGAGCAGGCAAAACGACCCTGTTAAAAGTAATAGCTGGGTTGACTCAACCAACCAGTGGAACGGTTCAATTTGCATTACAGAACTACAAAATTGGACGAGAAAAGGTAGGTTACGTCTCCCACCAGAGTTTTCTCTACAATGAACTTACGGGAACTGAAAACCTCAAGTTTTATGGACACTTATATGGGGTTAGTGATACCACTGGACGGGCCAACACGATGCTTGACAAGATGGGGCTTCGGGATGCTTGTAGTCAGAGGGTTCGTGGATATTCACGGGGTATGAAACAGAGGCTGACTCTGGCCCGTGCGCTTTTAAACGAACCTGATCTCCTCTTACTTGACGAGCCTTATACAGGGTTGGACCACCATGGCAGTCAACTTCTCACTGAAGTGTTATACGGTCTTAAGGAAGAAGGACGAACTATTTTGCTCATTACACATAATCTGCGTGCAGGACTGGAATTGTGTAGTAGAGTTGTCATTCAGAATAGAGGGGAAATAGTCTTTCAGGGATTGCGTCAGCAAGTTGATGTGGCTGAGTTTGAGAAGCTCTACTTTCAAGTGGTCGAAGATAGCAAAGGGCCACGAAGGACATAACGGAAGGCAGAATGAATCAAGCTATTCTCACTTGGATATTGGCAGAAAAGGATCTCAAGGTAGAATGTCGGTCACCTCAAGCTTTTTTGACCACGATTTTCTTTGCTGTACTAATCTTAGTGGTTTTTAATTTCGCCTTCGATCCCGGTAGTCAGGCTACCCGGGAAGCGACCCCAGGAATCCTATGGGTGGCATTACTTTTTCCTGGCATTATTCAACTAAATCGTTCTTTTCAGAGCGAGATGGAAGAGGGCACTCTGTATGGCTTGACTTTATCACCGATCGATCGCGGACTCTTGTATATGGGCAAACTTCTTGCCAACTGGGCTTTTTTAGTAGTGGTGGATCTTTTGGTTCTCGTGGTATTTATCATTTTCTACAATTTCAGTTTCTCAGTTCAGATGCTTTGGGTGGCTCTGATTATCGTTTTGGCAAGTGTCGGTTTCACAGCTGTTGGCACCATTTTTGCCGCAATGCTTTGTAGCATGCGTACCAGGGAAGTGTTGCTGCCCATTTTACTCTTTCCAATAATCATCCCTATAATTCTAGCAGCGGTCAATGGGACCCAGGAGGTGCTTATCTTGGGAGAGACTGAGTTTCTTAAGAGATGGCTTCAGTTATTGATTTCATTCGATGTTATTTTCGTAGCTACAGGATTTTTACTATTTGACTATGTCGTTGCAGATTGATCAGCATTCTCGGAAACTTGCCAGGCGGTATATCCAAGTGGCTACTGGACTTCTGATTCCGCTATATGTGTTGATTGCAGTAGCTCTCTATGGGATATTTATTTATGCTCCCACCGAGAGGGAGATGGGCGATGTGCAACGGATCTTTTACTTCCATATGGGCACTGCCTGGAATGCTTTCCTCACTTTCTTCGGTGTTTTTGTGGCTGGGATAGCCTATCTTGTCACTCGCAAAGCATGGTGGGATAGTCTTGCAGCTGCGTGTGCTGAAATAGGTATGGTTTTCACCTCAATTGTTATGATAACCGGGTCGATCTGGGCCAAGCCAATCTGGAATACCTGGTGGGCATGGGGTGATCCTCGGTTGATGACCACAATGGTTTTGTGGCTCATTTATGCGGCCTACTTCCTTCTTCGGTCTAGCTTCCCGGAGGGTGATAAAAAGTATAAATATTGTGCTGTGTTCGGGATCATTGGTTTTCTAGATGTCCCGCTTGTTTGGATGTCTATCCGTTGGTGGAGAACCATCCATCCGGTTGTGATAACAGGGGATGGAGCAGAACTGGCGTCGGAGATGATACATGTATTGATTATCTCTTTGATCGCAACGACCGTTCTCTGCATCACGTTGGTAGCATTGCGAATGGCTATGCGTTTAAATGCTAGTGTGGTTGATGAGATCGTTCAGAAATTTGAACGGCGGGGGGTTACGAGATCATGAACTTTCTTTTTGCAGGGTATCTTGCGGTGTGGACAATTCTATTCGTTTATCTTGCTTACCTTATGAAAAGTCAAAAGCAGGTTAATGCTAAGTTAGAGAAACTCTTAGACAAACTGGACAATGAACATTGATCGTATCGTGTGAATGAGAGATGGTCTGTGCAACAAAAGGTTGTGCGCTGGCCTCTTTCCAATCCCCAGGATGTTCTAGAATTTTTAAATAGCCCATCACTATTCTCTTACTCCGTTGTGGCCGTACGGTATTGCGTTCCTTGACACAAGTATATCCAGATCTTATAGAAATGACGGGTCACACGTGCAGGTGAAGGCGCGGGGTAAGTGAGTCAAACTAGGAGGAAGCTGTGAGTAAAATTATTGGAATTGACTTGGGAACAACCAACTCGGTGGTTGCCTTGATGGAGGGTGGAGAACCAACAGTAATTACTAATACTGAAGGTGGACGCCTTACTCCTTCGATTGTAGCCGTTACTAATAATGATGAGCGATTAGTGGGGCAGGTGGCCAAGCGCCAAGCGGTAACAAATCCTGACAATACGGTCTACTCGATCAAACGTTTCATGGGTCGAAAATACGGTGAGGTAAAGGAAGAGATTACGATGGTGCCCTATCAAATTGAAAAGTCTTCCAATGGAGATGCATGGGTTAAGTTTGGTGGCAAAGACGTTTCTCCTCCAGAAATTGCAGCTATGATTCTGCAAAAGTTAAAGGCCGCTGCGGAAGAGTATCTAGGCGATACGGTCACTCAGGCGGTGATTACGGTTCCGGCTTATTTTAATGATTCTCAACGTCAAGCTACTAAGGATGCAGGAAAGATCGCAGGGCTTGAGGTTCTAAGACTAGTGAATGAACCAACGGCAGCCGCTTTGGCTTACGGGTTGGACACGAACAAAGATCAGACAATTGCTGTATTTGATTTTGGTGGAGGAACCTTTGATATCTCAATTCTTGAGATAGGCGATGAAGTGGTTGAGGTGAAGTCAACCAATGGCGATACTCATCTGGGTGGCGACAATCTAGATCAGCAAGTGATCGATTGGATTGCCGAAGAATTTCAAAAGGATCAGGGGATCGATCTTTCACAGGATAAGATGGCCTTGCAGCGTCTCAGAGAAGCCGCGGAAAAGGCTAAGATGGAACTGTCGACTACCCAAGAAACAGATATAAACCTACCTTTCGTAACGGCTGATGCAAGTGGACCAAAACATCTGAATATGAAACTTACAAGGGCCAAGTTTGAACAGCTCGTAGAAGATGTTCTTCAGCGGACTTTGCCTCCCTGCAAACAGGCCCTTGAAGATGCGGGATTAGAGCCGGGAGAGATCGATGAAGTAGTCCTTGTGGGCGGGTCTACTCGTATACCTCGAGTTCAAGAAATAATTAAAGATTTCTTTGGTCGGGAGCCTCATAAAGGAGTAAATCTCGATGAAGTGGTTGCAGTTGGAGCCGCAGTCCAGGCGGGTATTTTGGGTGGGGATGTAAAGGATTTACTCCTATTGGATGTAACACCACTTTCCCTAGGGATTGAAACTCTTGGAGGGGTAGATACGATATTAATATCTAAAAACTCTACGATTCCAACAAAGAAAACGCAGGTTTTTTCGACAGCAGCGGACAATCAAACTTCTGTGGAGATCCATGTGTTGCAGGGAGAACGTCCAATGGCAAAGGATAATAAATCATTGGGTACATTCCACCTTACTGACATCCCTTCGGCACCCCGCGGGCTCCCACAAATTGAGGTGACCTTTGATATGGATGCAAACAGCATTCTCAAGGTTAGCGCAAAAGATCTTGGAACTGGAAAAGAACAGGACATTACTATTACCAGTTCTAGTGGCTTGGACGAAGAAGAAATCAAGAAAATGGTTGAGGAAGGGGAGGAGAATGCTGCAGACGACCTTCTCAAGAAGGAAGAGATTGAAGCCCGAAATCAAGCTGACAACTTAGTGTATAACACTGAAAAACTACTCAATGAAAATCGTGACAAAATCAGTGAAGCTGATGCCAAAACGATAGAGGATGCCCTGGCTGAAACAAAAAAAGCGGTCGAGGAAGGTGGTGTCGAGCAAATCAATCAAGCCACTGAAAAGTTAACTCAGGCATCCCATCGGCTGGCAGAGGCTATGTACCAGACCACCCAGGAGCAGAGTGGCGGAGATCCATCGCAGGCTTCTACGGAAACGACTGCCGACGAGAAACAGGGAGATGCTGACGTTATTGATGCCGAGTATGTCGATGTCGATGCGGATGACGCGAAGGATGCGGATGACGCGAAGGATGCGGATGACTCGAATGATGCGGATGACTCGAAGGATGGGGAATAAGCACGATTGTCATCGGTAACCTGAACATATCTAGCAAATGACGGGAAGAGCCTAAGACATAACATGGTGTCCGAGTGCTGTTCTGCCGCTTGTCAGGTAAATCGACTCTTACAGCCACTGTATCCAAGAACAATTAAGATCCAGACAGGGTTGATTGAGTATTTCTCTCTGCTTTTTTCAGGCTATGTCGAATTCTTTTGTAAATATTCCTCAGCTTGGACTGATAGATTCTGTGGGGATGATTCTCGTCGTGAAGGAGCGTTTTAATCTGCTTTAGACTTCGTTCCAATTCTGGCACTACAAGAGTGGTGTGGGTGGGATCATAAGGAGTGCAAATAGAAGGCATTCCCAGTTCCATAAAGACCTTTAAATAACGGGCAGTACGCATATCAGGGCAGGTGATTCTTCTGTGAGCGGCTTTGAGTTCATAGCCCAGAAAAGTATCAACAATTTGCGGTTTGCATTTACGTCCTGGTAGGACCACCACTCGTGTTTTGAGGGGCAGTACTTCGAGGGCGTAGATATCACTCAGTTTCTTGATTTCTTGCTGGATAGTTGTGTTAGCACTTACCACTTGCATTGTTTTAATCCTGGGAATCATACCTGAGTTTGTTCTTCTGTGCTTTCGTACGTTTTTGCTGCAGTGATTTGAGCTACCAGATTGTATTTCCCCCATCCTGGAACATTTTCCAGTAATCCTATCTCCACGTTGTGGGGAAGGGGAATATGGTACGATGGGGGATTCTAGATAAGTAATGCAATGCTCCTCATGACCACGGAACAATTCTGGGCTTACTTTGAAGTTTTAATCAGACACACGTATGAATTCATTGAAGGTCTGGGAGGGATAGGTCTGTTCGTTATTGCTCTCGCAGATTCTTCATTTTTGTCCTTGCCGGAAGGAAATGATGTGCTGATTGTTGTGCTTTCCACGGGGGGGACATGGGGGTTGATGGCTTACTATGTTGTTATGACTACGGCCGGTTCCGTTTGTGGATGTAGCATTCTTTACTTGGGCGGATATCGAGGCGGGAAGTTTCTGAAGAAACGCCTAAAAGGGGGGATGGCAGAAGATATGAAACGTCTCTATAGACGTTGGGGAATGTGGGCTATCTTGATCCCCAGCATTTTACCTCCTCCCACACCGTTTAAGATCTTTGTGCTCTCTGCTGGATTGTTTCGGGTACCTTTCTCCAAGTTTCTACTCTCTGTTGTAGTTGGTAGGAGCATACGATATTTCACATGGGGAATTCTGGCCGTACTATACGGAGAAGTGATTAAAAGATTCATCGAAGGGAATTTACGTGTAGTAGGAACTGTTATTTTTGCTTGTTTGACCATCATTGGTGTTAGTTATGCGATAAAGTTGATTCGAGAAAAAAAGAAATTACCTCAGCACGAAGTAACATGAAAAAAATCTTTGTTATTGTCTGGGCGCTCGTCTTGGTAGGTTGTGGCGCCGTTAAAAAAAGAACTATTGTCGAGATTCCGTCTGCTTATGCTGATGCTCAACGGGCCAATCTTGATGAGCTTGTAGAACTTATCAATGGCGGTTACGCAGTTACCAAAACTCTTTCTGCTTCTAGCCTTGAGGTGGAATTTACTGGAGGATCTGTTGGGACCGGACAGATGGAAAAATATCGTAGTGCCAAGGGCTATTTGGTCGCACAATGGCCTGATTCTATGTACTTTAACATTCTAAACCCCCTAACCAGTTCCACTTTGGTGGTGATGGCTACAGTTGGGAAAACTTTTCAGGTCTGGGTTCCGGGAGACAATAAGTATCTGACAGGAAGTACAGATGTGGTGCTAAAAGAAGAAAATCCCCTTTTAAATGTCCGTCCCCATCACCTTATGAAGGGGATTTTGGTAGAGCAGATCCCCGTCAATAGTTCCCGCTACCGTTCTTTTCTAGAGGAGGAAGAGGATGAGAGATTCAAATATTATGTCGTTGGAGTCATTGATCTCGAGGGGAATGCACAGTCTGTTCAACTGGTGAGAAAGCTCTGGATCGAGCGGAGTACTATGCACCTAGTTCGTCAACAATATTACGAAGCAGGATCTCTAGTGAGTTCTGTTATTTATGAGAGGCCAAGTGAAGTTGACGGAGTATTGATCAACTCAGACATTAGAATTGAAAGGAAACGAGAAAGTTATAGCATAAGACTGAGACTGTCTCCCGAAGGGATCAGGATCAATCCATCTGTGAGAGAAGGTGTTTTTGACCTGCCGGTACCGCCCGGAGCTGAACTGTCAGTGGTAGGTGAGACAACTGGTTAAGAGCTGGAACTCCATCAGCGCTGTTAAAATTCGGCAAACCTGCTAGAATTCGAAGGTAATGTTTAGACTAATTCTTCAGAACCTAAGACAACGTCCTACCAGAACCTTGGTCAGTGTTGTGGCGGTGGCTCTTGGAGTCATGTTGTTGCTGGTTAGTCTGGGATTGTCCTATGGCCAGCTGATGGATACTACCCAGCGAACGAAGGGTATTGGGGGGGATTTCATTCTTCAACCCTCAGATGCTTCTCTCTTCTTTGCGCTCAACAGCGGTACTTTACCGGTGAGAGTGCAGAGGGTGATTGAGAAGGTGGAGGGGGTTGCGGCAGTGACTCCCGTTCTGGCTAAATTTCTAGGCGATCAGTTTCATTTGGTTTTTGGCATCGATCCGGATAGCTTTGCTCAGGTCAATAAGGGGCTCACCTTTGTGGCGGGGGAGCGATTCTCCGGTCCCCGTGAAGTTATCATTGACACCATTTATGCCAACTCAAAACAACTCAGTGTAGGGGACTCCCTGCAACTCCTAGGAAATGAATTTGTGGTTGCAGGCGTTTTTTTGCAAGGTACGGGAGCGCGGGTACTGTTGCCCTTAAGTACTTTACAAGAGCTGAACGGGACCCCGGAGAAGGCAACGATGTTTTTTATACGGGCCAAAGCTGGCACCTCATTGGAGCAAGTATATGACTCATTGCAGGAGAGGTTTGCGAACTACAAGATAACTAAAGCATCGGAATTACAGGCTATGATCATGGACAACACACCAGCCTTCAAGCAGTTTGTTTCAGCAATGGTTTTCATTTCCGTAACGATTAGTTTTTTGATCATTTTGCTATCAATGTACAGTACTATCACTGAGAGGACTCGAGAGATCGGGATTCTGAAGTCATTGGGTGCGTCTAGGGCCTACATCATAAGGCTTATACTGAATGAGTCCTTGATAATTTGTGTGGCAGGAGTAGGTCTGGGATTTGCGTTGACCTATGTAATGATTCAGGCTATTTTTTCAGCATTTCCAAGTATGCCGGTCACGATTACATTGTTTTGGAGGGTAACTTCGGCAATAGTAGCACTGGCAGGCGGTATACTGGGAGCGCTTTATCCAGCGGTTAAAGCATCACATATGGATCCTGTGAGAGCACTGGGATATGAATAGGAATCCAATTAGTCATAAGAAAGTCGTGGTGGCCATTCAAGATCTACAGATGGTTTACCAGGTGGGCAAAGTAGAAGTCCCAGCACTACGGGGAGTTGATTTTACTGTGCGGGAAGGTGAGTTTGTCGCTGTCACGGGACCAAGTGGTTGTGGGAAATCTACTCTACTGCATCTCATGGGAGGCCTTTTAAAACCCAGTTCTGGACGTATTTTGATAGACGGTACTGATATCGGTTCTGTAAGTGACGTGAAGCGCACTGAAATCCGACGCCGAAAGATGGGGTTTGTTTTCCAAAGCTATAATCTGCTTTCCACGCTAACTGCTAAGAATAATATCGATCTTGCCAAACAAATTCAGGGTTCTTCCCACCACGAACCGGGAAGTACTCGTGAGATTCTCCGATTACTGGGTCTGGAGGACAAGATGAATCATACTCCTTCGGAGCTTTCTGGGGGAGAACAACAGCGTGTTGCTATTGCTAGGGCGGTAGTTAGTAGGCCTTCTATTTTGTTGGCCGATGAACCCACTGGAAGTCTTGACTCTGACAATTCGCGTATGGTTTTGGATATGCTGCAGGGCCTCAACAAGATGCACGGTCAGACAATTATTATCATCACACATGATTCGGAGGCAGCTGCAACGGCCAGCCGCACGATCGAAATGAGTGATGGTAAAATTGTCAATGGGGCACCGAATGTCTTATATGCAATGGAGTAAAAGTATTTTCAATGCTGGCAAATTTTGCACATGCTACATTTAGAATATTGTTCTGGACTTATCCGCGTGGTTGTTGGCAATACGATATTGTTTGTGGGGTGATTCTGGCATTTATCTTTCTGGTCCCCAATACCATTTTCGATGGTTCTGTATTGCACCAAGAACAAAAAGTTGCAGCTAGTGTAAGCGAGGAGAGAGTTAGCATCTCCGCGGATGACGAAATTGAGTGACTGGGATATCGGCTCAGGATCCAATCAAGATCACTTCTTCATACTATTCTTGGGGGAAGGAAGCTTTGTTGTCGAAAGCTAGAAGCCTAGAGTTCTGTGGGTATTTTGCTCTGTTTGTGCTGATCTCATGTTGCGCATCTGGAACGGTGTTGCAGGCTTTGACTCTGGAGGAAATTCTTACAAAGATAGATCAGAGAGGGGCAACTCTGAGATCCATGAGCGCCTCGATCAGTCAGAGAAAATGGACAGATATTTTGGAGGAATTCGATCAAGGTGAAAGTGGTCGGTTCGATTTTCTGAAAGTTGCGGGAAAGATTTATCTGAGACGAGATATCATTAAACCTCAGAAGAATAGTCTCGTCATTGGAGATGGGAAAATATCGTTTTATCAACCCAGTATCAAACAATTACAGAGGTATGATCTCGGGCAAAGACGCGACCGGGTAGAATTTCTCCTTCTTGGATTTGGTTCCAGCAAAGAGGCCTTGCGAGAAGTCTATGACATCCAGTTGGGTGAACAAGAAATTGTCGAGGGTCGTGAAACCTATCCTTTGTCACTGAATCCCAAATCAGAACAGGTGTCCGCTCATTTTAGTCAGATTGTTCTATGGATTGACACCGAGTTGTGGGTCCCTATTCAGCAGAAACTCGTGGAGCCAACTCGGGATTATTTGTTGATTCGTTTCGATGATATTGATTTGAATCCAATGATCACAAAATCAAGGTTTGATTTGAAGATCGCTGATGATGTGCAGGTGGTTGGATCCTGATCGTGAAGAATCCGCATAGTGTGGGATTTGAGCTTCCTGAGTCCCACTCCAGCGCAAAAAACTCTACGGTTTAGGGCAATGGGAGTTAGCGCTTGTCATTCCGTTTTAGAATCTGGGTGTTGAATGGCAGGTTCTGGGCTGTAGACTTCTTGTTCTTTTTCAGACTGCCGATTAGATATGACCCAGGTGGATTTTCCCGTCATGCAGGCCCGGGTATATAAAATCCTATGGATAACAGTCCAGTTTGAGAGGACGGCGATGACCCAAATAACAGGATCCATGCTGTAAAAGGAACCAATTATGAGCAGGACAATTCTCTCAGGTCTTTCCAGAAAACCAACTTTGCATTTTGGAATTAAAGATTCAGCGCGTGCCCGTGCATAACTGGTTAGCACTGACCCCATCATTACTATGCCCACCAAAACAACATAGGTCATTCTATCTTCACGACCGTACCAGATGATCAGTCCTAAATACATGATCAGATCTGAATACCTATCCATGATCGAATCAAAGAAGGCTCCAAAACGAGTCTCGTTGTTGGTCATCCGAGCCACAATCCCATCGACCATATCAAATAGTCCGGCTATGATTAGAATAATTCCCGCGGCTGAAAAGTGACCCTGTGAAAAGGTGTAAGCCGTGACAATGCTCATCAAAAATCCCAAGAAAGTCAGATGATTGGGTGTGATCCGTAAAAAAACAAGTGCTTTGACAATACCTCTCAGCAGGATTTCAGCACTCTCTCCAATCTTGTGGGAAATCATAAGATGATAAGTTCTAGAAGAGCTCTAATTTAATGGTTAAGAATTCTTTTGGGTTTTCCCGAAAATCATAGAGTAGCTTAAGCATTTCAGCTGAGACTGCATTGAGATTCTGGTAGAGTTGCTCGTCGTTGGCTAAGCGCCCCAAAGTACCTTTACCTTGCTGCATATTTTCGACAAGTACTGCAATTTGATCAAGTGATTGGCTCAGATTTTGGTACAGTTGGTCATCCTTTGCCAATTTCCCCAAGGTTCCCTTACCTTCTTCGATGCGCTGAGTGATGGTTACAATATTCTCCACCAGATTGTCACTCTTGTCATATATGGAGGAATCGTTGACCAATTTACCCAAGGTTCCCTCGCTTTGATCAATTTGGACCAGGATATCTCGCAAACGGCCTGTTGATTCGCTGATTTCATCATAAACTTCGTGTTTCTGGATTAATTGGGCAAGGGTTCCCTCTCCTTCTTTGAAGTCGCGAACCAACTGTGTAGTTTGTTCCACTGTTTGAATAGCACTCACTAGTGCCCGATTTAAATTGTCATAGAATGCAGAGTCATTGAAGAAGGTTCCTACCGAACCTTGACCCTCAGCTAGAGGCTGAAAAATCTGGGTTAGTTTGTCGGAAAGGCCAGACAGGTTTGCTAGGACGTCGTCTGCTCCCGTTATGATCTCCTGGAAACCAGGTTGGCTGGTTCCGGTGATTAAAACAACCTCACGTACTGTAGTACCTATTAATCCTTCAATGGTTTCTTCAACTACGATGGGCGGACCATCACTTCTTCCCAGAGATATCTCAATGTATTTATCTCCGAGCAGGCCAATGGATCCGAGAGAGATATGACTATCTTTTTTGATCCAATCACGATACTCAGATCTAATTTCAGCCGACACAATAATATTTTGGAGGTTGGAGCGATCCTTTATAATTTCTTCGCGTATACTTCCCAAGTTACCTTTTTGGCGTCTAAGTTGTCGCTCGAGTTCCTCGACTTTGTCCTTGGCAATTCTAGTTGGGTGAGTCTTATCTCCCTGCTCTTGTAGAACTTGAGCATATTCTTGTTGTGCCTGGATCAGGAGCTCTTCACTTGCCGGAATTTCCATCTCCAGTTCTTGTATTTGCTGAGTTTTGAGATCAATTTGTTCGAGAAGTATTTGGTTGGATTGAATATCGGGGATTTCGCTATTCCGAGAAATCTGAACATCGACGACATTGCCCACTTCGACGCCTGCCAGCAACACAATATCACCGGGTTTTAATCCCGAGACGTTGTTCAAGTAGGTTTTAGCGTAAAACGTGTCCTCCAGTAGGCCCACCTGTGTTCCAATGGTAAAGATAGCGGTGCCTAAAATAATACAGGTGACCAAGATGAAGATTCCCACCTTGAGTTCTGAAAAATTTGGTCTACTATCTTGTGAGTTCATTGGTTCACCTCACCGTTTGACCCTTCATCTGGGTAGAAGGTCCATGACAGGAAATCCTGAATATATGAATCTTCTGAATTTTGAAGCATTTCATTGTTCCCCTCAAAAACCGTAGCGCCATCTTTCAACATCACAAAACGAGTATTTGAGGGACGAAAATCTTTGTCATTATCAGTTCTAAAGACTACCTCCCGATCAGCTTGGAGATCTGCAGATTCCCTGGCCAGTGTGATGGCCATGTGCAAGTCATGTGTAACAACAATGGAAGAAACATCCTCTAGATCACGAAGCTTCATGATTAGTTCGCAAATGGTGCGGCTCGTAATGGGATCTAGTCCGGCCGTAGGAGCATCATAGAGCAGAATGGGAGGATTTTCCACTAGAGCTCGTGCAATTCCTACCCGCTGAATCATTCCCCCAGAAAGTTCGGAAGGGAATTTGTCGATTGCATTTTCCAGTCCTATGAATCCAAGCAATCGGTGCACTGTGTCATCTATGTCCTTCTCCCCGTATGTTGCACTTTCTCGCATGCGGTAGGAGACGTTCTCACCTACTGTCAAGGAATCAAACAGTGCTCCCTCCTGGAAAATAATGCCGATGGTTTTGCGGATGTCCATTAACTCCAATTCTGACAGACTGGTTATCTCTTTGTCTCCAACAAACACTCGGCCTGAGTCTGGTTTAATCAAACCCAAGACCATCCGGAGAAGAGTTGTTTTTCCTGAGCCTCCTTTCCCCAGCACAACCTTTGTTTCACCAGACTGTACGTCTAAGTTGAAGTCCTTGAACACCACACGTTCACCAAAGGATTTGTACACGTGCTCAAAGCGGATGACACTCATTTATCTAAGCTCCATCATTAGTCTGCTGATAAAAAAATCTGTGATGATCACGAGTACAGAGGAGATCACCACTGCTCGAGTCGTGGATCGACCCACTCCACGAGTACCCCCAACCGTGTACAAGCCATGGTAGCAGCCAATAATTCCAATGATAAATCCGAAAGCCAATGGTTTCAGCAGTCCCTCAAGGGCATCATTGTAGGTCAACGAGCGTAGGGCAATACTCCAGTATAGAGAAGTATTGAGATGCAATGTGTAGAGGGACACAAGCCACCCTCCAATCAACCCAAAAAGATCAGCCACCACTGTGAGCAATGGGACCATCATGGTAGTGGCAATCAGTCGTGGAGCTACAAGTTTTTTGATAGGATCAGTCCCTAAAGCCCTCATGGCATCAACCTGGTGGGTAACGACCATGGAGCCTAGTTGAGACGCAATGCCTGAACCTACACGACCGGCAAGCATCAATCCTGTTACGACCGGTCCTAGCTCTCGGATTAAAGACAAAGAAACCAACTGTCCTGTAAGATTAATGGCTCCAAATGACTTCAGTGATTTTGCAGACTGGAGCGATAGGACTCCCCCGGTGAAATAACCTGTCAGCATGATGATAAGTATAGAACCGATACCGATCACCTCCATCTGTCTCAGGATGTCATCAAAGTAACGGGGCTTTCGTCCCAGACTGGTCACAGCGCGATATGATAGGAGGGTAACTTCCTGGATTTCCCTCAGTGCTTGGTATAATAATCTCATCTACCCTAGTATTGTAGACTGATGGGGAAAACGGGCTCAACTATTCAAGTAAGATAGTGCTAAACTAAATCTTTCAACTTTGAGCTAATAGGCGGACAAAATGCTTCGATTTTTTACATCCGGGGAGTCACATGGCCAGGCACTTGTTTCTATTGTAGAGGGATTTCCGGCCAACGTATCACTAGACGTGGGCTTTATTAACGCTGAATTGAAGCGCAGAATGGGAGGATACGGGCGAGGGGCCCGGATGAAAATTGAGAGTGATGAGATTGAGATTTTAGCTGGAGTCAGACACGGTTACACACTCGGATCTCCTATTGCATTTGTAATTCGCAACCGCGACTGGGTGAACTGGATAGGGACCATGTCGTCAGAGCCAGATCCCGAAGGGGCTAAGAAACGCCGTGTCACCCGTCCTCGCCCAGGTCATGCAGATTTAGTAGGGACCCAAAAGTACCAGTTTAAGGATATGAGAAATGTCTTGGAACGTTCCAGTGCTAGGGAGACTACTTCCCGTGTAGGGGTGGGGGCCTTGTGTAAACTTTTATTGAAGGAACTTGGAATAGTCGTTTACAGTCATACCATTAGCATCAAGGCAGTACATCTTTCTGACGAGGGGCTGGAGAAGGTATCCAAGGACTCAATCCCACAAATCGAATCTTCCGAGATGCGTTGTGTGGATCCCTCTCTGGATGAAGAAATGAAAAGAGCGGTTGATCAGGCTATTGAGAAGGGCGAAACGGTGGGAGGAACTTTTGAAATAAGGGTTATAGGAGTGCCCCCAGGTGTTGGAAGTTATGTTCACTGGGATCGAAAACTGGATGGGCAACTTGCCCAGGCCATCATGTCGATTAATGCAATAAAGGGAGTTGATGTGGGTAGCGGGTTAGAAGCAGACCCATATGGAAGTCAGTTCCACGATGAAATTTTTTATGATGGGAAAGCTCGACAATTTTATCGAAAGACGAACCATGCGGGAGGGATCGAAGGAGGAACCTCGAACGGTGAAGAAATAATTGTTCGAGGCACTGTTAAGCCAATTCCCACATTGCGTAAGCCTTTGATGTCTGTTGACTTTGAGAGTAAGGAACCCTTTGAAGCACAGTATGAGCGTTCCGACACCTGTATTGTTCCGGCTGCAGGAGTCGTTGGAGAGGCTATGGTTAGTATCGTTTTGGCACAGGCTATCCAGGAGAAGTTTGGAGGAGATACCATCCAAGAAATCCAGACAAATCTCACGAGCTATCGTAATACCCTGCGGGAAATGTAGAAGTCTAAATGATTCGTACCATCCTTAAATACGGAGCCCCCGAACTTGGCACTGAAAGTCGTCCCATTACCCAGGTCAACAATGAAGTCAAGGCCCTGGCGAAGGACATGTTGGAAACGATGTATGCAGCTCCGGGCGTTGGTCTCGCAGCGCCTCAGGTAGGAGTTAATGTTCGTTTGATTGTTGTTGATATCTCAGGAGGAGAGGAGAAAGGCCATCAGGTCGTTCTCATGAACCCAGAAATTATCAAGCAGGAGGGGAGTCAAGAAGGGGAAGAGGGATGTCTAAGTATTCCTGGATTTACTGCGGTGATTGAGCGTCCTAGCAGTGTAGTCGTTTCGGCTCAGGATCTTGAAGGAAATCCGCGCGAAATAGAAGCTGATGGGCTTTTGGCACGTGTTTTGTGTCATGAAGTAGATCACCTGAATGGCATTCTTTACCTGGATCTTATATCGAAATTGAAGCGAGATCTGATTAAAAGAAAAATCAAAAAACTTATTCGTGCTGGGGAGTGGTAATGCGTGTGGTGTTCCTGGGGACACCAGGTTTCGCTGTTCCTTCTCTTCGTGCACTGCACAGCTGCACTGAGCCTGTCTGTGAACTAGTGGGTGTTGTCACTCAGCCTGATCGTCCTGCGGGACGGGGACAGAAGCTAACTCCCTCACCCGTGAAGATGCTGGCGACAGAATATGGCATACCTGTTTTCCAGCCTGAGTGTCTGCGCAGCGGTGATGTCGCACAGAAATTTGTAGAACAAGTCAATCCTCACTTAATGATCGTGGTCGCCTTTGGTCAGATCTTAGAGCCTGAGTTGTTTAGTTATCCTCCATTAGGAACTCTGAACGTTCATGCTTCTCTACTTCCTAAGTATCGGGGTGCTGCCCCGGTCGTTCATGCTCTCTTAAATGGAGAGCATGAAACCGGCGTCACGATCATGAAAATTAACGAAGGCATGGATACCGGAGCAATCCTGTCCCAGTCTACGGTAAAAGTGGGAAGTGACACCAACGCTGCAGAACTGGAAAAAGTTTTGGCGCATCAGGGAGCTGAATTGTTAATACAAACTATTTCGGGCTATGCAACTGGGGAAATCAACCCTGTTTTTCAGAACAGTGAACAAGTAACGTATGCCCCTCGAATTGGAAAAGGAGATGTTCGGATTGATTGGAGTTGGGATTCCTTGCAAATTCACAACAGGGTTAGAGCCCTGAATCCACGCCCAGTGGCAACTACAAACTTCCGTGGTAAGACGGTCAAGATTTGGCGAACGTCGATGGTCCAGGAGAAAGTAAAGGACCTTGATGGATGTCACTCTCCGGGGGTTATCTTGAGTCTTGACCGCCAGAAGCTACTTGTGGCTTGTGGTGGAGGGTGTTGTGTGTTGATTGAGGAACTCCAAATGCCAAATCGGAGACGTATTTCTGCTGGTGAATTTATTAATGGGATGACGCCTGAGGTAGGGGAGGCCTTTACTTGAAAAGTACCCCCCGCTCTCTCGCTGTAGGTTTCTTGACTGATCTTTTCAACGATCACAGGCATCTTGATTCTCTAAGCCAAAACACTGAATTCCTAGATTTTGATTCGCGCGATCGTCGTTTTGTAACCGAATTAGTCTACGGAGTGTTGAGAAATCTCAAACTACTGGATCATTACCTGGAAAGCTTGTCACACACAACATTAAAAGAATTGGACGCGACCGTACTGTGGATATTAAGGGTGGCTCTGTATCAAATAGAGTTTCTGCGCACTCCAAATCATGCTGTAGTGAATGAGGCTGTTGAGACATGTCGCCGATTCCGCAAGGCATCTGCCCATAGCTTTGTGAACGCAATTTTGAGAGGCTTCTTACGTGAGAGAATCCCACTCCCAAAAGGTGAGTCTAGTAGTGATTTAGCAGTGCGTTTCAGTCATCCTGAATGGCTCGTCAAGCGATTTTTAAACCGATATGGCATCAAGCAAACCATAGCTTTACTCAAGCGGAACAATCAGCCGCCTTCATCAGTACATTGGGTCAACGTCTTCATGACTGATTTGCCGTCTCTTTGCAAGGAGCTTGAAGAAGACCAGATTACCTACGAGGTACATTCCTATTTACCTAACTGTATAAGTATCCAATCCTCGGGGTTTGTCGAACATCCAGCTTATCAGGAGGGACGATGTTTCCGTATGGATGCAGCCAGTCAGGAGGTGGCCTACCTAGAAAATCTAACTAATCGGAAGGTGCTGGGGGATTTCTGCTGTGCCCCAGGGGGTAAGTCCTTTCTGATCGCTTCCCAGATGGAGGATGGGGCCAAGTTATTTTGTTGTGAGGTGAATTTTTCACGTCTCCTGGAGACGGACAATCGAGCGCAATTTCTCAATGTCCCTAATCTGAATCTGATCAATGCGGATCTCAGCGTTCACCCCCCTTTTAAGGAGATATTTGATTTTGTCCTTTTGGATGTCCCTTGTAGTGGGATTGGTACGTTACGTTCCAATCCTGACATTCGGTGGAAAATTCTTGAAAAGGACCTGAATCGATTCCATGACTTGCAGGTGTCTATACTCCAGAATGGGTTTTCCTCTATCCGTCCTGGTGGACAACTTACCTATTCCACCTGTTCGACTGAGCCTGAGGAAAACGAATGTGTTATTGAGGAATTCCTGGCCCACGAGAAAAGAGCGTTAGCAATCGGAGAGTTTCATCGAACTTTTCCAGAGCCGCACCTGGGAGATTGTTTCTTTGCAGCACGTATTAGACACATATGAAACTAATTTGCTAGATTAACTCTGTGCGGTACTGCATTTTAAATGTTAGATCGATGATGTAAGGGGTTAAGTATTTTGATACTCAAGGCAAGTAACAATTTCCAGGAGCGACTGTTGCATGCAGGTAAGTTAATGGTTTTGTTTGGGATTCTTGTTGCTGTAGGGCTTTTTAGTGCCTATGTGGGAATGCGCATTGCCGTGCGGGGTACAGAAGTTCAAGTGCCTGCCGTTTTGGGACAGTCAGTGGGAGAGGCAGGTCAGTTGTTAAAAGAGGTACACTTGCAAAATGAGGTTATCGGAGAGCGATTTGACCCTGAGTTTCCAAAGGGAACCATTATTTCCCAGCATCCGCAACCGGGGGGGAGAATGAAGGCTCAGGGTAGGGTCCAACTGATTATTAGTTTGGGTAAGAAAACAAATCCAGTACCTGATCTGACGGGGGCTTCTTTGCGGGTGGCACGTTTGCTTGCAAGACAGGCTGGATTTGAGTTCGGTAACATTAGTGAGATCTCTGCTGTGGGGGTCGAAGCGGATCATATTGTTGAGCAATTTCCACCTCCTCAGTCAAGAGATTTTCTGAGTCCTAGGATTGACATCCTGGTCAGCAAAGGAGATTTGTCTCGTTATGTGATGCCTGATGTGGTGGGGCAGAGTATGAACAAAGTATTACCTTTTTTTAAGAGTAACAAGTTTGCGTTGGAAAATATCCGATATGTTTCGCTTGCCAATGTTTCTGCTGGGCTAGTCATTAAGCAATTTCCGGAACCTGGCTACCTTTTGATGGGCAAAGATTCGATTAATCTGGAGGTGTCGCGCTGATGGGTCTAGTGGCTCCTTCGATTCTTTCTGCAGATTTCCTGAATTTGGGTAGTGACGTACGCGTTATGGAGAAGGCAGGAGCCCAGATGCTCCATGTGGATGTTATGGATGGACATTTCGTCCCCAATTTGAGTATTGGAATCCCGGTTATTAAAGAACTCAGGCGGAGCACAGATCTGCTTTTAGACGTACACTTGATGATTTCCAATCCCGAAGAAATGTTTTCCCAATATATCAGCGCTGGAGCAGATTATCTCAGTGTGCACTACGAGGCCACCAATCATCTGGATCGTTTGGTGGAAAGTATACGAGAAAATGGGGCCCAACCTGGTGTAGTGCTAAATCCCCATACTCCAATCTCGGTATTGGATGAAATTCTTCCGAAATGTCATCATGTATTGATTATGTCAGTAAACCCAGGATTTGGTGGGCAAGAATTTATTACTAGTAGCTTCAACAAAGTGAGAAAATTAAAGGAATTGATTAGTTCGAAGAATCTAGAGATTAAGATCGAGATCGATGGTGGAATGGGACCTGAGAATACTCAGGAGGCCGTTGAGGCTGGGGTTGACATAGTCGTGGCAGGGTCAGCAATATTCGGATCTAAAAGTCCTGAGAAAGCTTTTCACAAAATGCAACAGGTTGTTGGTAGTTCTACTTAGGTAACAATGCAATTTCTATTTAGAGTGGCAGTGCTGAGTTTGACGGTTGTGTTGCTTACTTCCTGTGGCCAGAAAAGTGCAGGCCTTCAGGAGGGAGCGGTTGCGCCTGATCAGCAGCTGTTTGAGACCGGAATGCAATACTTAGAAAAGAATCAGTTTATAAAGGCTCGGTTGGCCTTTCAGACTCTTGTCAACACTTACCCTGATAGCGAGCATACGCCGGCCTCATTTCTTGCTATAGCTGACTCCTTCTACAAGGAGGCAGGAACTACCAATTTATTGCAGGCCGAGACCCAGTACAAAGATTTCATCATCTTCTATCCTACACATCAGATTGCCGATGATGCGCAAATGAAGATAGCTGCTGTTAATGTCCGTCTGATGAGAGAGCCCGACCGTGATTCCACCTATGCCATCAAGGCCGAAAAAGAATTAGACAAGTTCCTGGAAATTTATCCTGACAGTGAGTTAGCCCCCACAGCGGAAGAGTTTCTATGGGAAGTCCAGGAAAATATGGCTGATGGACTTCAAGGTGTTGGAGACTTTTATTTTGAGAAGGATTCCTATCTGGCCTCTGAAAGTAGATATCAAGAAGTACTCGACCGGTATCCTGAATACAGCAGAGTAGGCACTACGTTGTACCGTCTGGGTCAGTCACTGGAAAACTTGGGCCGTATTGAGGAAGCCGCTGTGTACTATTCAAGATTAGTTTCTGAGTATCCATTTAGTGACTACGAAGGGTCGGCAAGAGAACGCTTAGTTCTCCTTGAAAGACCAGTGCCCAAGGTAGACATCAGGCAAGCTGCAACTAACGAGAGAAAACATGATCGAAGAGTTGACAAAGGATTTTCTGTGCTAGATCCAATTCGCGGTGTTTGGCATATCTTTACCAGTGGACCGGATCCATATGAAGTGGCTCGTCAGCGTGCAGAAGAACGGAAGCAACGGGAACAGGTTGCCTCTCAACGGAATCCAACCTCCGACAACAAAAATAATTAACTCGCGTTATGCATGAGTTTTTTGTTGCAATCTAGAAACCATCAATCCTGACTAATGGCTGATAATAGATCGATTCCTAAATTATATGACCCAGTTGCTGTGGAAGAGAAATGGTGTAGTTGGTGGGAGGAGCATGGGTTTGCCCGTGCTGAAATTGATGCCAGCAAGCCCTACTACTCCATAGTATTACCGCCTCCCAACGTCACTGGCAGTTTGCACATGGGGCATGCTCTCAATATCACTTTGCAGGATGTACTTATTCGCTGGAAGAGGATGCAGGGCTTTGATGTGCTCTGGTTGCCAGGTACCGATCATGCCGGTATTGCTACACAGAACGTTGTGGAACGTCGTTTGGCTGAAGAAGGGAGACAGAGGACTGATCTAGGACGGGAGCAGTTTGAAAAAATAGTTTGGGATTGGAAGGATAAAGCTGAAGAGGACATTCTGAATCAGGTTAGGCGACTGGGTTGTTCATGTGACTGGAGTCGTCAGAGATTCACTTTAGATGAAGGGCTTTCACGTGCAGTTCGAGAAGTATTTGTCCGACTCTATGAGGACGGTTTGATTTACCGGGGGGAATATCTTGTCAACTGGTGCCCACGCTGTACTACTGCCATCTCCGATTTGGAAGTAGAATATAAACCAGTTCCGGGAAAGCTCTGGTACATACGGTATCCACTTGAAATGAGTGGTGATGTGTTGGTGGTAGCGACCACCCGTCCGGAGACGATGCTAGGCGATACTGCTGTTGCAGTTCACCCCCATGATGAGAGATATAAACGGCTGGTGGGTAGCACCGTTGTCTTGCCACTGGTAGATCGCAAGATTCCGGTCATCGCTGATGATTTCGTAGATCAAGAGTTCGGCACGGGTACTGTTAAGATCACTCCTGGCCATGACCCCAATGATTTTGAGGCAGGTAGACGCCATCAACTTCCCATTGTAAAGGTTATTGGGGAGGACGGTTGCATGACTCAAGAAGCAGGAGTTTATGCGGGGATGGATCGCTACGAAGCCCGGGACAAGATCATTACAGATTTGCAGGGCCAAGAGTTGATCGAGCAAGTTCAGGAATATGATCACAATGTTGGCCAATGTCAAAGATGTGAAACCGTTGTCGAACCACTAGTTTCGAAACAGTGGTTCGTAAAGGCAAAGCCCCTTGCCGAGGTCACTGTTGAGGCAGTGAAAGCAAAACGAACTGTTTTTGTTCCTGAAAACTATGAGCGTATTTACTTCGAGTGGATGAACAACATTCATGATTGGTGCATCAGTCGCCAACTCTGGTGGGGACATAGGATTCCTGCTTGGTATTGTGGTGATTGCCAAAAGTTGACAGTTGCACGTGAAGTTCCGAGTAACTGTGAGTACTGCCAGAGTAACTCTTTGGAGCAAGAAACCGATGTTCTGGATACGTGGTTCAGCTCTGCTTTGTGGCCATTTTCTACCATGGGTTGGCCAGATCAGACCACAGATCTGGAGAGATATTATCCCACCACCACTTTGGTAACAGGGTTTGACATCATCTTTTTTTGGGTTGCACGAATGATGATGATGGGACTGAAATTCATGAATGATGTTCCTTTTCGCACCGTTCACATCAACGGACTAGTCCGGGATGAAAAGGGAAAGAAAATGTCCAAATCACGAGGGAATGTGATTAATCCACTACAGGTTATGGATGAATATGGGACGGATGCCATGCGTTTTACCCTGGCGGTCATGGCCACTCCTGGCACAGATATTCCTTTTTCTATTTCTCGGATGGCAGGATATAGAGCATTTTGTAACAAAATTTGGAATGCTGGCCGGTTTTTGTTGTTAAACCTTGAAAGCCAGGAGCCTACCTCAAAAGATGAGATGGACACTCTTAAGAAAAGCAAGCAACTAAATTTGGGTGAACGTTGGATTCTGAGCCGCTTGCAAAGAGTCATTTCAGATACAAATGACAATCTTGAAAAGTTCCGATTTCATGAAGTTAGCAATGCACTTTATCATTTCTTTTGGCACGATTTTTGTGACTGGTTTGTGGAATACGCCAAGCTGAATATGACTAGTGTGGATCTGGAGAAGAAGAATAGAACCTGTCGAGTTGCCCTATATGTTCTAGAAGAAAGCTTGAAGTTGCTACATCCGTTTATACCCTTTATCACTGAAGAACTGTGGCATGCGCTGCCTCATTCCGGCGACTCTTTAATGCAAACTCGGTATCCAGTTGCTTGTTCTCAATGGGTAGATGTGGAAGCTGAAGAGCAGATGGTAGGCTTTCAGGAATTAGTCACAAAGATCCGCACTGCTCGCTCTGAGAACAACATCGATCCTCGGAAGAGAATCCCCATAGAGTTGGCATGCCAACAGGAGTCTAAGAGTTTTCTCGAATGGCAAATCGATCCGATCAAGAGTCTGGCCCACTTGGACCAGGTTGAGTTGGTTTCCCATCTGACAATTCAGGAAGGACAAATCCGCGGGGTTTCCCAACTGGCCGATTTTGCACTGACTCTGGGCGACATTATCGATGTGAAATCTGAGCGTCACAGGCTTACCCAGCAAATCAGCCGTAATGAAGACAATGTGCAGCGTCTTCAGAAGCAGTTGCAGAATTCGGAGTTTGTTAACAAAGCCCCGGAGAACGTAGTTGCGACTGTTCGAGAACGACATGCTGAGACAGTTGAACAACTTGAGAAACTGCGGGAGAAACTCGATGAACTTCCTCAGTCTTGACCCTTTGTTGCGGCAGGCCTTAGCTGAGGACCTGGGAAGAGGAGATGTCACCACTGATGCAATTTTAGGGCTGACGGATATCTCAAAATTGGATGTAACAAGATTTCAGGCGACTTTGACGGCCAAGGAAGAGCTTGTTCTTGCCGGATGGCCTATCTTCGTTAGGATATTTGAACTTTTGGGAAAGGTCAAAGCTCAAACTCGTTTTGAGGAAGGAGCCACAGTATCCTCGGGAGACATCGTGGGAACATTGGAGGGAGCGGGTTCTTTGTTGCTGACGGGCGAGCGTGTAGCCCTGAACTTTTTGCAGCGGATGTGTGGAATTGCCACATTGACTCAAGACTATGTTAAACGAGTTGCGCATACTCAGACCAAACTTTTGGATACACGTAAAACTACGCCTTTGTGGAGAGTGTTAGAAAAGTATGCAGTCAGAATCGGTGGAGGGCACAATCATAGATCTGGTCTAGATGACGGGATTCTCATTAAGGAAAATCATGTAACTGTTGCAGGAGGGATAAAAGAGGCCATTGAGGCCTGTCGCAATTCTGTGCATCATCTCCAGAAGATCGAAGTCGAGGTAAGGAACTCTGAGGAGATAATGCAAGCTCTTAGTTCAGGAGCAGATATTTTACTTCTGGACAATATGACGCCAGAACAGGTTCATGAAGCAGTGAAGATGGTTAAGTCACGTTGTGTAATTGAGATCTCGGGAGGAGTTAATACAGACAACGTTGTACGGTATGCTGAAGCAGGAGCTGACTTTGTTTCCTTGGGGATTTTAACGCATTCATCTCCTTCATCAGATCTAAGTCTTATTCTGGAAATCAGATGAAAACTGTGACACAGGGGATCGGTCCGTTCTTCAAGAAGTTTGACTATCTCGAAAGCATCGATTCGACCAACGAATATTTGAAGTCTTATGTAGCTGAAGGGGAGCCGAGGATTGTAGTGGCAGGAGAGCAAACGGCCGGGAAAGGACGGTATTCTCGCAGATGGTATTCTCCGCTTGGAAAGGGGTTGTATGTGTCGTATTTACTGTACCCTGGATGGCATATTGGTCGGATTCCTTTCCTAGAGATGTTAGCGGGATTGGCGGTTGTCGGTGCCGTTGTAAAAACAGCACCGACCACTTTTTCAGTCAAACTCAAGCGTCCCAATGATGTCTACATTTCAGGGAAAAAAGTCTGTGGGGTTCTAACTGAAACAAGCACATCCCAGAATCAGATTTTATGGGCCATCATTGGGATTGGAGTTAATCTCTATCAGAAGGAATTTCCAGGAGATTTAGACCGAACGGCCACCTCACTGAGAGCACAAGGTTTGAGTGTAAATGACCCTCTCGATTTCTGCGAAATTCTGACTCAAGAATTGCAACATCTGTATGGAGAACTGACAGAAGGGCGATGGAAACATCTTCAGGACAAATTCGAAAACTTGCTTTTAAGTTAACAGGAATATGAATGTTTTTAGCCATTGGGAATCAAGTTACTATAAGCGGCTGAAGAAAGCACTTGCAGTCACCAAGGACACGATAAGTCAGCAAATAAGCGGAATAATAGGTGGGGCGGATAGTCCTATCACCGCAAGTCATCTAGAAGAGCTAGAAAACATCTTGATTGGTGCCGACATCGGAGTTCAGACTAGCCTAGCAATACTTGAAGAAATCCGAGAAAAAGTTCGTGGGATGACGGCTATATCAGAAAATCAAGTAAGAAGAATGATCCAAGATCAGATTTTGAACATTCTCAAGACTGTGCAGAACGTAGATACAGAAAACATACAGACAATTCGACCCCACGTGGTCTTTGTAGTGGGTGTCAACGGTGTTGGCAAAACGACGACGGTTGGCAAACTAGCACATCTCTTTCAACAGGAGGGGAAAAATGTATTGGTGTGTGCGGCAGATACTTTTCGTGCAGCTGCAACCGAACAGTTGGAAATATGGGCCGACCACACCGGGGCTGATATTGTGAAACAAGATGAAGGGACTGATCCATCTGCAGTTCTTTTTGATGCAATGGCGGTGGCTCGTGCCAGAGATAAGGACGTGCTGGTTGTGGACACTGCTGGGCGTCTTCATACCAATACAAATCTACTGGAGGAGCTAAAGAAAATGCGGCGTGTAGCCGCTCGGGAAATTAATGGAGCTCCTCATGAGGTATACCTAGTTTTGGATGCTACGACAGGACAAAATGGTCTGAGTCAGGCTCGAGAGTTTTTCAAGCAGATTGGAATCACAGGGATTATTGTTGCTAAGTTAGATGGTACTGCCAAGGGAGGTATCGTCATTGCCATTGCCCGAGAACTCAAAATTCCAATCTGCTACGTGGGCATAGGGGAACAGCAAGAAGATCTGATCCCATTTTCAGGAGAAGCTTTCGCCAGGTCCCTGGCCTTTTAGCCGGTAAAAATATGCCTTCTCGTAGTAGCACTCTCTTACAGCATATCTGAGCGGAATGGACGGTGTGTTTGTGCCCTATCTTTGTCGGGGTCGGTTGCTGAATAATGCGATCAAAAAGATGCCCGAAATGAATCCTCCAATGTGAGCCCACCAGGCTACTCCACCCATTACATTGGTGGCCGATCCGATCGCTGCTGTTCCGTTAAAGAGTTGGACAACAAACCAAAATCCTAGGACCAATATGGCTGGGAGTTCTACCACTGGCCAGATGATGAAGAAAGGCAACAGCGTGAGGACACGTGCAAATGGATAGCTAATCAGATAGGCACCTAGGATACCCGCTACAGCACCACTTGCTCCGATTGTGGGAACTGGGCTGTCAATGTTGAAAATAATGTGTGTAACACCAGCTAGAATACCGCACAAAAGATAGAAAAACAGAAACCTAATCGGGCCCATTCGGTCTTCTACATTGTCGCCGAATATCCACAAAAACCATATGTTGCCTAGTAGATGAACAAAACCCGCATGTAGAACGATCGAAGTCAATATTGAGATAGTTACCTCTGTCAAGACCACTGGAGGGTTGTGTCCGACCAGCTGGAGTTTAGAGGGGATGACACCATAAGTGCCAATCAGGTTGTTGAATCCCTCCCGGGACAGAGACAACTCGTATATGAAGACCACCACATTGGCCAGGATAAGCGTAATCGTCATTAGGGGGAAGCGACGTGAGGGAACACTGTCCTTAAAGGGGATCATTGTTCAAAAGGAGCTGGTCTTGCTTCCTATAGGTGGATGAGCTGGGTAAACTTTATGGCTGGGATATTATGTATTTTCTCTAATGTATCTTCCGGTATTTCACCGTCTGTGTTGACGACTCCTATGGCGTGAGATTGATCACCATCTCGTCCCAAAACAAAGGAGGCGATGTTGATCTTTGCATTTCCCAGGATCATACCAACCTGTCCAATGACTCCGGGAGTGTCTTCGTTGCGGATAAAGAGAATTTGGTTGCCAAGCTCAGTTTCCACAGGGATACCATCAATCGAGACCAAACGAAGATTGCCCCGATGTAATATAGCTCCTTCGATCCACTCGGTCTTTTCATGTGATCGTAACTGGATGCTAATCAGATTGCTGTAACTACGCTGTCGACTACTCACGGTCTCAATGATGGAAATACCACGTTCCTTTGCATGATTCCGAGCGTTGATTAGGTTAATCTCCTCCGAGAGCATAGGGTTTAGGAGTGCCTTTAAAATATAATTGCTGATGGGTTTGTAATTTAATTGTGCTAGGTTACCGTAGTATCGAATGCCTACCTCGGAAATTCTGATTTCTGAAATCTGCGAGATGAAAGAACCCAGTTTTTCTCCCAAACTGACATATGGTTGGATCTGATCCAGTTCTTTGCCGCTCATTGAGGGGAAATTGACCGCATTCAGAATCACTTTTTGCTGTAAATAAGTGGTCACCTGTCGGACAATATCGTATCCCACCTTGGACTGAGCTTCGACGGTGGAGCCGGCAATATGGGGGGTGAGAAGTGTTCGGTCTGAGGAGAGTAGGCGTGGACTAATGTTTGGTTCGTCCTCAAAAACATCCAATCCGGCCCCCCCTAGGTGCCCCTTCTCGAGTGCATTGGCCAAGTCTTCCTCGACCACCAGTCCTCCTCGAGCTGCGTTGATTAATAGGGCCCCCTTCTTCATCTGCTTAAACGTGCTTTCGCACATGAGGGACTGGGTTTTGTCATTTAATGGGAGGTGCAGACTAACGAAGTCAGCGCGCGACAGAACATCTTTGAGAGAGCAGAGTTCAATACCCAGGTCGTCGACGTATTCTTCGCCCACAAAGGGATCATGTGCCAGTACTGTCATGTGAAAGGATTGCGCACGTTGGGCTAGTATAGAGCCAATTTTACCCAATCCTAAAACGCCTAATACCTTCCCTTGAAGTTCCTGACCAACAAATTTTTTTTTGTTCCAATCACCTGCTCTCAAAGAGGAATTGGCAAGAGGAATTTTCCGTGCCAGTGACATCAACAGGGCAAAAGCATGTTCGGCTGCGCTAGTGCTATTGCCACCTGGAGTATTCATCACCACCACACCTTTGTGGGTGGCCGCCTCTAGATCAATGTTATCAACACCCGCACCTGCACGTCCGATAACTCGCAGAGTAGTAGCCGCTTGGAGCACCTCAGAGGTCACTTGCGTCTTGCTACGGATGATCAGTCCTTCAGCGTCCCCAATGCTTGAGAGCAGGGCAGTGGGGGAAAGCTCCGGTTGATAGGCTACTTCAATGCCCGATTGACTATTGAGATAGTCAAGGCCATCCTGTGAAATAGGATCAGTTATTAGAATCTTCATTTATCCCGTCATCCAGTGTGCCAGTCGATTGTTATTTCTTGGTTGCTTCGGCCATAGCCGCTTGCAGTCCAGCTCCCGGCTTAATTTCTGCTCCCATTTTCAGCAAACAGAGTTCAATAGAGGCCAACACAGAAAAAACATCGAGCAGATCAAAATTGCCTAGATGGGCAATGCGCACAATTTTATGTTTTAGGTCTCCCTGGCCACCCGCAATTTTAATACCGAAATCTTTTTCGAGATGTTCCCCGAGTTCGATAGAAGATACATTAGCAGGAGGAAATGCAGCGGTGACGGCATTGGCTGGAGAAGAGGAAAGTAGTTTGAATCCCAATGCTTCGAGGCCCTCACGAGTAACCCGAGCCATCAATTCTGTCTCAGTTAATACCTGATCAAGACCTTGGGCAAGTATTTCCCTGGTGGTTTCGCTCAGGCCAATGATTAGTGAGATTGCTGGAGTAAAAGCACTTTGTCCTGTGCGTTGTTGCGCTACTTCTTTGGTTAGGTTGAAGTAGTAAGGTTGCGAAGGGTTGGCATCAATTTTCTCGAGGGCCCTAGAACTTAAAGTTAGAAAGGAAAGTCCTGGGGGTAAAGCAAAGGACTTTTGAGATCCACTGATCACGACATCAAGTCCCCATAGGTCAGTTTCCACGGGCTGGGTGAGTAGTGCCGTAATGGCATCGACCACGATCAATACTTGAGGGAATTCATCGTGAATGGATTCCGCGATCTGCTCCAGATTGTGAGCAGTGCCCGTTGACGTTTCACATCCCTGAATAAAAACTGTCCCAATATTTGGGTTGTGTCCTAGCGTCTGGCATATTTCTTCTGGCGAAGCAGCCTGACCACTCTTTTTCTCGATCGAGTGACAAGGGATATTATGTGTTTGGCACAGTTCTACCCAGCGTTGTCCAAACTTTCCTGCTACAACGGCAAGCGCTTGGTCTTTAGAGCAAAGTAAATTTGCAACGGCAGCCTCCATAGCTCCGGTTCCTGATGAGGTTAAAATGACAACGTCATTTTGTGTTTTAAAGATCGTCTGTAAATTCTGTCGTGTCTCCAGTAAAAGCTCTTTAAACTGTGGCGTTCGATGGTGCAGTATTGGGCGTGACATAGCCAACTGAGCTTCCGACATCAGCGGTGTTGGTCCCGGAGTGAAAAGTCGCACCTTCCGCATCGGGCAATCATACTACAAACAACGGAGTGGAGTGGATCCATCTCCTGTATCTCCGTTAAGAATATTCTTTTCTGATCCTTGAGAGGAGTGAGATTATGGCGTGTAATCTTGACCTGATCCTGGGTTCTTCCTTATGATCAAGTCTTCATGCTTTTAACTATTTGGATTTGTGTTGTCGCGTGGTTTGTGCCGGGTGCCGGCCATGTATTGCTCAAGAGATGGAGGCGAGGAGTTGTTTTTTGGATTGCTCTAATGGTCTTGTTTGTCTGTGGGCTGATGATGGATGGCAGGCTTTTTGGTCTTACTCCTGGTTTCTTTGGGATTCTTAAGTTTGCCGCTGATGCTGGGATTGGCCTACCGTACATATTGGCTATTTTTGCGGGATGGGGAAGGGGGGACGTCACTAGTTATGCTTATGAGTACGGAAATACTTTTCTATTTACGGCTGGCTTATTGAATATGCTTTTGGTTGTTGATGTCTTTGATATATCTCAAGGCAGAAAACAATGAACCACTACACCGCTATCTTAATCTTATCCTTGTGCATAGCTTCGGTGTTTACCTTGATCGTCAACGAGTCTGCGGGGGAGCGGATTCGCTACTTTCTGAAGCTCATGGGCTATATGACATTGGGATCATTTTTTGCCGCTTGGATCATGTACGCTATCACCTAGTCAAGGAGCGCGTACAAGTTCTTAACTATGGTAGATCAATGGATCAAGCACATCGACCACTGGGGGCCTGCGGTTGTTTGTGCCGCGCTGATCTTTTGGTTTTCCCATCAAAGTGATCCTCCCGGTGCGGAGTGGTTTGCTGCGTACGATTATGTCGGCCATTTCTTTGAGTATGGCATTTTTGCTTTCACATTAGTGTGGGGAGTAACTTCAAAATTAAACCATCCCCTCACTGGCAAGAGTCTAGCCTCGGTCTGTGCAGTTTCTCTCGTGTATGCCTTGAGTGATGAGTGGCATCAGCAACTGATTCCCAATCGTGAAGCTTCACTAGCAGACGTAGCCGTAGACATGCTAGGAGTTATTGCCTGTGTGATGACGGTTTGCGGGGTAAGAAAAACAAACTACTGATGGAGAAGCTCAACACGGCATTGGGATGAATCAAAATAAGTACCAGAGTAAGCATAATTTTCAGAAGGTCGAGGAAATGACTAGGATTTTGTCTCCCAACACAAGTTCTTTGTGCCACTTTCCGAAGGGACTTTCTTTCCATCCTCCATTCTGGCTTAGAGGGGCCTTTCAGCAGACCTTATTTGGGTCTGTTGTAAGTAGAGATTTTTCCTGGGGTTGGAAGCATTTTCAGGAGCACTTCATAGATTTGGAGTGTGGTACTTGTGTCCGATTGGCTGGTATCTGGAAGAATCCTAGTCTTCCCACGGTTGTCGTGTTGCACGGCACTGGTGGGTCCCGCAATTCCACCTACATGAAGGGTCTTTCTCACAAAGCCTACCGAGAGGGGTGGAATGCTGTTCTGCCGGATCTCTACAACACCAATCAGTTTGTTGAAAGTCCTAAGGTATTTCACTCTGGGTCCAGTCGGGAAGTCGAAGCTGTTCTCCAACAGGTGGTAGAAAGATATAGGGTGGAGGAAATGTATTTGGTCGGAGTTTCTATGGGAGGGAATATCTTGCTCAAGTTGTTGGGTGAGTGGGGAAGCTCGTGTCCGGATCAAGTCAGGTCTGCAGCGGTGATTTCTCCACTAGTGGATCTTAATGCCAGTTGGAAGGTTCTGGAGAAATCGTCCAATTACATTTTTCAGCACCACATGGTGACTAATCTAAAAAAGCGTGTACAAAAGGATTTGCCCAACCTGGACAGATTCGTTGATCAAAAGGCCTGGAGTCGGATTCGAACATTCCGGCAATTCGATGACCTTTACACTGCGCCACTTGCTGGTTTCTCTGATGCCCTTGATTACTATGATAAGGCCAGCGCACTCCCATATCTGAAGGATATTTGTCTTCCTACCTTGTTAATTCATGCTCTGGATGATCCTTTGCTTCCTGCAGATCCGTTCGTATCGTCTGAAGTCTGTTCAAACCCTTCGCTTTGTGTAGTCCTGACCCAGCAAGGAGGCCATGTGGGGTTTGTAGAAAAAAGAGGGCGTAATGGCCAGGATCGATTTTGGGCAGAGAATAGGGTTATCGATTTCTTCCGGTTCGTTTCAGAGGCACTGAACTGATGAAGATTTCTCGCAATCTATTAACTCGGACGGTATAAATAAATTATGCGGCGTGATTGTTGCATATTAACACCGGCGATATTGAAATCGAGTTTGTTTAAATTAGTGCTTGGATTTGCTAAGTAACAATGGATAAATTGGAGAACGCAACTTTTGAGGTCCAATGGGCTGCAGAGCGTCCTTTCCAGGTTGTTGGCCTGGGTCTCAATGCCGTTGATTGGATCTATGTCATCCCTCGTTATCCTGTCCATGGAGGCAAGGTCGAAATCGAGAACGTTTATAAGCGGGGAGGAGGCCAAGTCGCCACAGCTTCTGCCCTGTGTGCTCGGTATGGATTGAAGGTTAGATATGTTGGACGGGTGGGCGATGACGCAATTGGTAAGTTCTCACTCGATGACTTACGGGTAGAACCCATGGATATATCGTGTGTCGACGAGGTTCCGGGGGCTTCTAGTCAGTTCGCCACGATTTTAGTGGATCGCCCAACTGGCGAGAGGACTATTTTATGGAATCGTGATTCCCGCTTGCTCTATAGGGATGGAGAGCTTGATCGTGAACAGTTGGTGATAGGTCAGCTTTTACACCTGGATGGTCATGATCAGGTAGCCTCGATACAAGCCGCACGTTGGGCAAGAGAAGTAGGAATGAAGGTTTCATTGGATATAGACAAGGTTCAGCCAGGGGTTGAGGAGTTGTTGGGGATCACCGATTTTCTAATTCCTAGTGTCAACTTTGTTTGCAAATTCTCTAGCAGTCGAGATTGGAGGAGAGGCTTGATGGAACTTGCTGAACATACCGATGGATTTGTAGGACTCACCCGGGGGAGCAAAGGTGCGGCGGCCCTGTGGGAAGGGGACATCTTCGAAATTCCAAGCGTTTCCGTAGAATGTGTTGATACAACTGGTGCTGGTGATGTGTTTCATGGAGCATTTATCTATGCACTGCTTGAGAATTACAGTGTGGGAGAATGCCTACGTTTTGCCAATACGGCTGCCGCTCTGTCGTGCACACAATATGGGGCACGCAGGGGTATACCTCCCCGTGAAGAGGTTTTTTCGATGCTAAACCATGGATAATCCAATTTTTTGTCTGTCTGGGGTATGATTGCATCTTAGGTATTATGAAAAAAAATATTTTCATTCCACTATTCTTACTGTACCTTTCCAGTCTGTGCGCTCAAACTGACCTCAAGCCAGAGGAAATCATTCAGCGATTTGCTGCCATGGAAACGGAATTCCAAGAGTTGTGGCAACAATATACTTACACACAAAACATTGTTTTTCAGGTTCTTGATGAACGAGGGCAAGTCAGGGAAGAGAGAGAGATGTGGGTGGAGATCTATTTCACCGAGGATGGCAAAAAAGAGACGCGCATACTCGATGATCGAGGTAGATTGCAGTCGGTGAGAGTAAGCCCGGAGGATTTCGACGATGCAATTCACCGACAGCCCTTTGTGCTTACTACTGCCTCATTGCCACACTACAGGATCGAGTATTTAGGGGAGGAGCAAGTGGATGAACTCTATACCTACGTCTTTGATATTGAACCCCACAGGATTGCGAAAGGAGAACGTTATTTTGAAGGTCGTATCTGGGTTGATAACCTGGATTTTCAGATTGTGCGATCTGTGGGGAAAGTTGTCCCAGACTACGATGACAATAAATTCCCTAAGTTTGAAACCCTCCGTCAGCAGATAGACAACAAGTTCTGGTTTCCTGTCTGGACTGAAGCAGATGACATTCTACGATTCAGTCGATCCCAATCGGTTCGAGTCAGGCAATTGATTACTTATGAAAACTTTAAAAAATTTGAAGTAAACACCTCTATCCGCTACGAACCAGTTGAAAACCAAGTACCGGATGAAGCAACTCCTGCACGACGACCCTCATCTTCACAAATTAAACAGGGCTCGAAAGAAGCGTGGAGAAGTTTGAAACTCGATATGTCGAAGTCTGAAGTAGGAGCCCTTTTGGGAGAGCCGGATAACATCAGAAAAACTAGGACTAGCGAAACTTGGTATTTTGTCTCATCTGCTGGGGCTTATGTCTCTTTTGATGAAAACGGCAGACTCGAATCCTGGAGTGAATGACGAATACCGCATTGGAAACATATGAAGAACCGCAATCTTGACTAGCCATTGTATAAGCAAAGTCTGTAGAACTTGATGTTCCAGGTATGCATTGGTGGCTGAGCTTAGAGCACGGTGAGTAGAACATCGGGACCGTGTGATATCCTAACCTCATGAATGTAGGGTCGGAACGAACGTTGGCGGTTTTTGTTGATTTTGAAAACCTTGCCCTGGGCCTACAGAATTCCCCAGGGAGTAAAGTCCAAGCAAAGTTTGATATTCAAAAAGTGCTGGAGCGGATGGTAGAGAAGGGGAAAATCTTAGTCAAGAAGGCCTATGCTGATTGGGGCCGATTTGTCCCGTATAAACAAGCACTCCACGATGCGGCGTTTGAGTTGGTAGATATTCCAAAACGCATTAAGACGGGGAAAAATTCGGCTGACATTCGTCTATGTGTAGATGCCATGGATTTATGTTACAGCAAGGAACATATTGACACCTTTATCATTCTTTCTGGTGATAGCGATTTTTCCCCACTGGTATCGAAACTCAAGGAGAATGGGAAACATGTTATTGGGTTAGCGACTCAAGGGGCCGCATCAAAGCTGCTAATTGACAATTGCGATGAATTTATTTTCTACGAAGAACTTGAGCAGGTTGCTACCAAGCCTCCTAAAATGACTCGGAAGATTCCTCGGGAGAAGCGTCCAAGCTTTCAGTTGCTTATTGAGTCCGTCAGTGCACTGATGAGAGAGAATAAGGACATCCTCCATGCTGCGATGGTGAAACAAACCATGAAGCGCAAACGACCCGATTTCAACGAAGGACGTTATGGATATGGGGCCTTCGGTGAGATGCTCGAAGATGCTCAGAAACACGGGCTTATTGTACTGCGGGAGGACTCCCGTAGTGGTACTTACGTCGTTAGTGGTTTCGGTAAAACGTCTGGATAAAAGTTCAAGCCGGAACAACGAATATCTGGCGGGCAAGTTCTTCGCTTAGGCTATGCGTTCTGGTGTTGATCTTGATGTCCACAGGGCCGTTGAACGGTGCTTTTTTGAGAACACTGAGTTCTACATCGGGGAAGACTCCGATTGTGTCCAGGTATTGCAAGACTTCAGGGTTGCTGTCGCTGACTCTGCATACCCGAACATTCTTTGCGTCTGCAATTTCCCATAGGGAATGGAAGTGTTTCTGGTCGACCTGCCCATCTTTTATTTCTTCCTTTGTTGGGATAGGATCACCGTGAGGATCTGTCCTAGGATATCCTAGAGCCTCATCAATCTTGTCCTCAAACTCTTCAGAAATAAAATGTTCAAGCTTTTCTGCTTCGTCATGGACTTTATCCCAACTGTATCCCAACACTTCTTTCAGATAGAGTTCGATAAGACGATGGTGACGAATAATTTCAAGGGCTATTTCTTGTCCTCCCTCAGTTAGTAGTACCCCCTGATAGGGTTCATACAGAACTAATTTTAGCGCAGAGAGTTTCTGTAGCATGTTGGTCACGCTAGCTGCCGAACATCCCATCTTGTCAGCTAAGCGCGTGGTAGCGACTCGTTCATTTTTCGAAGAGGATTTATAAATCGCTTTCAGATAGTCTTGCATGCTCTGGCTGATCATATCAGCAGATATTCGCTGTATTGTTTGGCGAGATTCCTCTGATGGGGTACTCATTGTGTTCCTGCTTGTTTTATTTGGTTTTGCCATTCTAGCTTGGCTCCCATCCATCAACGCTGGTCGGTATCATACTCGCAGTTTTAAAGTAAGTGAACCCGTAATAAATCGTACGTTTCCAGTAAGGCAGTTCTGGATCAGATTGATGGTTACAACTCACGCTGTCTTTACTCCTTGACTATGTAAACTGAAACCCTCCCACTGAGTTAATGGATTCCCATCTCCACTCCCTACTGCTGCCGGTAGGAAGACATTGTTTATGTGGCATGCAGTCGAGATGTTCTGTTCAGAAAGGTTGGCCCTGGACTATTCTATGCCTCCCAGAGTTTCTTTTCAAATCTGCGCGCTTGAACAAACTCGCTGATTTCCTGGTACTGTGCTGCACTGATAAGGCCTTCATCAAGGTAGAAACTGACAATGTCAAGGAGTTTAAATACAGAATGAACAGGATATCCTTCCTGTTCTAACAGTTCGGATCCGCCTTGTTGTCGATCAACAAAGGCGATGATTCTTTGGATTGAAATTCCTTCCCGTTCCAGGGTCTGAATGGCTCTCCATTTGCTTAGGCCGGATGCCACAACATCATCAATGAGATTGTACTCGCAGTTTTCACAATCCTTCTTGCCAATGACATAGCTAGGTGGGGTTGCGCCATAGGATTTCCCCTCCTTTCGTAAGAGAAGATAGTGCATCGGGGAGTTGCTTTTTTGTTTCCAAGAGTACAGGACGGTGGACAGTGATAGGGGGGTTGCCGTGTCGGGCACTCCAATCACGACCTGCCTGGATTGTTCGTCAGCAAGGGACATGATCTTTTCAAAGAATTGCCCTCCGATACTCCACAGGAGATCAATGCGATCATACAGTTTTTCTCGCAAATCAAGATAAATAGGTGAATTTAATCCGAATTTATTTTGGATCGCTTCTCCGAACAAGAAAATTTCAGCTCGTTTGAACTCGATAAGAAGTGTCTTATGTGCTGCAGTTAACTCCAATGCCATCAAAAGTTGCCAGATTTAGTCGTTGGTGTCTCGCGTTGATAAAATTGGCTCTCTTGCCCTTTCATCATACGAAATGGTCGGCCTGTGCGTCAAAATGGGTGTTGGATAAAGCAAGATGTTGATCTGTATCTGAGCGGAATACATCCTGTTTTGTTCCTGTGCTGATACACCCAAATGTTACTAACAACTGAAGTTGTAGAGGTGGTCATTTTCTAACTGCAGTACTCGCCAACTAAGTGAAAGCAAATAATCTAATCCTGAGTTCCATTGCAACGGAGGCAAGAATCTCTTACATTGTTGGAACTGAACTGGATGATGCACTATCCGGGGACGCATATGAGGGAGGGTATTCCATATGGGAATAACCTGGATACGGGTTTTCTTGTACAAGTTAATCACCAACCGTAATCTATTAAAGAATCTGATTATCAGGGATCTCAAACAGAGGTATGTTGGTTCTGTGGGGGGGTTCATCTGGTCCTTTGTTCATCCGATTGTTTTGCTTGTGTGTTACACGTTTGTATTTAGCGTTATTCTTAAGTTGCGACTTGATCCGAAGGTTGGAACAGACAATTTTCCACTATATCTTTTTTGTGGAATCCTTCCTTGGCTAATGTTTCAGGATACTGTTGTGAGGAATTGTGGAGCTATTACGGATAATGCTGCCCTAGTCACTAAGACGGCTATTCCAGCTGCAATTCTTCCCATAGCCACAACACTGTCGAATCTTGTGCATCATTTAATAGGGACGATAATCCTCACCGTGACCCTCCTGTTTTTTCATTCAATTAATCTGTCCATTCTATGGGTGTTGCTTTATCTTCCAATTCTGATCATTCTTGCCCAAGGACTGGGTTGGGTAGTGGCCAGCTTGAATGTTTTTTTCAGAGATACCACGCAGATAGTAAACGTTATAATGGTTTTCTGGTTTTGGTTTACCCCTGTGTTTTATCCTATAGAGATGGTCCCCGATTCTTTCCGACCACTTATTGCTGTGAACCCAATGGCAGTCATGGTATCGGGTTATCGGAATGCTTTTTTGCAACTTAGACAACCCGACTTGGAACACCTATTGTTTCTGGTAGGGTGGGCCTTGGTAGTATTTGTGGTAGGGGCATTATTTTTCAGGCAATCCAAATCCGCTTTTGCAGACGTTCTTTAAATGTCATTTGTTGTACTGGACCAAATATCTAAGTGTTACCGTGTTTACGGTAGGCCATCGGATCATTTAAAAGAGATGCTTTCTTTTGGAAGGCGCACCTATCACACCCCTTTTTGGGCTGTTAGAGATGCTAGTTTTGAGATCGAACGTGGATGTTGTCTGGGCATTATCGGTGAAAACGGTTCTGGCAAGAGCACTTTGCTAAGCATCATTGCGGGCGTTGTTCGTCCCACGCATGGCATTCTGGAAGTAAATGGACGAATTTCGGCGCTACTGGAGCTTGGATCAGGATTTAACCCTGAGTTTACAGGGCGAGAAAACATTTTTTTGAATGCGTCTATTCTTGGCTTCAGTGACTCACAGACACGTGAGAGGATTCCGTCAATCGAGAAATTTGCTGAAATTGGTGAGTTCGTTGACCGTCCGCTCAAAACCTATTCGACTGGCATGTTTGTTCGTTTGGCATTTGCCGTAGCTATTCACATGGATCCAGAAATCCTCATCGTTGATGAGTCCCTTTCCGTTGGGGATATTTTTTTCCAACAGCGATGCATCCGTCGGATTCACCGACTCAAGAGCGAGGGAGTGACTATCGTGTTCGTTTCCCATGATCTTGCAACTGTGCACAGTCTCGCAGAACGAACCCTATGGATGGATCATGGCAAGGTGCGTATGAATGGACCGACGGATGATGTTGTTTCTCGGTATTTGGAGGTCATGGTGGGCAAGGGACATAAGCAAGTCATGGGGACAGAAGCAATGGGGGCGCCTTTGGAAACTTCCTCGGATCTAGATGTGTCCCAAGACGAATTTGGGAAAATCCCTGACTTCCTTTCAGAAATTCCTAATGTCGATCATCAATACGGGAATGGGAAGGCTAAGATTTGTGGCATTGGTATTTTCGAGAAAAAGGGTCAATTACTAGCCAGTGTGGTACAGGGGGAACGTATTTGCGTTCGTATTTCGATCGAGTTTCTTGAGTCTGTAGCCACGCCGAATGTCGGATTTATGTTGAGAAATCGGCTAGGAGAAGACGTGACCGGAACCAATACCTTGTTTGAGGGATTAGCACTTGATGCTGTTGAAGCTGGAGATCGGATTTCGGTGGATTTTATTGTGGAACTGCCGTTTCTGAGGGCAGGATTTTATTATTTCTCTCCTGCTGTAGCCGATGGAAGTTTGGATGAATATGAAATGTGCGAATGGCTTGAGAACGCTTTTGCCTTAGAGATCATTGAGAGCAGTACTACCTATGGACAGATGCGTGTCCCTACACATGTGCGAACGGTCACTGTTGATAGAGGGGAAACGCAGTAAATTGAGGAGACTAGGTTGTTGAGTCTCGTAGCGGGCTGTCCTTTTTAGGATTTGCTTAGGTAGGAATACTCATGGATTTGTCAAATGGTTTGAGCCATTAACTATTTTTCCAGCGGTCATAGAGATTTCTACGGCGGCTATTCTTTGGGATGAGGATCTTGCTGAGAGCGTTTAGGACTTTCCACGCCGGATCATTCTTCATGGCACGGATGTGATCATCCAACTGGATGGTATGATCCGCACGTATTTTCAGTTCCTTTTCTAGTGATTGGACCTGCTCAGCCCGACTGGACAGAGATTTCTCCTGAGAGCGGATGTGATCATCCAACTGGATGGTATGATCCGCACGTATTTTCAGTTCCTTTTCTAGTGATTGGACCTGCTCAGCCTGTCTGGACAGAGATTTCTCCTGAGAGCGTATGTGGTCATCCAACTGGCCGGCATGATCCGCACGTGTTTTCAGTTCCTTTTCTAGTGAGTGGGTATGGGCTCTGGATTGCTTGATTAATGCGTCAGACATATCCACCAAAATGCTTTCCTGGGGGTTGGATGTGAAAGATCCGTTCGTGGCTATGGCAATGAAATAACGTGGAATGCGCTGATCTATTTTGGCTAAAGTGAATTCGGACTGTTTTTCGACCAGGTGTGTGGTTATTTCTCGCTCTTCTTCCATTGTTTTGGTCGGTATGGGCCATATATTAGAGTTGTAGACAACACGTTGGCCCAGTAGGTAGGTTTTTTTGAAATGCTGATCTAACAACCGGCTGAGGCTTTGTAAGTCGAGTTCATTGATGTGGAATGGGTTGTCAACACCCGATTCCTCGGTGTAAACGGTTTTGTTGGGTGTGGAAATAATGAGCAAGCCATCTTTGATTAGGAGGCGTTTGATTTCGTCCAAGAGTAGTCCATGCTTTGCTATGTGTTCAATGGTTTCGAAACAGACAATGATGTCGAAATGTTGGGAGTCCAGTATGGGAACCTGGGTGATATCCCCCACCATGAAGCTGAGGTTGGGCCTATCATACTTGTTGGAAGCATGGTGGATGGTAGCTTCATCTAGATCAATACCTGTGACCGAAGTTGCTCTCCGGGATAGTAAGCTTGCCCCGTAGCCTTCACCTGTGGCGAGGTCGAGTACTCTCTTCCCCTCTACAAACTGGGAGGCAAAAGCATAGCGATGCAAATGTTCATAGGCAATCGTTGCATCTTCAATCCAGGGGAGAAACCGTTCTCCTGTCCATTCCAGCATATTTTTCGTAAATAAGCAGAGCCTATCTTTCCTTCATCGATTGCAGTATCACGTTGAGCACCAGTGAAAATATGTTATGTAATCTATCTCAATGTGCCTCACTGTTACTTTGCTGATTTCATACTATCGCTTGGCACGTTTAATTGCACGGGGTTGTTGATAGTTCTGTCATGTCACAGGATCTTGACAGTGGATAACGCAGAGCTGCCTTGTGCGAGGTGAATCTCCAAAGCTCGATGGTTCAATGTTAACAAGGTCGTGCGTATAATACTGAAATGTTCGTGATTCGTGTCATTTTCTGGTTTGTGTTTTTACCGGTCCAGTTTCTCCTTCTGTTAGCATTTTCACTCTGTGACTGGCTGCATTTTTTGCGCTGCAAACTGCCATTTCCCACTGACTGTACATTGCCAAATGAGGTCGTACCTCACAAACTTTGTTCCATAGTGATGTTGAATTGGGATGGTCGACATCTTCTGGAGGAGAGTATCCCCGCCTTGAAAAGAGCGGTCCGTTTTACGGGAAACGATCATGAAATCATTGTTGTCGATAATGGTAGTCGTGATGACAGCATCGATTGGTTGAGGTCTAATCATCCTAGTATCGAGATAGTTGCCCTGAAGGAAAATCTCGGTTTTGGGGAAGGTAACAACCGTGGGGTTGCAGCTTCTTGTCATGACATCGTGGTTCTTCTCAACAATGACATGATCGTGTCGGAGGATTTCCTCTCTCCGCTTCTGGATGCCTTTGAGGACTCTCATGTATTTGCCGTCTCAAGTCAGATCCTGTTCCCAGAGGGGATGCGACGGCAGGAAACTGGGAATACCCAACTCCATTTCAGAGGTGGTTATCCCCACTTCTCACACGAACCAATCCAAAGTTTTCACAATGTTCGCGCTTATCTACCGGTGCTTTGGGCTGGGGGAGGATCCTCAGCGTTTCACCGTGATCGATTTATGGAACTGGGCGGCTTTTCTTCTCTTTTCAGTCCTTGTTATTTTGAAGATACGGATCTAAGTTACCGTGCTTGGAGTTGTGGATGGAAAGTACTCATGGCCGCCAATAGTCGGGTGTTGCACAAGCATCGTAGTAGTAGTTCAGGTCGTTTCAGTTCCTCCCAGATGGAAAGACTTGTGGAGCAGCGCAAACTTTGGCATATCTGGAAGAACTACCCGTTGAGGACCCTTGTAGTTCATCTGCTCTTGCTTCCCTTACATTTAACACGGCAGTTGTCTGTTGCCACTTACGGATGTGCTTTGGGAAAGTTGTTCTTGGTTCTTTACCAACGTATTTGTGCAATGCCACGGAAGGTTTCCGAGAGAACTTTTGCTCAGTGGATCCGACAACCTCTTGCATATCTAAATCATTTTAATCCTGGCCGAACAGGAACAAACAGATTTCCTTTACAGATCCTTGCCATCAGTGCATATCTTCCACAGTTGGGCCGGCACGGTGGGGGAAATCGTGTTTTTTACCTGTTGCGGGAGGTGGCAAAAAAACATGAAGTTAGTCTGTTGAGCTTTGTTGAGAATGAAAAAGAGTGTGATTCTGTCTCCGCTCTACTTCCCTATTGTAAACGGGTCGAGACGGTAAAACGTACACGGCATACGCCAGTGTCACTGTTTCCTTACGAGCCATTTGAAGAATTCAACTGTCCTGCATTTCGTAAGAAATTAGAGATATTGTTAGTGGAAAAAGATTTTGATCTTGTCCACTTCGAATGGCCTCAGATGGCTCAATATGCTGATCTTTGCAGAGGTATCCCCATGTTTCTCACAGAGGTCGAGGTCAACTATGCGGCTCATTATACGGTTGTGGCTCTACAGAAAAATCCTCTTAAGAAATTGAGGGCAATATACAATAGTTTGCACACTCTATATCGAGAAGTTCAATTGTGTCGGAAGGTAGATCGGGTAGTTTGCGTGACAGATGAAGACCGCAACTCTTTACGCAATTATGTTGAGGAGAGCAAACTTTCTGTCATTAACACTGGAGTGGATACCCAATATTTTAATCTCGACGATTCTCATGTTTTCGAGCCGAATACCTTAGTGTTTGTGGGTGCATTCCGGCATGAACCGAATGTTGATGCGATGCTTTATTTCTGTCATCAGCTTTTGCCCAGGATTGTGAAGGAGCGTCCTCAGACTTGCCTCTACATTGTAGGAGACGGCCCGCCTGAGTCGGTTAAGGCCCTGCAATCCATACCACAAGTGACGGTGACTGGGTATGTTGAAGACATCCGTAGTTTCTATCAAAGGGCTCAGGTAGTCGTGGTGCCGCTCCGGACGGGCGTAGGCATAAGGGGGAAAATTCTTGAGGCTTGGGCTGCTGGCAAGGCCATGGTTGCCACACCTTTGGCATGCCAGGGAATACGGGTAGTTCCTGGTGAAAACATTTTTGTTGCTGATGGTGCGGACGAATTTGTAAAGCAGACCCTTGGTTTGCTGCGCGATCCAAATCTGTGCAAACAGTTGGGGCGAGCAGGACGTGAGACAGCCGTAGATTTCTACGATTGGAAGCCTTTGGGTAAGGAAATGATCGACCTTTATGAAGGTATCGTGCAAAGGGATCCTATATAGTTAGGCCAATGAACAAGTCACATGTTCTTCTTGTCCAGTGTTGTCATCTCTCACAGTTTTTCTATGTGGCGAAGACACTTAGGGAGCGCAACCCGGAGTACAAAGTAGATGCACTATTCTGCACATCATCTCAGATAGACGCTTATCTGGAAGATTTCCCCTACTTTAGCCAAGTGTATTTTTACCAGCATAATTCTCGGGCTTTGGGCGACGGTTTAGATGTGGAGGCTATTGTGTTTCCACTTTTGAATCGCGGTTACTGGCAGATCAAAAAAGTAGCCTTTGATCTGTCCTTGACGAACCTCGAAGTAGACTATGAGGGAGCATTTAGGCCTCTTTCGGTTAGACGTCTTTATTTGTCGAGAGTCAGGCCCCTTTACTCTCCAACTGATAGTTTTGTTGCTTATCATCAAGACTTTCCAATATTGCCCCTGGGCAAACGAATCCTCCTTATGGAAAGTTGTCACAGTACTGTCTTAAGACAGTATCAAGATAAGTTGGATGCACTCATTCCGACGGATTCAGAAGTCACTCATATTCGCAAGGGTTCGGTCAAGGAGATCCGACGGGACGTGCGGATTAATCACTTTGAAAGTGCGATTGTTTTTTTCTCTGGAGAACCTGGGTTTTCCGTCATGCGATTACTTCCTTTCCTGCTCTTTGTACCTCGTATTGTGGTTGTGACTGAAACAGGTAAGACCTTTGACGTAAACACTCGTAGTTTGTGTAGATTTCTCTTAGAGCGGATCCGTCGTGGTGTCTTGCCACCACAGTCTTCTCCTCGAATTCTTGTGGTTCAAACAGAAACAGTTCCTCACGTCCAACACATCATAGGACAATTAAGAGGGGTTAAGCTTTTTCCACGTTCGGAAATTACCCTCTTCTGTCGGCAGATGGATCGAAGTCACTTTGAATTAGATTGCCACGTTGACCGAATACTGACTTATGGAGGGGCGGGCATTTGGGACAATTTTCGGTTGTGGAGACAGATAAGAAAGCTGGATCCAGACATAGTGTGTGCCATATTTTCAGGAAGGCCCTACTTTAGAAAATCTAAGTTGATTTTTTTTATTTTGCCTACACGACGTCGAATGGTCTTTAACGCCCAATTGGATCACTACAATTTAAAGTTTAGAACTTTTTCGCGGATTTTTAGAAGCGAACCGCTTTTGTTGGAGCCAGAACCGTCGCCAGAACCGTCGCCAGAACCGTCGCCAGAACCGTCGGATTCCTCATCACACGTGCTCATGTTGCAAACAGAGGATCCTGTGAAAACAGCTAAAGCCATTAAGGTATTGACGAGTGAGAAAGTGGCGCCTAGAGCACGCATTTCGATCTTTTGTTCGGCGAAAGAGCAAGGTGCCTTTGCATCCCTTCCGCAGGTAAATCAAGTATTTGTCTACGATCCCCAAAACCCAATTACAAGTTTAACCACTTTCTGGAATATGGCTCGGTCTGGTCCAGACGTTGTGGCGGGCATTTTTTCGGGTCGGCCAATTTTTTGGAAACAAAAAGTTCTTTTTTTCCTGCTCCCCGCTCGTAACCGGCTGGTCTTCAACAACCAGTGCGATTGCTTTTTTCTCAACTGGCGTAATGTACACCTTTTGCTGCCTGTCAGGAATGTTCGTTTTGACAACTCAATCCTATTCATTATCTTGTTTTTCTTTCGTCGGGTTGCCAAGATCCTTCTCTTTTTTCCACGGTTTGCCTTCCTCCTGATGTGGGTGGTGTCCATGAACTTGAAGCGCGTTATGTCTACAACGACTGGAAAATAACACAAAGTTTTTCTGGCCTGAATTACAATGGGATTGATCAGTTGCATCTCCAATGTTGCTGGTGTACTTGGGCCGAAGGAGTTATGGCAGATTTGGTGTGGAGGATAGGGTGGTTAAGTGGTTAAGTGGTTAAGTGGTACGACGTTGAAATTAAATAGTTCAGAATCAGAGTCTGAACTATTTCCTCGACTCGTTCTCATTTTGGTCGTCTTATTGGGATCTATACCGTTTATTGGTCAGGCATTCCACCTCGATGATCGGATTTATCTCGAAATTGCCGAGAATATTCTCAGTAAACCTTTTTTTCCTTTTGACTATCTTATCTCCTTTGAGGGACTGGTTGCCCCTGATGCGGCCAGCCATGGACATCTACCTTTAATCTCTTACTATCTTGCCTTTCTGAAGCTAGTGACAGGAAGTAACAGTGAATGGATTTATCATTTGGCCTTTCTGGCCTTCCCCCTTTTAGGAGCAATTGGCTTTTATGATCTTGCCAAGAACTACCTGCGCTTTCCGCTTCCAGCAGCATACTTACTGGCCTTTTCACCTGCTTTTTTTGTGTCAAGTCACACACTGATGACAGATGTTCCTCTCGTTGCTTTTTGGATTTTCTGTTTGTCCCGATTTTTGAGAATCTGTGAAGGCCATTCGAAGAGATGGGATTGGGTGTCATGTGCATTGAGTCTTCTGGCGGCCGCTTTCACATCCATGCTTACGGTTGGGTTAATTGTCCTGATGGTTAGTTTTCTAATCATCAATGGACGTGTTAAAAATAATCGATTAGTGACTGGGCGAGAGTTTTGGTTGGTCGCCGTTCTTTTGTCATTGCCCATTTTGTTGTGGTTGGTGTGGTACCTACGTGCATATTTTCATTACGATCGTTTTGTGCTCACCAATATTTTTCTGTATATGGGCAAGCGTGAAGCTTTTAGTTGGGAACTGATGGGGATTAAAGGTCTGAGTGCCATTCTTAATGTGGGTGGAACATTTTTATTCCCTCTATTTCTATGGTGTGGTTTTGCTGGACGCACGAGCGTACGAGTCTTTCTATTGATTGCTCTTTTTAGTTTTGTGCCTTTCTACGCCTTGTTTACGGGGTGGACGTGGGTACAGATCTCTATGTTTTCACTATTCTTTTCCTCGGGTCTGATAGTGGTGTGGTATTTATTATATCTGAGTGCCAGCGTCCTTAGGTGGGGATGGAATGTACTACAATTTCCAGAACTTGATTATTTACCGTATTCCCCTGGAAAATTGCTCTCATCGGTATCCGAAGAGTCAGGTGTAACCAAACAGGTGGAGATGGTGAGACTGCGCAATTTAGAATTGCTCTGGGTGCTCTGGTTTCTGGGAATTATTTTCACCTGCCTCGTTGCTTACCACATCGGTGCTGTGCGCTATACGTTGTTGGCTTTACCACCGTTGTTGCTACTGTGGATGAAGGCGTTAGAAACACGTATTCACAATGGCTATTTTCTCAGAAATTTAATTTGGACGAGTGTCGTTGTAACTGCTATCTACTCGATGCTTATTGGCTACGGTGACTATCGGTTTGCTGAGTCATATCGTCAGAGTTCCGAGGAGATTACACGCCAGTATACCCAACCTGAACGGACTTTGTGGCACGCAGGAGAATGGGGATTCCGCTATTATTTCGAGCAGAATGGGGCAAGACTTCTAACCGCCAATGCCGTGGGCCCTAGGATAGGAGACTTAATTATCAAGCCTTATCTAGCAACACCATGGGTAACCCTCTACGATGTTCCTGAGTACTCCGAGTTGTTGGAGCAACATGTGGCTTTCAGTGATTCTCCACTCCGCACCCTTGATTTTTCATCCCATGCTGGTTTCTACAGCAGTTGGTTTGGAATCCTTCCATTCAGTATCACAAGTGGGGAGAGGTGGGAGTGGTTCAATGTCTTCCGTGTAATCAAGGAGTACGATGGGCCTACTCCAAAACGGCAAAGATATCCACTTGGGCGATGATAGTTGATTTGCTCAGTTGTTATTGATTAGTTCGCATGGGCGATGGGTTTTTCCACAACTCAGCTTGACTTTGGTCCGGGAGATCCCAAACTTTGATTTTGTGCCAACCCGTCTCTTTTAGGCGTCGATATATTTCGTCGTTGAAGCCGGTAATGTAGCTCAGTCCCTGAAATCCAGTTTTTCCCACTACTACATCTAGCGAATCTATGGCGGTGACCGAGTTGATATTGTCACCAATCCTCCTTACCTGGAGGTCAAGGCCTGTTATGAAGGCATGGAGTTGTAGCGCCTCTGGGTGGAAATGGGAGACAGACGGAACAAAACCCACTACTTGGGCATCTTCCATGCTCTTTGTAATTTCCTCAAATCTCCAGTTTTCACGACGTGGTGGTCCAGCTACCTCCAGATAGTGGGATTGGTACAGAACCCATTCTTGCTGAATCGTTTGGTAATCGCTGTCGCTTGTCTCAAAGAGGGCTATCTTTGTGGGGTGCAGAGGAGATTCAAAAGATACACTCAGGAACTGGACAAAGGCAAATAGAAAGATTCCGCAAATCCATCTTTTTTGCTTTCTCCATGGATAAAGTATGAGTATTGCAAGTGGGGGAGCTAAGGGGAGGGCAAAGCGTGGATCCTTCGGGGTTACGAAAATCAGAAATAGGATTCCTCCCAGAAGCCACCACCACAGAAACCTTACTGAACTAGGGATATCACCTCGATTTTTTAGCGAGAATATGGCACTCCACACAAAAGCAACGGTCAGTGGCAAGAACAAAAAGTAGCTGGAAATGGCACGCGGGTAGTAAATCCAACCTAAGATGGTTGTTAAGCCAGGTTCTCCGTGGCGTGGATAGGGTTGCCAGGGAATCAGTGAGGTTTGTACCGTTGTGGGATAACGGTCGAGTAGGTCGCTTAGATTGGGGAGAAACCAGAGAAAGATCAGGGGGATGGTCAGAATCATAGCATCCATTAGGTTTATTAGAGAATTCTTGCGATTTTTTGATTGGATGAGGACAAAAAATAGAGGCAAGAGTATGTAGATGGGAAAGGTCCATTTAGTCAGTGTGCCTGCTGCGCAGGCTAGTCCGAAACCCAAGGTCCACCCTTTAACTTCAAACCACTCACTTTTGAGTAGGCAATATGCAGCGGCGGCAACCCATCCAGCCATGGCGCCATCAAGAAGAGAAATACGGCTTGTCCAAGCCACAAACGGAAAGAGTAGAGTGAGTAACCCAGCCCAGATTGCCACGTTCTGCTTCATGCAAAAAGATGCAATACCAAAGCTACAGTAGCACAGGAGAAACATGCCCAAGAAATTGGAAAGCAACGGCACAAATTGATTCGGAGCAAACACGGATAAGGTAATGGCTTCCTGGACATAGTATAGCGGGGGGTAATGTGTACTGATGTTAGAGAATGTTTCCCACAATGTTCCTGCTTGTAGAGCCTGCCAGTATTCCCAGCCTTTCAACTGGTGGTGTGCTGCATCCCATATGGGTGGCATGTCGGTTCTGAACTCCCAAATGATATGAATGCCCATGATCAGGGCAAAGAAGGCTATGAATAAAATGAGCGGAGTGTTGTTCGCCTGATTTATTCTCATCTGCATTTTCCCACGTACCTTAGAGTCAACGATTTCCAAATCCGATCCTTGAGAGGGAAGCTCCGAGATGCACGGGAGATGTCAATGATGTCAGAAATCGAACTATCATGAATGCCATTTTGAACATGAATCCACAAGATTACAAAGAAATGAGTCTTCCGGTGTTTTGGGTGGCAGTCTGGGCAAAGAGCAATGTAGGTCGGCTTGACCCCCTTCTAGCTCTCTGGTAGATTCCGCTGAAAGCATTTGATGGCAACGGTTTTCCGATCTTAAGGGAAACCATTTTTTAGAGGTTTGCAGTCTAAAATTAATTTTGAGACACATCAAAATGTATTCGTTAAGTCTACTCCTTTCCGTGTTTCTTTTCTCACTTCTCTTTTTGGTTGCAGAACTCCTGATTAGGCGGTCTTATTTAGGAGTCCAGGGGGGCAGATATGATGTTGAAGAAACGGGATTTATGCCCACCAGGCTAAAGAGCAATTTCCAGGGAGAAATGTGGGGGATACCCTTTTCTACCAATCGATATGGATTTCGAGATGAGGAAGATTTTTCAGAGGTGCCTTCCCCTGGAACCTTCAGGATCCTTTCGTTGGGAGATTCAGTTGGATTCGGAGTGTCAATTCAGGCCAAAGATCATTACAGCAAAGTTGCACAACGCCGTTTAAATGGGTTGGATTCCAAAAAACACTACCACGTCATCAATGCAGGAGGACAGGGATATAGTCCCTCCAATTATTACGTCTATCTGAGAGAGGAGGGACTTAAATCTGGAGCTAGAATGGTTGTTGTCGAGATCGAGCTCTGCAATGACATTACAGATGAGGCCCTGTTGACCTGGAGGGTTTCCAGTAGTGGAGGATTTCCAGATTCTATCGTAGGGGGCCGATATCTTGTTGGCTGGGATGGCAATTTGCTGGGGACGTATTCTAAAGGGAGTTTTTTCTTTGAGAAGACTTACACGTACACCACCATTATTCGTCGATTGTTTAATCTGCTGTACCGTATTTACCCAACCGAACCGTTCCATAGTGTTTCGGGATCAACGGTTTACTACACTCTGGGGTTCGATCGGTTTGTTTTGAATGAAAACAGAATTGAAGCTGGCTGGCAAAGGCTCTTTGGAGCTCTCAGTGCAGTGCATCAACTTTTGAAAGAACGCGATGTTTTGTTTTTACTCATGATTTTGCCGTCAAGCTACATTTATCAAAGTGATACAGAGCAGAAGCATTTTGCCTCTGGCCTACTGGAGAAAGCAGTATCTATGGCAGAGGAGCGACAATTGCCTTATCTGACCTTGGAAGAAGCCATTGAGAAAAGAGGTGGGGAAGAACTCTTTCTAGACTTCGTCCACTTGAACGAAGCGGGGAACCAAGTGGTAGGTGAGGCCCTCTCGGAGCATCTTGTCCAGATGATGGGCTCTCAAACTGTAGACTCATCATCCACCAGTAACAACCCGCTTTGATTGTCTACGAAATGACCTTGTTACGCTCTCCAAATGCCTAGCAATTGTGTTCTATGATTGTTTTCAGACTGGTCACTCGGTGAAAGAGTGAGGCATATCTAAGCAGGGCATGTTATTTCTAACTAGCAGCTTCGATCAAGCCGATTACAAGTATAGCCTTGTTAGGCACCAGCCATTATTTCTTTGTGGGTAGCTGTCAGTGTTCTCTGGTACAAACAGGGACGAATGACATGAGCAAAAATCCAACAGCTGTTTCTTGCTTCGCACACGAAAGTGAGCAGGCATTGGCTTGTTTTCTAGATTTCTATAGTGTGGAGTGGCGTTATGAGTCGGTTTGTTTTCCCTTAAACTGGGATGAAGAGGGTCGTGTGATAAGGAGTCTCACTCCCGATTTTTACCTTCCCCAGTTCGAGCTTTTTGTGGAACTAACCACCATGAAACAGAGGCTTGTTACCAAGAAAAACCAGAAAATTAGAAGACTACGGGAATTATATCCTGACATAAGGATTAAGATCTTGTATGGCAGAGACTATCGCAAGCTACTTTTCAAGTTTGGTGTTTTGCAATGAGCGCCTCCAATAGCATCCTACCTGATGATTTATCCGCAGTAGTCAGTAAGATTATTTTGGATGAGAAGGCTATTTCCAGACGCGTAGCTGAGTTGGCTGGGGAGATCAGCCAGGACTATAGCGGAAAGGATCCTGTGGTAGTAGGCGTTCTTCAGGGTGCATATATGCTGATGCGCGATCTAGTGAAGGAGCTTGCTTTTCCTGTTACTCCCGAGTTCATGCGTATTAGTAGTTACCAAAACCCATTTGCCGGTGAAGTAGAGATCGTCGAAGATCTGCAGGAGGATATCACTGGCCGCCATGTTTTATTGGTAGAAGATATTGTTGATACGGGGCTTACTCTTAATTATCTAGTTCATGTTTTGCTTGATCGCAATCCTGCTTCTTTGACAGTTTGTGCACTGCTGAATCGTTCTGAGTTACGACTCGTCGATATCCCTATCGAATACGTTGGATTTCAGGTGAGCGATGAATTTTTGATTGGCTATGGACTGGATTTCCGAGGTAGTTATCGGGATTTTCCCTTTGTAGCAACGATGAATCCCCAGTTGGCGAAAACGACCGGCAGTTGCTAACTGTGTTGTTGATCTCGGTCATCTAATCGGTTCTCATCACCATAGAGACAGCATGTCAGTTTAAAGCACCCTGCTGTATGCTGGTCTTACGGGGTTCTGGCGCACAAGTCTGGGGAGTTTAGTTGTACAACACATCGTCAATAGACTGAGGTGTTAGAGTGTAAAGTGTTACACAATCTGGAGTGAATATTGTAACAATGTCCTGGACATTTTATGTTGCCCTCATTGTTTTTTTAACTGTAGTACTTACGGTATTTCTAGCTGTAGCGTACTCGGTAGGTTTGGGAATACGCGATAACTATCGGCGTTATTATCAAAAAGCTGAGCTTCAATGGACGAATCCAGGTTGCAGAAATAGTCGTCAACTGAACTTCTGGTGGTTTGTTGCTAGTGCCTTGTTAGCGGCATGGCTGGTTGTGGAATATGTTATAAAGCCGTAGGATTCGTGTAAAGAAGGGGGCATGATTGTGGGTCAACTGGTCCTTATCCATAAACCTGTTGTATGGGTCGTGGTGTCTGTTCTTTCTTGATCATCTCTTGTTTTCTCAGACCATTTCTATCCCTTTTTTTGAAAATTAGAATCGACAATCTGTCTATGATTGAGGCCCAGTCCAAAGAACTGTGCCGTTTGAATCGAAACTCCTGATATAATTTTAGCCATGTCAAAGGTTGGGTTTGTCAGCTTGGGATGTCCAAAGAATCTTGTCGACAGCGAAATTATGCTGGGACTTCTTAGCCAGGAGGGACATGAAATTATCTCCAATGAACAAGATGCGGAGATTATCGTTGTCAATACTTGTGGGTTCATCGAGAGTTCTAAGCAAGAGTCCATCGATGCCATCCTTGAAATGGCTCAACGAAAGATTGATGGGAATTGCCACAAGTTGATTGTGGCCGGTTGTCTAGTTGAACGTTATCGGAAGCAGATCATGGATCAGATTCCGGAGGTGGATGCAGTCGTTGGAACCGGTCAGATTCCTGAAATAGTCAGTGCCTGTTGTGAAACCCCCACAGTGCATGATCCCCCACGTTATCAATCCAGAGAGGCGTACTTATACAGCGAGTCAGATCCCAGGGTATTTACTACCCCAAGGTATAGCACATATCTTAAAATCGCGGAGGGATGTGACCATCCATGCAGTTTTTGCGTTATTCCCCAGATGCGAGGTCAGTTTCGTAGCCGTTCTATCGAGTCGATTGTCACCGAAGCAACCGATTTAGCGGTGAGAGGTACCAAGGAACTTAACCTAATTGGGCAAGATACCACTATGTACGGGTGGGATTGGGGAAATAGATCCGGATTAGCTGAGCTTCTTGAGAGCCTAGGGGAGGTCGATGGAATTGAGTGGATCCGCGTCTTATATGTCTATCCAAATAACGTTTCTGATGAGTTTCTGAAGGCAGTGGCACGAACTCCCACTGTTTGCAATTACATAGACATTCCTCTCCAACACGTGTCAGGTAGGATTTTGAAGCGGATGAAAAGGGGAGGGAATCGGCATTCTCTGGGGCATCTTGTAAAGAGAATTCGGGACATTATTCCTGAAGTGACGATACGAACAACCATGATTGTAGGGTTTCCGGGTGAGACAGACGAAGATGTGCAGGAGCTGATTGATTTTGTTCAGGAGACACAGTTTGATCGTCTTGGCGTATTTGCCTATTCCGACGAAGAAGAATCCGGTGCATATGGACTTGATGGTAAGCTTCCCGAAGATGTGAAAGAAGAGCGTCGTCGTCAATTGATGGCCATTCAGGCAAATATTTCCAAGGAGAAAAATAGCCGGTTGGTTGGACGAGTGTTACCTGTACTGGTTGAGGGGATGGCGAAGGAAAGTGAACTGTTGTGGGAGGGAAGACTATCTTCTCAGGCTCCAGATATTGATGGTGTGGTGTACTTAACTGATGGAGTCAACGAAGGAATTCTTCCTGGCGACATACGTCCTGTCAACATAACGGAGGCACATGAGTACGACCTTGTTGGAACCGTCCTACCATGAATTGGGGGGGATGCTTAGATTAGTGTGGCGATAGAGTATCTGGCATTGTCTCTAAGTTTCTCTTTTGTATAGAGCGAAACTATTACCTTATCGATTTGGGAGTGGTTCGGTAGGATATTCTATGGTTTTGCCAGTAACAGAGTCTGAGATGGGAGAAATAGGCTGAATCGACTAATTCAAACTGTAGTAACTGGTTGTGGCATAGGGTTTTTGCCCTTGGCCCCAGGAACGTGGGCTTCGGGAGCTACCGTAGTATTAGTTGCCCTAATTCATCGAGCGTCACCTGCCTGGGAAGGTTTGATTCTGGGGAGTGTTCTGGTATTGATTATCCCCGTAGCAGTCATTTTCTCGACGCGCTTTTCTCAAGCCAAAAACCATTCGGATCCATCCCAAATTGTAGTCGATGAGATTATCGGACAAATAGTTTGTTTTATGTGGATTCCTATATCAACATTCTCTCTTGTTGCTGGATTCGTGCTCTTCCGCTTCTTCGATATTGTAAAGCCATTTCCAGTACAAACGTGTGAAAGGTTGTCCGGTGGAATGGGGATTGTGGCCGATGATGTAGTAGCTGGTTTGTATGCTGGTTTCTCACTGAGACTCTTGCTGTGGAGTATAGCAAGCTAGATGTGTAGAAACTTTAGAATGCAATAGGGGTTCTATACAGAATGAGTTCACAGGTATTACTGTGATCATTGATGCCAGACTTGTTTGGCTTCGAAGAGCAACGTTAAATAGTCTGATGCATTAGTTTCGGGTCGAAGGTATTCTTGACAATTATGAAACGAGACGCAAGGAATACTCGAGCAGAGATCATTGCAGTGGGCACTGAGTTGTTGACCGCCTCTCGGCTCGACACCAATTCGTTGTTCATTACAAGAACGTTAAATGGATTGGGTTTCACAGTGATGCGTAAATGTGTGGTAGGGGATCGCCAGAGTGAACTCCAACAATCTTTGGAGATGGCTCTAAGAGATTCTGAGGTTGTCATTACTATAGGGGGGTTGGGACCTACTAATGATGACATCACCCGGGAAGTTATTTCTGAAACATTGGGCCGAGAGTTAAAGTTAGACGATGCTATTGTAAGCCGATTGAAGGAGCGCTTTAGTCGATCTAAACTAAAAATCATGGACAACAATCTTCGGCAGGCTATGGTTCCAAAAGGAGCTAAGCCTATTGAGAATCCCAACGGGAGTGCTCCGGGGCTTTTCCTGAAGGAGGGCGATGCACTTTTATTTTTGCTTCCCGGTCCTCCTCGAGAACTTGAACCCATGATGGTTCGAGTCGCCGAGTTAATTCAAGAACACAAGGAGATCACTCAAGTGTTTCACCGAATTCTAAAGGTGGCTTCACTAGCTGAATCGGTAGTAGATTCAATGGTTGAACCAATTTACAAGTCCTATCCGCAGATTGAAACGACTGTGCTCTCTTCTCCCGGGGTTGTTGAGCTCTATTTTTACTGGACGGGTGAAGCCGATCGGCAATTAGCAGAACTCCAGCTGGCAGAATTGCATTCACTCCTCATTGACAAATTGGGCAAAGCGGTCTTTAGCGACCAAGAGGAAGCTTTAGAAGAGGTGGTTGGAAGACTTCTCCGAAAGAGCGGCAAGAACCTCGCAACCGCAGAGTCCTGCACCGGAGGATTAATGGGAAAGATGCTTACTGACGTGCCTGGGAGTTCAGATTACTATCATGGAGGTGTTGTTTCCTATAGCAATTTTTTGAAGAGTACTTTGATTGGCGTAGATGAGAATATTCTCAAGCGTTTTGGAGCTGCCAGTGAAGAGGTAGCCCGGCAAATGGCTATTGGCATTCGAGAGCACGCGGGTACAGACTTTGGACTTTCCATCACGGGGATTGCAGGCCCGGAAGGGGGAACCCCGGAGAAGCCCGTAGGACTAGTATTTATCGGCCTTTCTGATGAAAATAATACCCAGATACATCAGAAACAGTTTCCGGGGCCCAGAAAAACGGTTCGGATAGCGGCCTCCCGATACGCTCTGGATTGGTTACGACAGGATCTTTTGATGGGTGATCATGGTGCACATGTTGATGAATGTGAATGACATGATGTAAATGGTGTCGTGTGAGGACATGTGATACGCGCTTTTATTGCTATTTCGGTTCCGTCACATATCTCACAGCGTTGTCAACTAATCGGCGATAGTCTACGAGAGCTCAATCTGGATTGTCGGTTCGTAAAAACCCGTTTCATTCATCTCACTCTACAATTTTTGGGGGATGTCAGTGAGGAGAAGATACCCCTAATTGGGAAGATTATGCAGGAAACGGGTAGAGAAGTTGTGTCTTTCAATTTAGAAGTTTGTAAATTAGGAGTTTTTCCAAATCCTAGCAGACCGCGGATTGTCTGGATCGGCGTACACCCAGTCGATAGTCTTGGGGACCTACAGAAGGCGTTAAAAGAACGTATGAGGCAGATAGGTTTCACCTGTGATGGTAAGTTGTTTCATCCACACCTGACTCTTTTGAGACTCCGGTCCATACGAAACATTGCTGCTTTGATGGAGTATGTCAAAGAGGAAGGGGTTGGGGAACAAGCGGGTGTTTTCAAAGTGGAGGAAATCCATCTGTACCAAAGTATTCTCAAGGTAGATGGGGCAGAATATTATAAGTTGGTCACCACACGACTGGAATCGGAATGCTAATTATTGGTTGATCAGCTGGTTCTAATTTTTTGTCCTGGAACGAGCTCTTGAACTATATGCTGTGAGAGTTTTGATCCAGGTGGAAGGGCTTCAGGACTCAAACTAGTAGTCGTCTATTTTGTTCCCTTACCGATTGCCGATCATTCGGGTATCCTTGTATATTGTCAGTGAGCAACCAAATTGCAGTTGAAAGGAGCTGTCCCATGGGGATTAATCAGGAACTGCTAGATATCTTGGCTTGTCCAGTTTGCAAGGTTAGTGTCGATCTTACTCAAAATGGAGATGGTCTGAAGTGTGTGTCATGCAATCGGGTTTACCCCATCCGTGATGATATCCCAATTATGCTTGTTGATGAGGCAACCGTTGAGGCTTCCAAAGAGCCCCAATCCTAGGAGTAATGGAGTTGGACGTTGTGAGTGATGCGCCATCTCGTATTTTGTTCACGCGGCTACGGTCTTTAGGCGATACCGTTTTGATGACCCCAATTCTTACGGTCATGAAACGTGTTCCGGGTTGGCAGGTAGGAGTTGTCATTGAGACTCCCTATGAGCAGATGCTCGCAGATAACTCAAATGTGGATCAGCTGTTTGTCATTGATAATCTGCCTAACAAATGGTTGGCTCGTCTGAGAGTCATGCGAAAGATTCGTGCCTTTCGCCCTACTGTGGCAGTTGATCTCCACGGAGGTACAACGAGTGCTCTTTTGACAGCACTCTCTGGAGCTTCAAAACGAGTAGGTTATCTGAAGAGTCGTAATGCATATCTTTACAACATTCAAATTCCGAACTCCGATAAAGTGTGGGAACGACAACAGGTTCACACTGTGGAACACCAACTTTCAGTTCTCAAGCATATGGGCTTCCCCGTGGAACCTATTCCCTCTCCACAAGTTCATGTTGGTGTGGATGATCAGGTATCTATCAGAAAGATGCTCGCTAGTGTGGGTGTAGAGGGCGATTTTGTCCTCATTCATCCTGCTGCCACTTTTGACACCAAACAGTGGGAACCCAGCAAGTTTTCTTCTTTAGCCAATAGATTAGTCGAGCAAAATCATCAAGTGGTGGTAACGGCTGGACCCGGAGAAGAAGCTTTGTTAAAAGAGATCCAGTTAGACTGTAGTTCCGAAGTCCGAGTTGTAACACCCTTGTCTATCAGGAAATTTTCGGCCCTATGCTCTCTTTGCAATGTTTACGTGGGAAATGACACGGGGGCCACTCATATCGTGGCTGCACTGGGCAAAAAGATCGTTGTGGTGTGGGGATCGTCTGATTTTAGAGTCTGGTATCCATGGGGGACGGAACACAAGTTAATTCGATCGGATTTGCCATGCATTCCTTGCCCAGGGTATTTTTGTCTCCACTATGATGAGCCTCGTTGTATAAGGTCTATTTCTGTGGAGCCGGTATTTGAGGCCGTCCAAGCATTGTTATGATTTCTACGAATAAGGAACAGCTTCAGAAAATTGTCAGCCGCTTTGCTGGACAGCCCATCATGGTAGTAGGTGATCTCATTCTTGATCATTTCGTGTGGGGTGTCGTCGATCGCATTTCACCTGAAGCACCCGTACCGGTGGTAAGAGTAACTAAGGAGAGTTTTCATCTGGGTGGTGCGGCTAATGTTGCTCGAAATCTTTCCATCCTGGGAGCACAGCCGTTGCTGGTCGGTGTGGTGGGTTGTGATGGGACGGGCAAGCAATTGGTCGAGCTGTTAGAAAGCGAGAATATTAGCAGTGCTGGTCTCATTCGTGTTGTCGACCGAACTACTACTCTCAAGACGCGAATCGTTGCACAACACCAGCAGGTGTGTAGGACGGATCGTGAAAGTCTAGAACCTCCTTCTGAGAAGACACTTTCCCAGATAAACGACAGCTACTTGCGCTATCTCAACAAAGCGAATGGGATTGTTATATCCGATTATGCGAAAGGGGTCTTGTCACAGGTACTAGTCCCAGATTGGATTCAGGAGGCTCGCCAAAAAAACATTTTTCTTGCCGTGGATCCCAAGCAGGCTGATTTTTCTAGTTATGAAGGAGCCTCCTTGATAACACCTAACACGAGAGAAGCTGAAACGGCTTCAGGCATTGAAGCTGTTGATGAGGTCTCTTTTGTTCAGTTAGGACAGCGGTTGTTAAAGGTAACAAAGGCCGATTCACTGCTTATAACCCGTGGAGAAGAGGGCATGACCCTTTTTGAAGGTCGGGGGTGTGACCATATTCCTACTGTTGCCCGTGAAGTCTTTGATGTGACGGGAGCTGGTGATACTGTTATTGCTTCACTGACTCTAGCCGTGACGGCTGGAGCATCGATTAGTGAAGCAGCGGTTTTAGCTAATCATGCAGCAGGAGTAGCTGTGGGCAAACTCGGTACGGCAGCGCCCACGACAGACGAGATCTTAGCAAGCATTGGGCATGGGTGACGCTAGCCACTATTTCACTAGCTCTTTCTAATACTCACTTGTTCTAAAAATGTCAGGATGTGCGGTTTAGGATTCCTTCCCAGATTAAAGGGCGCAGTTCTCGACGGTGGCGTATTAGTAAAAAGAAAGCTAGTACAAAATAAATACAGGAGATTTCAAGACGGATGTCAGGAAAGAAAAACTGAGTGATGAAGAGACCGAAGAGGATTCCAGCTTCCCAGAGGTGTATTTTAAGATCGCACAGTAGTGCGACCGCAAAGATTGACTGAGCTGCAGTCAAAAGGATTTCCTGGACCTGGCGTGTATCCATGGGCATTTGGCCAGGGGTTCCTAGACTGATGCTGTACACTAGGGGAATCGTTCCTACCAGAAGGGTCCACTGATTGATCTTGGAGGCTATTAGAACACCCATAGCTGATCGGACGTTACCTCGGAGCGTCCATAGGGCCACAATGATAAATTCTGGAGCCTCGGAGGCGAGCGGAGCCAACCACTGCACTAAAAAAAATTCGTCGATACCGAGAAGTTCACCCGAATGGAGCAATGATTCGGCAAACGGTTCCGCACAGGCAAAAATGACAACTCCAGAAAACCCAAATAGCAGTACATTGATCGTCCGACGCGTGCTTTCTGGAAATTGTGCAATAAATTGTGCTGGGCCCATTAATTCCGGTTCATGTACCTCTATGGATGCTGTGCGCCAGAGGTAGACCGCGAAGATTCCTACTAGGAATAGACAATCGACTAGGGTAAGGGTTCCCTTCATAGGAATGGTCAAGGCGTAGAGGCTTGCCACAATGAGATAGGAGGTCTCCACTCGGTTTGTTCGATCTAAATGAACAGTTTTTTTACCAAAAGCCATATATGCAAGAAACACGATGAAAGGCCAGCCAGCTCCCACTAACAGTCTATTTGCCCCTGTCATGTTTGCGGTGGCATATGCAGCATATTCAGGCTCATAGGCAGCAACCCAGGCAAAGTAAAGATCAACAGCATACTCTGGAAGAACGGCTATCAACGACAAGATGGCCAGTGCCATTCCTCTAGAAACATCCATTTGAACTACTTCTGCTGCCCAGGAGAGTAGGAAACTGGCTCCCAGAATTCCCACTCCGAAGATGAGCATGTCGATTCTGGGATCGATCTGGATTTGGAACCAGCGCATATAAAGGGCCGGAAGAGTAATTCCCACAGTCGCCGCGATATTGTATAGCATGAATAATCAGCTTAGACCGGGGAATGGTGGTAGTCAATTGGTGTTCGTGTTACTGAGTGCAGGCGTAGGATTTTTTATAGGTATAAAGTCTGTTGTGATAATGCTTTGTAATGGGACTGACGATTTCACAGTCAATGAAAAGAGGGATATTACATCGAACAGGATTTCGTATTTACGTTTGTAGAAGAGATAGCTAAGGATAATGAGGGATAAGATTGATGAAGTTGATTGAATATGGTT
>JAYZCG010000038.1:0-11592 GCA_036338435.1 Acidobacteriota bacterium
GGGGCCAATGATTGTTTCGTGGACGTTAGATCGAGTGCCGCGTAAGTTGCACCCTGTTAATGGCCAGTCCCCTAGTGAAGTACCGGCAGGAAGAATATTCTGATTAATGAGAGGAGCGCCTCTTGGAGATCCTGTAGTTGAAAGTATTCCACCGGCTGTGGCAAAAGCTAGAAGCAATTTACGACGATTTAAAATCAAAACATCGATTCTCTCTGTGAGATTTGTGCAATGCCTTCTAACGGCACAAGATGGATATCTGAGGGAAGATAAGAACGGATGGCATTCCGGTTAGGAAATGCCATCCGTGATCATCCAGATTAGATATCTAGAATTCAAGTCGGAGACCAAGCTGGATCTGGCGCTCGGTCATGGTCGTGCTGTCTATTCGGCCACCGCTGCTGCGATCAACTCTCGTATTTGGCCGGCTGAAGTTAGCACGGTTTAAGAGGTTGAAGAATTCAACTTTAAATTGGACCTTTGCGCTCTCTCCTACCTGCATATTTTTGGTGATTGAGGCGTCTAAATTAGCCAGACCTGGTGCGATCAAAGTGTTGCGTCCCATGGTCCCCAAGGTATTGCTTGGGGGCGCGCAGAAGGCAGCACCGCTGGATGCACAGCCTGAAGAACTACGTGAATAGGAACTATTGAAATACTTATCAGGGCCGCCCAGGACTGGACTGTTGCTTCCTGCGGGACCCAAATCGGGAGGCATGGATCGGCCGTTATAGCCCAGGCCGCGGATGCCTCTCGGAGTTCCTATGGTAATCATATGAGGTGGCCCATCGGCCATTCTCAGGATTCCGCCTAGTTGCCAACCTCCCAAAATGGCACCGGCCGCTCCATCCAGATCACTTCCAAGTGGAAGCTGCCAGACCCAACTGGCTGTAAGGGTATTAGCTACGTGGAAGGCGGCTAGACTTCTGAGTAGGTGGGGTTCAGGATAATAGGCAACTCCACCGTTGTTATTGCCGTAGAGGCCATTGACTTGAGCAGACTCAGAGACAGCTTTTGAGAAGGTGTAAGAAACCTGAACCTGGAAGCCGTCAGCAAAGCGTCGTTTCAAACTTAGTTCTAGGCCGTGGTAAAAGGAGTTAGCTGCAGACTCCTGGCTTAGTAGACATAGACCTCCGAACATCTTGGAGGTGTTGGGCCGCTCCGCATCTTTTGCAAACACCAGACGACCATTAACGTTGTCTGCTTTAGCGGTATTGACACAGGTTTGGTGCATCAGGTTGATGCCTCGTGAACCAGTGTATCCAATAGTTGCTGCCATGCCTGGCAGAATTTCCTGTTGGATATTTAGATTCCATTGGTACATATGGGGATTGTGCATATAGTCATAGGCAAACGGCTGCATATCATCAGCCCCAATACCCTCATTCACTACCTTATCGTAGATGCCAAAAAATGGGATTGTGCCCCTTTGAATATTGGTCTCCTTCATGAAGGGGGTGCTGCGAAAGATAGCCCGCCGGAAAACATCGGGTTGAATGTGATTGAAGAAGAGTCCAGCGCCTAGGCGAACAGCGGTCTTTCCGTTTCCAAAGGGATCCCAGGCAATGCCAATTCTAGGCATGAAGCTTAAAGCGGATGGGTTCTGAAACCAATCATCTCCGTTAGTTCCTAGGACAGTAACCGTGCTGTCGTTGAGAGGATCTTTCAAATTAGAGATTTTCCCATCTCTTTCAGTGGGCGTGGTGTAGAACTCATGACGCAGGCCTAAATTCAATGTGAGCTTGGGAGTAACCTGCCAATCATCTTGAATATACCAGCCAATGATATTAATGCTCAGCGTTCGTTCAAAGTCGATGCCCGGGGCAATACCTCCGCGAAATCGGGTTGGCTTTGCTTTCATAAACCCTTCCGGGCTGGCAAATTGAAACCAGCCAGCAGGGCGCGATGGGTTTGCACCACCCGTTTGGATGTTCCACCAGCTGAAGCCGACCTTTATTGAGTGAGCTCCGTGGCTAAGAATAAGATCGTTCATATAGTTGTAGTTGTCAGTTTGTGACAAGAACCATCCAGCTCCGTCAGATTGGGCTCCAATCCCGACCCTGGAAAGGCCCGAGATGTTGATTAAGCCCTGAACTGGAGGTGCCCCCAGGGGCTTTTGCCAAGCGCTGTCGGGAACAAAGCGGAGGCTGGCATCGCAAGCACAGTGCTCAAAAGCTTCCTGTGAGCCTGCACGATGGCCAAATCCAAAACGAAAGGTGTTCAGGACAGTCGGTGAAAAAATATGCTTGTGTTCCAATGTCAGAAATCGATTTTTAACTCCATCGATCGCGGACCAGTTTTTGGTCAGCGTGTATCGAGATTGCTCTGAGTCCTGATAAGTGAACCGTCCGAAGATGGAATCAGATTCGGAGAAATTGTGGTCGGCCCGGATTTGAAAATAACTTTCGTCAATAGGTTGAGCGATGTTGATGCCCTCGCGGGAGGTTCCGTCTCCCAGGTCCACTGCATTAGCTCCTGGCAGTGGCCACAGGGACCAATACGGTAGGGTTCTTGGGTCTAGACCACTAACCAACTCCAGTGTTCCACCCGGTCCAGTGGGCAACATGCCTTTTCTTGTTGCTGCGTTTGGAAGCTGCCGGGTTTGGGAGGTGCTTTTGCGTTCTTTGAGGGCTTCGTAGTTAAAGAAGAAGAAGGATCTATCTTTAACGATAGGGCCTCCGATGGAGGCGCCGTATTGATTTCGAATCAGTGGAGGCTTCTCTAAGTTGTCTCGGTTTGTGAAGAAGTTAGCAGCATCTAGAACATCATTGCGATGAAAATCATAGACGGATCCGTGAAAGGTGTTAGTTCCAGCCTTACTAACTACGTTGATGACTCCTCCCGAAGCTCCTCCATATTGAGCGCTGTAGGAGTTCCTTTCCACTTTAAATTCCTGGATTCCTTCCGCTCCTAAAAAGTTTCCTGAAACACCGGATGGAACGCCTTGGTCAGTACTTTTTGTAGCTGTTCCATCTAACAAAACTGCTGAATCTTGAGGACGAGCTCCGGCAATGCTGACTCTCTGACTAAATCCAGAATTACCTCCGGTGCTGCCTGTTGTGACGAGAGCGGTACCAGCTTGGAGGGTTAGCAGGTCGGTGAGATCACGTCCGTTAAGGGGTAATTCCATAACTGATTGTCGATCCACGATCGCTCCCAGAGAGCCCGTGGTGGTTTCGACCAGCGGGGCTTCGCCTGTTACCGTCACTCGTTCGCTGATCTCTCCCACGCTTAGGGTCAGATCGACTACCGCACGTCGCCCGACTGTGATTTCTATACCATCTCGGATGACAGTCTGAAATCCGGGTAGACTGCCCTCAACTGCGTAGTAACCCAGGCTTAAAGCGGAGACCTGGTAGCGACCCTCTTCATCACTAACAACAGTTCTGGCAATGCCAGTTTCTACGTGGGTTACGGTGACTTCAACACCGGGTAGCACAGCTCCAGTTGTGTCTTGGACACTTCCCAGAACTTCCCCAGTATTTTGAGCCCAAGCCGAGGAAAAACCAAAAAATATTACTAGTAGAACGGATAGTACAGAACGCCAGATAAACATAGCTGTCCTCCTTAGAAGGTATTTGGAACTAATCTTTTTGTCGTCATCTTTTACTATGGCCAGAGCCGGAACGATCGTGCCGCATTTGTACAAAGGCAAGAGGTGCAAGTGGCATATGTAACAACGATAATTCAGAGATCATATGATCAGCCTATGACTTTCTTCGTTAGAGTCCTAGGCCAGCACCTCAATCTGTTGCGAGCTCTGGAACGAAGCTACTAGAAAGTGGAAAGGGAGTCAAGGTATTTTAAGATGATTTAACGAGGTGGTGTTAGGTTCAACAAAGCAGCTTTCTCAAAGTAGTTTTTTGGGCAAGTGAGTTGTTTGATGGATTATATGGTCAAGGTTAAAATCGGGAAAAATGGATTATAGAAAAATTAATTTTGATGCGGCACTGAACATGGGTCCAGAAGCGTACAACCGATCTGTGGGTAGGTGGTGGTTAAAGCAGAGTAGCAATGCAGTACATGCCTATGCTTATCGGAAGATCGCGCAGCACATCAATGGCTTTGTTTCATTGAATCCCAAGAGGATCGTTGATTATGCATGTGGCGCTGGGCATATGTTGTGGCGATTGTACTGGCTCTATCCAGAGTCACGCCTTCTGGGAATAGATGGCTCTGCTCTCCTTTTAAAGCGTGCTAGACAACGCTTACAGATACTAGGCAAAGATTGGAAAATGAGGACGGATCTGGTTGAGACGTATTTGCCAAATTTTTCTTTGCCTACTGGGCTGGCCGATCTTTGCTTATTTGTTTTTCCTAACATCATTCCTAATGGACGAGAAGAAAATAAAACGGAACACAATTTTCCGGACAGTGATCTGGCAGTTGCTAAGTATCTGTCTGAGGCCCGAGAGTCAAACCCGGATGAAGAAACTGTGCGGGATGATCCCGAAACGGTCTATGATTTTTTGCTCAACGACAATATTGTTGCGCGCAATTTACGAGGTCTACTGCGGAAAGGCGGAGTTTGTCTTCGTGCAGATTATTCCAATGCTCCTCGAGATGAGTTGACACAACTTGTTAGAGAGCGCCTTGCCTTCGAAGAAGGATCCTTGGCAGTGTCTGTTAATGGTTATCGGGCAAAGCAACTTTTTAAAGTGGTTAGCTGCAACTACTATCGATCTCGTGTCCTAGAAGATGTTTACCATCAGACTAAGAATGCAGATGACAAAAGAGGCGGTTATTTCATAACGACGTTGAAGGCCGTTTAGAGCTGAAGCAACGATGGAAGAGTTGTGATTGTTGTTGTGAACGTAAGGTTGTGGTTGCGATGACTACGCATTCTGATTGTAATTTTAACCCAGCTTGTCTACGGTTTATGCCTTTTAATCCCAACGTTAAATAACCAGGTTCAATGGTTAGACTTCTGCCTTGTTGTGGCTTTGCGGAGCACAACAACGTATGATTGAAGTGTGATGCGTAGAAAATATACCGTCTTTGCGTTGTGCCTATGTGCCTTATGTTTAGAGCAGGGGAGCAGTCTATTTGCTCAACAAGAGGGAGCTTCGGAGATAATTGCAAACATACGGGACAAGGGGATTAGTCTCGCTGAATTGGAAGCTGCTGTTGAAAAGGAATTGCATCAGTTAGAAATGGACTCGCTTGCATTTGAGGCAGTTCAGAAGCAAAAGAAATACGATGTTTTGGAGAAACAGCTGAGGGCGATGATGTCGGCAGAGCTATTCAAACTCGAAGCAGCTGAGCGAGCGATATCTCGTGATGATCTTTTAGAACAGGAAGTATACAGCAAGATGCAGTCTGTCACGGAGCAGGATGTGGAGAGTTTTTATGCAACAAATAGGAGTCGTATACGAGAGCCTAAGGTTCAAGTGCTCCCCATGATTCGACGGCATTTAACGGAAACGAAGATGAATGATGCTCAGCAGAGCTTTGTTGATAGATTGAAGGAAAAGTATCAGGTCTATGATGCTTTTGGGCCTTTTCGCTTGGACATTGCCACCGAAGGACATCCTTTTTTGGGTCCTGTTGATGCGCCTGTAACTGTCGTCGAATTTTCTGATTTTGAATGCCCTTACTGCCTTGCCATGTTTGGTAGCTTAAAAACTCTTCGGCAGAAATATGGCGAGAAAATCCGTTTTGTTTTTCGGCAGTTTCCTTTGAACAGAATCCATCCGCGCGCTCAAAAAGCTGCAGAAGCCTCGTTGTGTGCTGCCGATCAAGGGAAGTTTTGGGAATTGCACGATGCGATGTTTGAAGATCAGGACGGTCTGAAAGTGCCAGACTTGGAAAGCAAGGCCGAATTTGCGGGAATGGATATGGAAGAGTTCAAGGCCTGCTTGAATGACGCGCGCTACAGTGAACATGTCAAGCAAGATATAGTAGATGGGACGGCAGCAGGCGTGCTTGGAACACCCGCTCTTTTCATTAATGGCCGCCCTTTGCTGGGGAGTGTTCCATATGAGGAAATCACCAAGCTGGTTGATGAGGAGTTAAGGCCTGATGGCCGAGGCAAGTGAGGACAAAGGGTTTTAGTCAAGGGTTCTTATTTCTAATATTCATTAAAAATACGCTGAATTTCATTGCGATCGGCAGTTTTGGTCAGCGCCAATTGCAGTAATATTCTGGCTTTGTGAGCAACCAGATTGTCACCTTCTACAAAGAGATTGTGTGGAGTGACGGCCACGCGGTTATTAATGCCACCACGGGCGGCCAGAACAATGACAATCCCTTTGTTGGCAAGTTCTTCTAGAATGGGTCTTTGATCTTTATAGGGGATCCCTCCGTTGGTGAAGCCGTTGATCACAATACCTTGAACACCTAAATTAGCTGCTGCTCGGATTAGTTGTGGGTCCGCGTCAAAGTAGGATGAAATCACCACTACTTTGGGGAGGGTAGTGATGTCTTTGATGTCAAACTCTGAGCGTATTGTGTGCCGTCGGGTAGGTGCACGGTAAAAAGTTACTCGATCTCTCTCAATGATACCCAAAATGCCAAGAACGCCAGATACAAAACCGCCGGGACGAACGCTTGTTTTAAGAACTTCACGACCTGAATTAATAGTTTGATTAGTGACTACGAGGACTCCTTTTCCTGTTGCATCTGGTGAAAGCACGACTGACACAGCATCAATGAAATTTTTATTCCCATCATTGCCCAGGGTTTTATGCAACCGTTGTGAGTTAACGACCACAATGGGTTTGTTGCTTCTGACTAGGAGGTGAAGGAAATAAGCTGTCTCTTCTGTTGAAAAGGTGCCTTGAGTAACGATGACACCTTTGGTTCGGGGATCAGTGAGGGCCTTGTTGGCGGCGCGAGCAATGGCCAGGAATTCATAAGAAGAGAAATCCTGGCTACCTATTCGCATTAGATCTGTAATATCAAATTTAACATTATCAAGAACCTTGCGGGTTTCTGGAAAGCTATTTCTGATGTCAGCAATCACTCGCTCGATGGAAACACGGCCCTGGCGAGTATTTGCGATTGTCCCGCCTGTAGAAATTATTTTGATCACTGGGAAATCCTGGATTTGTCCAAAGGCCAGAGGTGAGAGTAATCCCAACAATAAAGCCACAACAAAAATGGTGGCACCAAAATGTCCTAAGGTCTGTTGGCCTGATCTCTTCACTAGCTCTCTTAAAGATAAATAACCCATTAGGTGGAATTATCGCCTGTTCAGTGAAAAGAGGCCAGATAAGATTATATTTATGCTGAAGGAAGAGCTGCAAGTAGAGTTCGTTTGGCTAGGATGTCTGATGTAGAATGAGGTGTAGTTGATTTTTCCGTTTAAAAGGGGGCCCCTATGTCTATTAGAATCATGTTTATCTTGAGCTTCGTTGTTCTTTTTAACTCCTGCGCTCCAGATGTTGATGCACAGTTTATGGAGGCGCTGGAAAATGATGATGCTGACAAGATGCGTGAGCTCGTGAGAAGTGGGGCTGACGTAAATATAAAAAATGAGCAAGGGTGGTCCGCCTTGGCAGCAATGGCAATGTTTAATCGGACCGATGTCGTTGATTTACTTCTTGATGCTGGAGCAGAGATTGATAGTGGGGATCATCTGGGGCGTACAGCTTTATACTGGGCAGCTGGAAGAGGACATGATGATACGGTGAGGCTTTTGATACGCCGCGGGGCTGATGCGGATCTTATGACCCGTGATCAACAGACGGCTTTGATGCAAGCTGCAAGCCTGGGGGCACCAGATGTTGTGGAATCGTTGCTTGAAGCTGGAGCAGAAGTAGATTTGAAGGACAATCAGGGGCGCACATCCTTACTGCAGGCTGCAGGTGGCAACGCAGAGACCGTAAAACTTTTAATTAAGGCTGGGGCCAATGTGAATATGAAAGGGCGCGTGAATGAAACGCCGCTCATGCTGGCTGTGGAGGAGGGGCGCTTGGAAAATGTAAAGGCATTACTGGAAGCAGGTGCAGATGTAAACGCAAAAGATATGGCTGAGCAGACGGCTCTGAAGTTAGCCACGCTTTTGCAGCATGCGGATATTATTGAAATTTTAAAGCAGGCTGGAGCCGAAGAGTAGTTGTAGTGGGTGATCTGGATAAAGTAGCAGTTCTTGCCAGTGGTGGGCTAGACAGTTCTGTGATGCTAGCCGAGCTAACAAAACGCTTCGTAGCAGTCCATCCTATCTATGTGAGCTGTGGACTGGTCTGGGAATCTGAAGAAAAGATGTACCTTAGGAAATTTATTTCGAAGCTTGGAAACCCTCGAATCAAAGAAGTCTGTGTTCTGACCCTACCAACAACCGATATCTATGGGGATCAATGGTTTACAACTGGAGAAGGTATTCCCGTCTATCATGATCCAGATGAAGAATGGGAAATTCCAGGTAGAAACATCATCTTGTTGGCTAAGGCAGCTGTTTGGGCCAAGCTTAATAGTATTTCGCAGATAGGGATAGGATCTCTTGGTAGCAATCCCTTCTCTGATGCCACCGAAAAATTCTTTTCATCTGCAGAGAAAATGTTTTCACTTGGGCTTAACTGGCCGCTCAAAATTCTGAGGCCTTTTGCCCAAATGAGTAAGGCAGACATTATTTCTGTTGGCAACTATCTACCTTTGGAATCAACGTTAAGTTGCGCTTGCCCTGTAAAGGGTAAGCATTGCCGTGCTTGTGGCAAATGCCGGGAGAGAGTTGAGGGATTTGCTGAATCGGGGATTTCTGATCCAACACCATACGGAAGTAATCTATAAATAACATTATGTTTATAACTTTAAAATACTGTAAATAAAGGAGGACCTAATGGCAACTACGAGAAGAGAGATTCTGTTATCGACCGGTATGTTGGCGGGAACATCCATGGCACAGGTTAGGGCTAAGTCATTACCCGTGGCAGCGCAAGGAGTAGAGACAGTCCCAGGGACAGTAGAAGAAGCATTAAGCATTTGGGATCTAAAGGCGATGGCTCGAGAGCGATTACCATTGGCTGCCTGGACCAATATTGTTGGAGCCTCAGCAGACGAGATCACCATGAACTGGAATAGACAATCATATGACGAGATCCGGTTGCGCCCTCGTGTAATGGTAGATCCTCGACAGATAGATATGACTACCACATTATTTGGTGAAACACTCAATGTCCCTATTTTACTTGCTCCCACAGGTGGTCATCGTGGAACCCATCCGGGAGGGGAGTTGGCCACAGTCAGAGGGGCTGGGAAGGCGGGTGTAATTATGGTGGTAAGCACGGTCTCATCTACGCCAGTTGAAGAAATTAAAGCGATGGCTACAGAACCACTTTGGTTCCAACTGTATGTGCTCAGAGATCGATCCTTGACAAAGGACTTAGTTCAAAGAGCAGAATCAGCTGGATGTAAAGCTCTGTGTGTAACTGTAGATACAGCCACAACGGGACCTCGCAACCGTCAAGATCGCGGCAATTTTCGAGGAATTCCGGCAGCCGGACGGGGTATGCCTCATCTCCAAGGCATGAAACGCCCGGATGTTATCGAAAGCGATATTTTCAGTTCAGCACGGGATCCAAATGTTACATGGAAAGATGTAGATTGGTTGCGTTCTATTACGAAAATGCCGCTTGTACTGAAAGGAGTGCTGGATCCCCTTGATGCTGAACAGGCTGTCGATGAGGGAGTGGATGGGATAATTGTTTCCAATCATGGAGGACGCAACTTAGATACGGCACAGGCTACGATTGTTGCTTTGCCTGAAATTGTGGATCGGGTCGAAGGCCGGATTCCTATTTTGATTGATGGTGGAGTCCGCCGTGGCACGGATGTTCTTAAAGCAATTGCCTTGGGTGCTCGCGCCGTGCTTATTGGACGACCTTACCGGTATGGATTAGCTGCGGGGGGCGCAATTGGCGTAGCTCGAACTATAGATATTCTAAAGAGAGAGTTTGAGATGGCTATGGCTAACACGGGGCGGATGTCGATTAAAGAAATTGACCGATCGGTTTTGTGGGGCAACTACTAAACACGAGCGTTGCATATTTTGTGGAGGAATAGCAGCCAGGTCCCAATCCTGAAACGGTCAAAGACCTGGCCGTGAAAATGGTTCTATCACCTGATGTAAAATACGATTGAAAGTCTCCGCATCCTCCATCATGGGAAAATGTCCTACTTCGGACATTAAATAAACCTCAAGTTGAAAAAAAGTAGAAAGGCTGCTTACAACTTGTAGGTTATTTTCGTTACGTTTGGCCTGAATCATGAAAACAGGTGAACAAAGCTTTCGAAAGGACCGAAGGCCTTCGTTTTTTCCCCACTCATAAATAGATTCCATTGAGGCAATGCCGCTCTTCGGATCTGACGACGACATATCTGATGCAATACGCTGGACTAAATTGGAGTTGGAAGTGGGGAGGAAAAGTTGTTGAGAGACCCATTTATAGGTTGTTTCAACAAAATTTTTGCGGAAAGGTTCGAGGAACTGGTTACGTAGCAAGTCATCAAAGGTAAACCATTTGTCGGGGAAAGTATCTACCCCTACTATTGCGGAGACGCGTGAAGGGATACGGCAGGCTGTTTCTAGCACTACTGGGCCTCCCATTGAATGACCTATTAAGATCAATTGAGTTAGGTCTAGGGCTTCAACAACTGAAACTACATCCTGAGCGAAAGCCGAAACACTCCAATCATGCCTATGATTTCCTGAGTTTCCGTGGCCCGCTAAATCTAGCGTGACAACTGTCGTGTGGGAAGAAAAATATTGTGCTTGCGCCTTCCAATAGGTTTGGTCTCCTGACCAGCCGTGCACGAAGAGAACAGTTGGCGCTCCGGCTCCATATATCCGATAGTAAATAGGGACGCCATCGGTAGATAGAACAGTAGACTCGCTATAGGAAGAATCCATCTGGGTTTCCTCGAGTGTGTACGTTGGCAATTATTTCACTAATTTGTAGGGAGAGGGCCCTTAGGAACTGGTCGCAGCGGGATGCTTCCTGGTGGTGTCATTTGTGTAAACTCTACGTCAGCATAGATATGACTGACACTGGAGTAATTAACGCACACAACAATAGCTTCCCCTCTCATTTTTTCGTGTTCAAGTATTTCCACGAAATCATCCAACGCATGGACAACCTTGCCAACAATAATTTTGGCATTGAGTAAGTGAATTTCGACGTTGGAACCTTCCTTAAATGCCGACTTCATAATCTCTCCTTATTGGTTAACTTAGACTTTCGCATATTCTATTTTTAAACATCTTCTGACACAACAAATGACTTTTGAGGTTATCGTCAAAGTACAGCAATTATGGCGCTTGGATTAGCTCGATCCAGGCATTACCTTGACAGCATCCCTATCTCGCCATAGCATCGCAGCATCTATTACTGCCGTCAAAACTCGTACAGTTCGCTGACTTGTGAGTGAAGCGAAATGGAGGTTTCACCGATGAAAAGAAACTTGTCCCTCACCTTGTTCTTTGGGTTGTTGATGTCTAGCGTGGGCCTCTCGCAGGTCCGTGCCCCCCTGGTCGACGAGATGGGATTTGCCGATACCATTCTCGTCAACGGAAAGATCGTGAGCATGGATGACCGCACCAGTATTCCGGACACGCCCGGCCATATCTTCGAGGCCATGGCCATTAAAGGGGACAAAATC
>JAYZCG010000039.1:0-41924 GCA_036338435.1 Acidobacteriota bacterium
CAGCTCCATGGCTTCCTTTCCATCACCGTTCGTCGGCTCTCTTGCAGACTGCCCCACCAATACTTTCCACATTTATTTCCACAGATGTGGAAAAGTCCTGCCCCCTGCCTTTGTGAGAGTCGCACTCGGGAGGCCTCTAAACTAACACGAGCTGAAAATTTCCTTCAATGACTTTTCCGAAGTTTTTTCTCCTCTTTCCTTCGGCAAATCCCCCCTGGTTCCTCCAACCTCATCGACTTCCTCTTGCATCTATTTGCTTTCAAACTCCTTGAGGGTTTTTCGGTCCAATCGGGGTTGCCCTTGTGGTCTTCGCCAGATAGACCTCCTCACATGAGCATAACGGTGACAAGAGCCGCCGCCCTCATTTCCCTTTTGGTATTTTGTCCGTTTTGGTTGTTTGCTTAGACTCGATTTTGCTCTTAATTGTACCTTGCAAAAAGGAAATCAGTCGATGCCCCTTGTCGTGTGAATGGGGCAGATCTGCCCACGTTATTCACGCCACCTTGTGTCGGGTGGGAAAGTGACGCAGCTAGGTTTGGTCATTCCGATGTTGGGATGGAGTTGGTGTTCAAGATGCGGGTAAACAGTAATCCGCCTCTATAGAAAAAATAGAAGGCGCATGCTTGTATTACGTGAAAAAAGTCGTTGTGATTAAAATGGGTGTGCAAAGAAAATCCGCTTTGTTGGATGGCTGCTCCTATAAAGGACAGGAGAACACCTGAAGCAATCCAACCTGCCAAGATCGACTGCCGTTTGTAAAGTGAGAACAGTTGAAAACCTAGGATGATAAGCAGGCTCGATCCGTAGTCATAGACCACGAATCGAAAGTCTTGATCGTTGAAAACCCACACCAAGTATGTGCCTAACTTCAACACACATAGGACTAGGCTCAACCGGCCAATCGTCCGAGGGAGGTACAGGAGAACAACTGAAGCCAACATAAAGAAGCTTGCAAAGCCTGTAAGGTAGAGTGCGCCGTTCCACAATCCTGTGATCCAAGGCTCCTGAAGGATCAACGTGAAACCATGAACGGTTCCTCCTAGTAAGGCAGCGACCCCCGTAGCGAAAAAGGCACGAGTCCAAAGGGATTGCGCGGCGCACCGTTGACTGGTTAGACGTCTAGTCTTCCAACCCCACATTAGACATAAAATGCCTAGCATGTAATCAGTTGCCATGGTGGTGGGCTCAGTGATGTACATGATTAACGAGAGGTTTTTGGGTTGTACGTCCTTTAACTCCTAGTCTACCGCACAATCGTGGGTGGGACAGCAGAGAATAGGGTGATGCCATTGGCACCGAACAGAATTCTAAGAAATTGTTTTTGAGCGCCTAAGACAGAAAACCTCATCAGGAATCTAGTTTCAGGATTATCAGTGGTGATCTAGTGGTGGAGATTGGTGGAGCTGAGGGGATTCGAACCCCTGACCCCCTGAATGCCATTCAGGTACTCTTCCAACTGAGCTACAGCCCCACATCAGGTTATTCCCAGGTATTTTTTGCGTACTGTTTTATCTTTTTCAACCTATGATGGAGTCGACTAATTCACGGTTGATTTGGATCCGATCCTCTGTTTCAAGCTGTTCGATTATATTCTGAAGATAATCAGAAAAAAATTGCTGTTTTTTGTTTTGAGACAATTCTTCGAGAAGGGCGTCTCGCTCTTCTTCAAACTTCCCCTCGTCAACAGCGCCTTTGTCAGCAACCTGGAATACTACATACTTTCCGGCAGCTTCGACGACAGGACTTGTCTGATCTTCCTGCATTAGGAACACGCGTTCGATGATCTCTGTTGCGTAGCCTAGATCATCGTTAATGGAGGTATCCCTTTTAAAGAGGTCACTGGTGACAACCTGTAGATTTTGTGATTGGGCAACTCCTTCAAAATCTAATTTTTCGCGGGCCGCTTGGGAAAAAGCAAAAGCTCTCTCACGGGCAGTTTCGTCTGCGCGAGTTATTTTAAAATCTTCCGTGACCTCATCTCGTACAGTTTCAAATTCAGAAAGCTGGGAAGGCTGGATGTCAGTCAGCTCAGCAACGACATAACTCTGTGCTGTTAGAAAGGGCTCTATTAGTTGATTCTGCTGAAGCGTAAATATTTGCCGATTGAAATCATTTTGAAGAATTAGAAGTGTTGTGGCCGGGGTGTCCTGAGGTTCGTCTGATTCTTGCGTTTGCTTGAATTGGAATGGGAGAACTAGTGTGTCCTCCAATTTCCAGAACTGTGACTCAAGGGCCTCTATCTGATATTCCCGAGCAGCTGTCTCCAGATCCGAATTATTTCTGGCCTCATAAAGGATCCTAGTTGCTAGAGACTGAGCGAGACTTTCAGCCTCTTCTTTCTTCAGCTGGGCTTCGGCCTCTACCCTATTGTCAATGAGTTTGACATCGGTTACCTTAATGATGTGAAGGCCGTATTCAGTGGCAACCAAGTCACTGATCTCTCCGGGTTCAAGGGAAAAAGCAGCGTTTTCAAACGAGGGAACCATTAGGCCACGTTTAAAAAATCCCATATGACCACCATTGGGGGCAGATCCAGGATCATCGGAGTGTTCCTTGGCTAGTTCTGCAAAATCAGCCCCGTCCTTCAGTTGCTGTAGGATGTCTTGTGCCTTTGATTCTGCATCGGGAGTTATCGAAGAGATCAGAATGTGACTAGCTTCAACTTCATCTTTTTCGGAGACAGAAGCCATGCGTTCCCTGATCTGTTGTTCCGTAAGGGTCACTGAGTCTCGTTCTGCTAAAATAGCGATATACTTAATTTTACGTTGTTCCTCAGTGCGATAGTTTTCTTGACGTTCCTGAAAGTAAATCTGTAAGTCTTCTTCCCCGACATCCGGCTGGATCTCCTCTTCTGGATTAACCGCAATATAGCGAATTTTCAATTCCTGATTCCGATCTAAGAACTCCTGGCGTACCTCTTCAGCACTCGAATCCATCCCAGCTGAGAGGATTCTTATGAGTTTGTCTCTTATAAGTCCCTGTCTTACGGCTTCTTCGTAATCCACGGTCGAATAGTTAATTGACTGCAGCATCCGTTCATAAATCTCTACGCCGACGAACTGGCCATTTTCTTGAAATGATGGACTACTGGTGATGTAGTCGGCGACTTCTTCTGGGGTAACCTGAATCCCAATATTTTCAGCGACATACTCCACGACATATTCGCTCACCAGTTCATTGATCACCTGTTGAACTAGTCCCATTTGCTTCAGCTGCTCGGGATCAAGATTCGCTGAAGGAGAACGCTGGCGATACCCATCGTATACGGACTCCCAACGTCGTCGGAATTCCATCAGGGTAATGGGCTTTCCGGCCACGATGGCGACTTCCTGGTTACTGAAGGTCCCAACCAGCCCGGTTGGAGTTTGGACAAAGAGCAAGGCCATACCCGCACCAAGGCCGATGATGACGAGCCAGAGAACCCACTTCAAGGCTCCTTTTTTTCGTCGGAATAGGTCCAGCATTTTCAGTTTCCTCTGCGTGTAGAAAGCGCTCAGTATAGCACAGGATTTTCTATTTTGGCTTTCATGCATCCGTCCCACACGTTGTCGAAATAGGGTCCCACGCTACTTCTAGACGCTTTGTGGCGCAGTCATTCTGGATTCAGAATATACGAAGTTTTGTGTATTACGATTTTGAAACTGCCTAGCCTGTCCACCAATACACCGTCTTGAGTGGATGCTGTCTGTGCTGGTCTTGTGCAATAACTTGCACATGCACATTGGACGATCCAGATCAGAAGACACTTTTTTCACATTTATACAGGCGGAAGTGAGATGAGAACAGTAGCAGTTATCATCTTGATAATGCTTGAAATAGAGCCCTTTTTAGGCCATAATTGCCTCCCTGTTTTAACAGGAAGTGAGGGCGTTGGACCTGCCAAAAGATCTCTTTAGCCGGGTCTCATATGTGTGTGGTGTGACAAAGTACGGAGTCGTAATATGCACTACGTGGACGTAGCCAAAAAATGATGAATATTCGATCGGTTGTGGGGTGGTTTTCAGATGATCTTGCCATAGATCTTGGCACTGCCAACACACTTGTTTATGCCCGTGGGCGTGGAATAGTAGTCAATGAACCTTCTATTGTTGCCGTCAACCGAAACGATGGGAGAGTAGAAGCTGTTGGACGCGTTGCTAAGGAAATGTTAGGTCGAACTCCTGGCAATATTGTGGCCATCAAACCTATGAAGGACGGGGTCATTGCCGATTTCGACATCACAGAAGAGATGCTCAGGTACTTTATCAAAAGAGCCCATGGGCGGAATTATTGGCTGAGTCCTAGAATAGTCATCTGCATTCCTTCAGAGATTACTCAAGTAGAGAGAAGGGCGGTGAGAGAATCGGCTCTTAGGGCCCACGCGAGTGAGGTGTATCTGGTGGAGGAGGCCATGGCCGCAGCGATTGGAGCTGGCTTGCCCATCACAGAACCCGGGGGCAATCTGATTGTTGACATTGGAGGCGGCACCACGGACATTGCTGTTATTAGCCTTTCTGGTCCTGTCTACGGCCGTTCTGTCCGGGTAGCAGGCAATCAGATGGATGAGGCCATCATCCAATATATTAAGAGGAAGTACAATCTCTTGATTGGAGAGAGATCCGCTGAGTTGGTAAAAATCGAAATAGGTTCCGCCGCGCCTCTGGGAGAGAAGCTCACCATGGAGCTTAAGGGACGTGATTTAATTGAAGGAATCCCCAAAACGATCAGTGTAACCGATGAGGAGATTAGAGAGGCCCTTTCTGACACTATAGATACCATCATCAACGCGATCAGAGTGGCCTTGGAAAGAACCCCTCCGGAACTCTCAGCAGACATTGTAGATAAGGGTGTGGTGATCACAGGGGGTGGAGCTTTGGTGAAGAATATGGATGTCCGAATCAAGGAAGAAACAGGCTTGCCTATTTTTCTGGCTGAGGACCCTTTATCCTCGGCAGTGTTGGGAACGGGTAGCATGCTGGAGGATCTTGCACTTCTGAAGAGAATTGGTCACCAATGATCGTTTTGCTGCAGCGCAAGCCACGCCTTCTGTTGGTATTGATCCTGCTGGTGAATTTGCTGCTTGTTTCCGTACAGATCCAAAGTTCACAGGGTCACCGGTTGATTCGATCCTGGAGTCTTTTCTTATTTACCCCAATTGCACACACAGTGCATTTCGTTGTTAACGGTGTGAGCAATGCAGTTGTGCGTTATGTTTTTTTGTATCGAGCCCAGGAGGAAAATGAAAAACTACGCGCTGAAAATAGCCGCCTCGGCGTGGAGTTGGTTCAGTTGCAAGGAATAGACTCATTGCTTTCAACCAGAGCTGGGGACGGAGTGTTGGAAGAAAGAGGTTTTCTGTTCGACACCTACCTAGCCCCAGTCATCTGGGAAAGTGCGCCTTTCCATGCTCATCGACTAGTAATCAGCGGGGGGACTCAACAGGGTGTGCGAAAAGACGATGCAGTGATCGTACCGGAGGGTGTTGTAGGTCGGATTTGGGCTATCACCCCTTTCAACGCCGAGGTGGAGTTGCTCACTAATGATGGAGCTGCAGCGGGGGCCATGGTCGGGGATTCACGCTTACAGGGTATTATTCAAGGCGATGGTTCAGGCATGTTGCGGTTGGAGTTCATTCCCAACTATGAATCGGTGGAGGCCGGAGATATTGTGTATACCTCGGGTACGGATCAGATATATCCCAAGGGCTATCCCATTGGGAGAGTGGTGCAGTCACAGAAGGGATCGTTAGCTGATCAGGAAATCCAGGTTGAACCTTTCGTGGATCATCTCCGACTCGAAGAGATTATGGTAGTTGTGTCGGGGTAATGAGTCGGCAAGGGAATGCCAGCCAAACTTGGAACGGGGATTGGCCTATGGTCAAACACTACCGGAAAGGGGAAGAGATTGAAGCGTACCATCCAAAATTCCGAGGTCATGATTCTTTTGGTACTTACGGCCGCAACCGAAATCATTTTGGTCAATTACCTACCCGTTGCTCTGTGTCTAGACCTACCTCTGATTTTTGCACTTTACATTGGATGGCATTCCTCGCTGGCACGGGGTGCAGTCTGTGGAAGCATGTTCGGATGGATTCAGGATGCTATCTTGGGTGTCTACCTAGGGATCAATGGGTTTTCCAAGACTCTGGGGAGTTTTGGGATCTCTTACCTGAGCAGATGGATAACCATGGACAGTCTGTTGGCCCGTTGTATTTTAGTCGGACTCATGTCTTTGTTCGACGATCTTCTGGTGATGGGGATGAGAACCTTTCTGGGACAGACAGTTCAGCAAGAGATTTGGCTTCAAGTATTCTTAGGTGTTCCTGTAACGGGCCTCGTAGGGGGAGGTTTCTTCTTTGCGTATGATCGGTTACAGTTTCCCAGAAAGGATTTTTCGCAGCGACTAGGAAACGATAATGCCCATTTATCAGGATAATCAAGAACTTATCCAGCGGATGCGATGGTTTCGGATCATCTTTGTTTTGGCGTTCATCGGTTTGTTTGCGAAACTATGGTCCCTGACTATAGTGGACTTCCAGTTCTACAAGGATTTAGCCGAGCGTAATCGTGTGCGAACCATTTCCGAACTAGCCCCTCGGGGACTTATCTATGACCGAGATGGCCGAGTCTTGGTGGATAATATCTACGGATTCAACTTAGTGCTGTTCCGCGATGTAATCCAGGATTCCAATGAGACCCTTGATTTTTTGGCGGATGACTTAAAATTTGATCGGGATACTCTCCAGGAACGCCTGGAAGATTCAAGTTCCTACGGAAGTGATCGAACCATTGTTTTAAAGGAAAACCTGACTATGAAGGAGACCTCCTATCTACTGGCACGCCAGTTGGAGCATCCTGAACTGGGAATATCGAAGAATCCTCGACGACTCTATCGATACGGTAGCTTGGCGGCCCATGTTACGGGTTACATAGGTGAGGTTTCCAAAAAACAGCTTGAGCAAGACGAGTTCAAGGACAATGAAGCAGGAGACATCGTAGGTCAATTTGGGATTGAGCGCTCCTACGACAAAGTTTTGGAGGGAGATAATGGGAGCCGGCGGTTCATGGTCAACAGCCGGGGTAGGGTTCTGCAAAATCTAGATTATGTGGAGCCCGGGCGAGGCGAAGAACTTACTTTGACCATCGACTTGGACTTGCAGGTAGAGGCAGAGTCCCAACTGGGGGATAAAACAGGTGCAGTGATCGCCTTTGATCCCAACACAGGAGAGATTCTAGTTATGGCCAGTCGGCCCACCTTCGATCCCAATCAGTTTGTCCAGCATATTACTCAACAAGAATGGGAGCAATTGTTAGCAAATCACGATGCTCCCTTGCAGAATCAAACCATCCAGGGGATCTTTGCTCCAGGCTCTACTTTCAAGATAATCATGGGTTTAGCGGGTCTGGAGAAGGGCATTATTGATGCCAAGACCTCTGTTGACTGTGTGGGGAGCGTAGATTTGTATGGCAATCGCTTCCATTGTTGGAAAAGTGATGGGCATGGTCACGTTACACTCCGAGAAGCAATCCAACATTCCTGTAATGTCTATTTTTATTCGTTGGGACAGAAACTTAGCCTTGAGGAGATTACATCTTTCGCCCGCCGTTTGGGTCTGGGAAACGCTATGGGGATTGAACTGGGTGGTGAAGTGCTAGGGTTGATTCCGAGTGAAGAGTGGAAACGGAAGACTTGGGGAGAACCCTGGTATGTTGGAGAAACTATTTCTCTAGCCATTGGGCAGGGTCCTCTTCTGGTGACACCGGCCCAGATGGCCCGAGCAGTGGGTATTATCGCTACGGGCAACGTTCCACAACTTCATCTAGTAAAAGGGGAGGCTCCCAAAGCTACGGAAAAGACACTGCTCCCAACTCCAGATTTTTCTGCAGAGAACCTTGAAGTGATCCGTGACGCCATGTGGAGTGCAGTCAATGAAGGTGGCACGGGACAGGCCGCACAGATAGTTGATTTTGAAGTGGCCGGAAAGACTGGAACGGCACAGACTATCAGCCTAGCAACGCGGGAGAAACTTTCGGACAAGGATGCGGAGCCATTTCAGCCCAATGCTTGGTTTGTAGGCTTTGCTCCTAGGAAAGATCCGGAAATTGTAGTGGCCGTGATCGTGCAGAGGGGAGGTTCTGGAGATTCTGGAGCAGCTCCGATAGCCCGAGAAATCCTTAGGGTTTATTACGAAAAACATAAGAAATCTAAACCCGATAGTATGGAATTAGTCTTCCAGATCAAGAGAAAGCAGCGATCGTAGGCAATGTTGATCCAAAGATTCCTGAACCAGTTCGATTACTTGCTCTTTCTGGCCGTCACGGGCCTCATTATGGTTGGGATTGTGGAAATTTACCATATCAGCGCTGGAGCTGGAGATTTCAGTCTATTTATGCGACACCTTATATGGGTAGGAATGGGCGTTCTCCTTTGTCTGTTAATTATTTTTGTCGACTATCGTCACTGGATCGATCACGCTTTTCTACTATACATACTGACTGCCGGACTTCTTTTGTGTGTTTTATTGTTCGGTAGGGAAATTAATGGTAGCAAAAGCTGGTTCACTATTGGTGCAATCAGCTTTCAGCCATCCGAGATTTCCAAGGTAACCTTTATTCTAGTCTTGGCACGTTATCTCAGTGGCATTAGTGGTAGATATCTCCGACTTCGCCATCTATCAATCATCGGCCTACTCACCCTGTGTCCCATGGTTCTGATTACTCTCCAGGGCGATCTGGGAACAGCATTGATATACCTCCCTGTTGTCCTGTGTATTGTTATGGTGGCAGGCTTGAAAAAACAGTTTTTGATTGGGATTCCTGTTTTGATGTTGTTGATGTCTCCTCTGAGCTGGTTTTTCCTTGAGGATTACCAGAAGGAGAGGATTTTGGTAACCATCGATCCTGGACGGGATCCCCAAGGGATTGGATACCAGTCTCGGCAGTCTCAGATCGCCATCGGTTCAGGCGGTCTGTTGGGAAAGGGCTTGGGACAGGGACTGCAGAGTCAACTGGGATTTGTTCCTGAAATTCGCACCGACTTTATTTTTTCTATTCTGGCAGAGGAGACAGGTCTTGCGGGTTCCATCGTTGTACTAATGCTGTATCTATTGGTTCTTGTACGTTTCATACGCATTGCCGAAAGTGCTGGTGACCGGGTCGGTATTTTCTTGATCGTCGGCATTGCGAGCCTTTTTTTCTTCCATGTGGCTGTTAACGTGAGCATGACAATGGGAATCGTACCTCCCATTGGGATTCCTCTCCCATGGCTCAGTTACGGAGGGTCCTTCACAATCACCAATTTCGTAGCGCTGGGAATGGCCTTCAGCGTTCATCAACGCCGATTTGCGTGTTCATCTTTCTTCAGATCTAACCAACATCTTCCACGACCACACTTGCCAGCACCCCTTCATAACTACTATAATAACTAGGACTTAACTTATAGAGTGATTTGAAAAAGCTTTTTATTTTGGAGAAGCTTTAAGGGTAGACGGCTATAGGCGGGGGCGGTAACAGAAGGCCTCGCGAGCGGTTTGTCCAATTTTACGGGAAGAGTTTTGAGTATAAACGAGTGTCGCAGATCTTTTTGTCACCCTTTCTTCTGTCTGTTGCTGGAGTAGGATAATTTAGTGTCGCGAATATCTGTCATCGTCTACGGGTCGTAGCCCGTCTTCCTAGTTTGTGTTGAGCTTCTCCGCATAGAACAGCGGACCTTTGCGTCCGAAGCTGTTTAAAAGGGGAGTAGCATGTCGAAAGAATTATTGATTTCCTCCACAAGCTTTGAAACCAAGCTTGCAATTCTGGAGGGTGATCAGGTCACGGAAATTTTTGTTGAGAGAGCTGATAATAGGCGAATTCTTGGGAATATATACAAAGGCAAGGTGACACGAGTTTTGCCGGGAATGCAGGCTGCATTTGTGGATATAGGTCTAGGCCGAGATTCGTTCCTGTATGTTTCGGACTTTTTCGAGGACGATGAAGAATACGAAGCACTTTTCTCAGGGGAGGAAGGAGAATTTGGTAGCCTGCCGACCGCGGCAGAAGATCCCTCGAGAATGGAAGCGTTTCCAGGGAATGGGTTTTCGGAACAGTTGCGAGGAGCAGTTGGGAACATCTTGCCGGATACTCTAGATTCACCCGTTAATTTGAGTACACGTACGATGTCTGAAGCCTCACTGGGAGAGAATGTAAGAGACAGCTATGAATCACAGATTCTTCCGGATCATTTCCATGACGTTATCCAACAAAGCACGACTGTAATTCCTATCATTCCACTGAAGGAAACCCCAACTGATCCATGGGAAAAAGTGCATCTTCCTAGTCAACGACCTGTTGCACGGGACAGCCGGAAAAATAAGAGAAAGCACAACCCCAATCGTAATGGGAAGCCATTTATTGATGATCTCTTGCATGAGGGGAAGGAAATTCTGGTTCAAATTGCCAAGGAACCAATAGCAAAAAAGGGTTCTCGGGTTACCTCCCATTGTGCTTTGCCTGGGCGTTTCCTGGTTTTTATGCCGACGGCCGATCATGTTGGTGTTTCTAGAAGAATCGTTTCTGAAGAGGAACGTGGACGCCTTAAGAAGATGATTCGCCGATTGCGGGGAGACGACAACAGAGGATTTATTGTGCGAACTGTAAGTGAGAATCAGGATGAAGCTGATTTTAGCCGAGATATGAGTTATTTGACGAAACTCTGGGACACAGTCCGTTCGAAAGCGGAGAAACTTACGGCTCCTGCACTGGTGTACTCAGAACCCAGTCTTGTTCACCGTGTGGTTCGGGACTATTTTTCAGATGAGTACCGGGCCATCCATGTGGACGATGAACAGGAATATGAGAAACTAGTGGACTTCGTTAATCAGTTCAATCCCGAACTTGTAAAGCGAGTACGTCTGTACCACAAGCGCAGCCCTATTTTTGACAAATACGGAGTGACAGCTGAAATTGAAAAGGCTCTAGAGCAGAAGGTGTGGCTGAAAAAAAGAGGGCATATCGTTATTAATCAGACCGAAGCTCTCGTTTCCATTGATGTGAATACTGGCAAATTTGTTGGAAACACGAACTCTCTGGAAGATACGATTACCCAAACCAACCTGAGTGCAGCCAAAGAAATAGTTCGTCAACTTCGTCTCCGAGATTTAGGGGGCATTATTGTGATCGACTTCATTGATATGGAACAGCCTAAGAATCGCAAGAAGGTCTTGAATGAACTGCACACAGAATTGGCCAAAGATAAGGCCCCTTCAAAAATACTGCAGTTTAATGAGTTTGGATTGGTGGCGCTCACTCGCAAGCGTGCTAAGCAGTCCCTAGAAAGACTTTTGTGTCAGCCCTGCAACTATTGCCATGGAACCGGAGCAACTAAATCGGTTCGAACGATTTGCCATAACATCCATGAGAACATTCGACAAAGTCGGTCGAGTCTGGGGGGCGGACAGGAAATTTTAATTCGTTGCCATCCTGATGTGGGTAAAGCACTTCAGAACGGGCAAATGGCTGTTCTGACTGACATTGAGGAGATGACGAACAAAGTGATTTCTATAAAGACCGACCCGCTTATGCACATCGAGCAGTTCGACCTGGTTGCAACTTGAAACGTAAGGACGTCTCAGCATCCGTAACTAACGAGGAAGATTACTTCCGTAAGCTTTTAGAGCTTATGGATACTTTGCGGGGACCTCGTGGATGTCCTTGGGATCAGGAACAGACTCGAGAGACTTTGAAACCCTTGCTTGTGGAAGAGGCGTATGAAGTTCTGGAGGCTTTGGATGGTTCAGATCCGGGTGAACTGTGCGAGGAACTAGGAGATCTACTCTTTCAGGTCATTTTCCACAGCTGTATTGCTAAGGAACAGGGAGAATTTGACATCCACGACGTATGTCGTAGAAGTTTTGAGAAAATGGTGGCACGACATCCTCACGTCTTCGGAGATCTGTCTTATAAGGATTCTAAGGAACTACTGAAACACTGGGAAGAAATCAAGACAGCTGAGAGGAAACAGGCCGGGTTAGAAGTCACTCGTGAGTCTATTCTAGATGGAATCCCGGACAAGATGCCTGCTCTATATGTAGCCTATCAGACCTCTTCCAAGGCGGCTCGTGTGGGATTTGACTGGGCAAATTTAGAAGGGGTGCGCGACAAATTTTTGGAAGAATTTGAAGAACTTCAGGCTTCCATACAAGAGGGGGATGAGGTCGGTATTAAAGAAGAGGTCGGAGATCTTCTGTTGGCGGCTCTCAACATATCCCGATTGGTACAGGTCGATCCAGAAACTGCATTGGCGCGTGCCAATCGAAAATTTTCAGAACGTTTCAAAGCCATGGAAAGACACTTTACGAGCCAAGGACGGAATCTTCGGGAGATCCCGATTGATGAAATGGATCTTTTCTGGGAAACTCATAAGCACGGTGATTCTCCCGAGAGTATAGGAGAGGGGGGTTCGGCTAAGCCTTAGATTAACGAAGAAGGGATGAAAGTATGATGGGCAATTCTGAAGACAATGAAAATGAAGTAAGCCGATTAAAGGTAACTGATCGACGACAGTTCACCAGTGAAGGAGAAGCTCGCCAGGAGTCCGAGTCAAGCGAAGCCGAGACTCCACGGGAGGAATCGCCACCTCAGCAGACTGAGGAGATGAAGTCTCCGGATATAGCTGAGCAAGATTTACAGGAGAGCGAGCAAGATTCACAGGAGAGTATAAACTTTTCATCTTTTCTGCTCTCCATAGCGACTACAGGGATGGTTCATTTGGGTGAGATCCCGGAACCCACAACAGGACAAGCACAGGAAAATTTAGAGGCAGCTCGCCAGATGATTGATATTGTCGGGATTCTAAAGGAAAAAACGGAGGGCAACCTGTCATCCGAAGAGTCTCAATTACTTGAGAATCTGCTTTATGAGTTACGGATGAAGTTTCTCTCTAAATCTAAAGCCGTAGAACTCTAGATGAGGATTACTTTTCTTGGCACCGGAACCTCACGTGGAATCCCTACCGTGGGTTGTCAGTGCGAGGTTTGTGCCTCGACGGATCCAAAAAATAAGCGTCTACGTTCTTCTCTGTTGATCACGAGTGAGAACAATGTCGTTATCGATACCTCTGTGGATTTCCGTACGCAGATGCTGCAGCACAATGTTACTAGCTTAGATGCTGTTGTTTACACGCACTGTCATGCGGACCACATCTTGGGATTGGATGATGTATATCCCTTCAACATGTGGTCTGGCAAAACCACTCGGGCCTATGCAAGCCCAGGTACGCTAAAGGAAATTAAAATTACCTTCCGCCATCTTTTTCAAGGGGATTTGTACCCTGGGGTTCCGGGAATGGAATTTATTCCCATCAACGGCAATTTCAAAATTGGAGATCTAGAGTTCGAACCTCTTGAGGTTTTGCATGGGACGATGCCGGTACTGGGCTTTCGGGTGGGTCGATTTGCTTACATAACCGATGTGAGTCATATTCCGGAGAAAGCTTTCCAGCAACTTGAAGGCGTGGAGTATCTAGTACTGGGTGGTCTAAGATATCTTAGCCATCCCAAGCACTTCAGCCTCTCCGAAGCCACCGAAATTGCACAGCAGGTTGGGGCCATAGAGACTTACTTAGTGCACATGAACCATGATGTGGATCATGTAACAGGTAGTGCTTCGTTACCCGAATCGGTGAGTCTGGCTTACGATGGTCTGATTCTGGAGATCGATTAAAACCATGAAAGTTATTGAGGATCTTGACGCGTTCCCCCAATCTTTGAGCTATCCAGTTATGGCGATTGGGATCTTTGATGGTGTTCATCTGGGTCACCAGCTCATTTTGAAACAGCTAACTAGACAGGCTAAAAAGAAAAGAGGGGTATCCGTGCTTCTGACTTTTGCTCCTCATCCTCGGGAGGTTCTTTCGCCATCTACGGCACCCATGCTTCTACAAACCAGTTATCAGAAAGAGGAGATTTTGAAAGCGTTGGGGGTAGATATTCTGTTACGTCTTCCATTCACCCGACAACTGTCCCTTTGCAAACCATCTGAATTTGCACTTCGGATGATACACAATTGTGGAGTTCGAGAGATTTATGTAGGGAGTAATTTCCGGTTTGGACACCAGCGCTCTGGAGATGTTGCAATGCTAGCTTCTTTGGGAGAAAAGTATCGTTTTAAGGTTCATGAGATCAACCCGGTGTACCATCGTGGAACTCACATCAGCAGCAGCTATATTAGAAGTCTTGTGACCGATGGAAGAGTTGCTCTGGCACGACATCTTCTGGGACGTCCCCATCAAATTGAGGGCACTGTAGTACGCGGGGCAGGACAGGGATCCAAGCTCGGTTTCCCAACCGCCAACTTAGATTTGAAGAATGAATTGTGCCCCTCTATCGGCGTGTATGTGAGTCAAGTACATTTTGGCGGGAGGAGCTATGCTGCTGTGACCAATATCGGACATCGACCTACTATACGTGAACAGATCACCAATAAGCCAGTGGTCGAGCCTCACCTCCTTGATTTTGAGGATGACATCTACGATGAATATCTCAAGCTAGATCTCTGGTTTTATTTGCGGGGTGAAAAGGCATTTAATCACATCGGAGATCTGAAACGACAGATTGGGGAAGATGTGGAGAGGACAAGAAGGTATATGAAAAAGTTAACAGAACTTTTAGGATAGAGGAGAGGTGAATTAGAACACCATGAAGATTAACACTGAAGAAGTTGAAAAAATTGCGGACTTATCTCGTTTAAATTTTACTCCAGAGGAATTGCTGCGGTTTGTTGACCAGTTTCAAAAGATTCTGACACATTGTGCCCAGCTTGAGATGCTCCCAACAGACGACGTGGAACCTACCTATCATGCCTTTGCAGAAGAGCTAACAACTCCTATGCGTGAAGACCGGGTTGGCACTTCTTTTTCCTCTGAGCAGGCTCTTGCTAATGCGCCTGATGCTGCTGAAGAGTATTTCGGTGTCCCTACGGTAATAGAATGATTCATCATCTCTCAATTCGAGAACTCCGTGATGCTATTCTTTGCAAGGAATGTTCGGTAACTGAGGTCATTCAGGGGTTTTTCGATCGTATTGATCAGCATGAGGAAAAGATCGGGGCATTCTTGAGCGTTGACTACGAATCGGCTCTAGCCCAAGCTGAGCTGCTAGATCGGAAGTTGGCTAGGGGCGAAGCTGGAGATGGACTTTTAACCGGTATACCACTAGGCATCAAAGACAACATTGTCACTGAGGGGGTTAAAACCACGTGCGGATCACGTATTTTGGAGAACTACATTCCCCCATACGACGCAACAGTAATTCGCAAGTTAAAGAAGAATGGGGCCATTGTAGTGGGGAAGACTAACTGCGACGAATTCGCCATGGGATCGAGTACCGAAAACTCAGCTTATTTCACCACCCAAAACCCACGGGATCTAGAACGGGTTCCTGGCGGCTCCAGTGGAGGGTCGGCCGCTGCAGTTGCCGCCTTGGAAGTCCCCGGTGCTTTAGGTAGCGATACCGGTGGGTCAATTCGTCAGCCAGCGGCTTTTTGTGGAGTGGTTGGTCTTAAGCCTACGTACGGTCGTGTTTCTCGCTACGGTCTGGTGGCATTCGCTTCTTCTTTAGATCAAATTGGTCCATTGGCCAACAACGTTGGTGATGTGGCACTGTTGCTAAGGGCTATTGCGGGATCCGATGCCCGGGATTCCACGTCGGTGAAACGACCGGTTGAGGATTATCTGAAGGATTTGGGAAAAGATATCTGTGGTTTTAAGATCGGTATTCCTATCGAGTGGTTTACCTCAGGACTGGATCCTCAGATTGAACAGGCTGTGAGAAGAGCTCTGAAGGTACTGGAAGGACTTGGATGTTCTGTGCAAGAGATCCACTTGCCCCATACCGAGTACGCCATTAGCACTTACTATATCATTGCTCCGGCGGAGGCGAGTTCCAATCTGGCTCGTTATGATGGCGTCAAATATGGATATAGAGGTTCAGATGACACCAACCTGGAAGATATGTTTCGATCAACCCGTAGCCAAGCGTTTGGCGAGGAGGTGAAGCGACGTATCATGATAGGCAATTATGCATTGAGCGCGGGCTACCACGATGCCTATTTCATGAAAGCTAGCAAGGTGCGAACCTTGTTAAAGAGGGATTACCTAGAGGCTTTTAAGGAAGTAGATTTCCTAGTGGGACCCACCACTCCCTCCCTCCCCTTCAAGCTGGGAGAGAAAAAGACCAATCCACTGGAGATGTATTTGATGGATGTATATACGGTCACGGCCAATCTGACTGGTATTCCCGGGCTAGCGATGCCGTGTGGATTCAGTCAAGAAGGACTTCCCATTGGCCTGCAAATCCAGGCGCCACATTTCGAAGAAGCCAAGCTTCTGAGGTTTGCATATGGTTTGGAGGCAGAGCTATCAATCCAGCATCCACCTTTGGTTTTGGATCGATAGCTTGAGTCTTTCACATTCTTCAATTATGGCAGTGCCGTTCACGGGGTAGCGTATCACTACCGCGGATCAGGTATCAGAGCTGTTCCTGCCTCTTGATCCAAAGCATCAATTAGAGCATTTGGGGTGAGGCCGCTCACTATCTGAACTGTGCTGACACCCTTATTGAGAATGTCCAGGGCTGTCTCTACTTTGGGAACCATGCCATCCGTAAGATGTCCTTTATCAAGTAATGTCTTTGCCTCGCTGACGGTTAGTTGAGGTACACAGGTGGAGGGCTTGTTACCATCTAGAAAGATTCCCTCCACGTCAGAGACTGAGATTAGCTGGTTTGCCCCCAATGCCACGGCTAATTCAGCGGCCAGGGTATCGGCATTAATGTTCAAAATCTGACCATTTCGATCAGCACCGAGACAGCTAACAACGGGGGTGAAGCCATTTGACCAGAAGTGTTCAAGGATCTTTAAATCCACATTCTCCACTTCTCCAACCAGACCAAAATCAATTAGTTTGGTGTCCTGAAGATGTGAAGCATCAACTTTGTCAACGGGAATGGGCGGTCTTCTTTTACAGGTGATCAATCCGCCATCATAGCTAGCAATCCCGATGGCAGAGACTCCCGCCACAAGGAGTTCAGAGACTAAGTCGCGGTTGATTGCAGAAAAAACCATCTTGGCTGCTTCCAGGGTCGCCTTATCCGTGACTCGGCGGCCCTGGTGCTGGACAATGGGATGGCCAAGGCGTTGGGATAAATCAGTTAGCTGTTGACCCCCTCCGTGAACCACAATCAGCTCGCGATGTTTCAGGCCCACCTGGGCGATCTGTTGACATAGTTGTCGATGTAGGTTGGTATCCCCCAGTGCCGATCCACCTAATTTGACGACAATTGTCATGCTATATGCATAGCCTCTACGAAGAGGTCGACTTCCCTGGCAGTGATAGTCAAGGGTGGCATCATTCGAAGCACCTGAGGATTAATCGAAGAGCCTGCTAGAATACGTTGCTTTAGTAGCAAGCCTTGTACTTCTTTGGTGGTCAGACCATCGGTTATTTTTACACCCACGAGGAGTCCCTTGCCTAGTACATCCTCAACGATTGGGACCTCCATGAGGCATTTTCTGAGGTAGTCACCCATCTGGGCTGCATTTTCGATCAGGTTTTCGCTTTCGATAATTTCCAAAGTTGCCTCCATAGCCGCACAGGACAGAGGTCCTCCTCCGAAAGTGCTTCCCAGATCCCCGTTGCGGACGTCTACAGCTAGATCCTGAATCACTAGAATGGCCCCCGCGGGAAAGCCAGAGGCAATTCCTTTTGCGAGACTCACTATCTCGGGATAGATGCCCTCTTGCCCAGAGTAGAGAAACGACCCGGTTCGTGCGATTCCTGTTTGAACCTCATCGAAAATCATGAGACATCCGTTTATTTGACAGGCTTTCTGGATGTTTTTCAAGAGATCGGATCTGATCTCCTCAACACCTCCCATGCTTTGGATGGGTTCAATGAGAACTGCGGCTGTTTTCCCCGATATATTCTCGACTACCTCTTCTTTAGGCACCACACGGTGCATCGGCACCGGGGTATTTAGATATTCCCGGTAATTGGATATTCCTGTGGCTGATAAGGAGCCGTAGCTACGGCCGTGGAATGATCCTGTTAGAGAAATGATTTCACGGCGTCCGGTGATTGCTCGGGCAAGCTTAAGGGCATTTTCATTTGCTTCGCTACCGGAGTTTACCAAGAAAGCTTGATAGTAGGGCGGGCCTGCCAGTTCCAAAAGCTTAGTGACTGCTCGAGCACGGGCTGAGTTGTAAGATACATTGGAATAAAAAATAAGTTGAGCTGCTTGTTTTTGTATAGCTGCTACCACATGGGGGTGGCAGTGACCGGTTGAAGCGACAGCATGAGCCCCATAAAAGTCCAGGTACTTGTTGCCTGCCTCGTCAAAAACATAGCAACCCTCACCTTTCTCAATAAAAAAGGGGAACTTTCCATAGGTGGGTAGCTGGTAGCGGTCTTCCTGCTCTTTCAGTTGTTTGTTATTCATGAAGTTTCATTTCCTGCGTGTCCATGCAAAGTCATTATTGTATGGAGCCCATCACCATTTGGACATCCCTGTGGCTATTCACGGATTCATGGGGGTATGCTCAAGGGCCATTTTCTCTGGGAAATTAAGAATGACATTCATGTTTTGTATAGCCTGACCGGCAGCACCCTTTTGCAGATTGTCCAGTACCGACCAAACAATCAAAAATCCATTTTCAGTGATTCCCCCAATGTCCACAAAATTAGAGTGACGCACTGAATTAACATTTGGACAATCTGGCACCCAGCGGACAAAAAATTCAGATTCATAGTAGTCCTGATAGAGATGGGACAGATCCTTGACCGTTGCCCGTTTGCCCAACTGCATATAGTGGCTAGCAAAAATTCCCCGAACGAAGGGGGCTGCGTAGGGTTGAAAGATCACTGGATTCCCAGGTTCTCCCAGTGCTTGGGTAATCTCAGGTAGATGTTGGTGAGAAAAGGGCTTGTAAGGAAACAGACTATTAGAGCGCCAAGGGTGATGGGTAGTGGGTCCGGGAGAGCGGCCTGCCCCAGAAGAACCTGTTTTGGCATCAACAAAGACCGGGCCTTCGATCCACTCTTCCCGAAAAAGAGGATGGAGTGCTAGTAGCGTAGCACTGGCAAAACAACCTGGATTCGCAATGCGTCGGGCAGCGCGTATCTCTTGTCGATTCAACTCGGTTAGGCCGTAAACAAATTTCTTTTGTTCTTGGGGAGATTCTAGGGGGAAGTGGTAGAATTTTTCAAATGTATCGGGATCTTTGATGCGGAAATCACCGCTTAGGTCTATTACTACTAGGTCTTCAGGTAATCCGGGGACGATCTTCGTGGCCTCGCCGTGCGGGAGGGCTAAAAAGAGTACGTCCAGATCCGAAGGGGAGAGTTCCTCAATAGGAGAAAAGTTCTGTTTCAGCAATCCTCGAAGGTGTGGATATACCTCCCCAACCTCTTTCCCAGCGTGCTGTTGCGAGGAGATCCAAGTCAGTTCAGCACGAGGATGACCAATGAGGATTTGAACTAATTCAGCTCCTCCGTATCCCGAACCTCCGGCTATTCCGATTTTAGCCATGGCATGAGAGATTCCAAAACAAAGGTGCATATTTTACCGGCCCCATCGTAGGCGTTGCCGGCAGGGAGGTCCCAGTTGTTTTCCACATAGCGGATTCCTTCCGCACTGTCGGTTACAGATCCTGAAATGAGAATAGGGTATTTTCGGAGATCTTTGTGGGATAGCCATTGTAGGCCTCCCCATGCACCCATTAAGTCGTTGGCACAAATAATCATTGATGCACAGCACGACATGAATTCCGGATCTTCAAATAGGGATGCGCCTTGATAGCCTCCCAACACTCCGTCGCCCATTTCTAGAATAATGAAGTCGGGTTTTGATTCAGACAAGTAGTGCACCATTGAACGGGCGATAGGTCCTACTGAGTCAACCTGGGCAGTTGAAGGAATGCCGAAGTCCTGAAAACTTAAGGCGTGTTGAGCACCACTTTTTTTCATGCTGATAGGATCTCTCAGACAACCCACACCAGCAATTTTCCCAGCATTGACCGAAAATCCCTTGCCTACAAACAACTTAATGAGTTCATTGCAGACGGTTGTTTTGCCAGCGTTCATACAGGTGCCCAACACGAGTATCACAGGTGTTGAAGATGTCGATTGGTTGACTAAGGGTAAAGCGAAATTTTCCAAATTTGCTGGTTGGCCATTATGGGAAACAGTGCCTAGATACTCCAGTTTGGTGGGCCAACCTAAGTCTCGATGAAAGGACGTACACTCTCCAATGATGCCCCCTTTGTTGAGCAAATAGAGCTCCATTTTCGGTTTCAGTGCAGACGGAGGTCCCCCCGAGAACCCTTGCAATGCTTTGCGCGTTCCGAGTGCACCTAGAATCAATGCTCCTTCATGCAATGCCACGTTTTCTCCGCTTCGTATCTCCAATTCGGAGTACTCTCTATTAACCGACTTGACGCATGCTAGTACCACATCTCCTTCTTTTCCTTCTTTTTCCTGTGTCACCTTTAACGAGTCTGCCAAAGGAATCCGAAAAGCAACGGAGGAGATTAGGTCAGGGATCATTTCCCCTACATTTTTTTCAGAAGTGGAGTCTAACAATGTTTCAGCACGCATGGTTTATCCTCTGTAATGCATAATTATGCACAAATAAGCGGATTAGTCAATAGTTGGCGTATAATTATAAGGCTTAGTTCTTTGCAACGAATGGGAGGTTTTCTCCCTTTTGTCCCACAACACAAAACCCATGATCTAGAATGTTTTTTTGTTAAATTCTGAATTGTCTGTTTAAGGATACTCACGTAGAAGTACATCTATCCATTTTGGTACACTGAACTGTGGGTTTTGTGCTAAAAGTGGAGGGATCATGTCTCAGAAAGTTTTTATCTTTGATACTAGTTTGAGAGATGGAGAGCAGTCACCGGGGTGTTCCATGAACCTCCAGGAAAAGCTTGTCATGGCACGCCAACTCGAGCGTCTAAATGTGGACATTATTGAAGCAGGTTTTCCCATTGCCTCGGATGGGGACTTTGAGTCCGTTAAGGCTATCGCTTCGGAGGTTAGACAACCTATCATTGCCGCTTTAGCGAGGGCCAATCAAACCGATATAGTGAGAGCATGGGAGGCGGTCGAAGGAGCTCAAAAACCCCGCATTCATGCCTTTATAGCCACCTCCGATATTCATCTTGAGTTTAAGCTGAGAAAGTCCCGTTCAGAAGTTTTGGAGCAAACAATCGAAGCTATTAAGATTGCCCGGGACTTGTGTTCCGATGTGGAGTTCTCGGCCGAGGATGCAACCAGAAGCGACATTGATTATTTATCTGAGGTCTTTGAGGCCGCTATTGAAAATGGAGCTACCACCATTAACATCCCGGATACGGTGGGGTACACGGTACCCCAAGAGTACGGTCCTTTCATTCAGCAATTGCTTTCCAAAATCTCCAATCGAGATAAGGCTATCTTTAGCTGTCACTGTCATGATGATTTGGGTTTGGCTGTGGCAAATTCCCTGGCAGCTGTAGAGAATGGATGTCGACAAGTTGAATGTACGGTTAATGGTATAGGTGAGCGCGCCGGCAATGCATCTTTGGAAGAGATCGTGATGACAATGCATACTCGAAAGGATCGCCTCGTCTATCACACAGATGTCAATACGGAAGAGATCTGCCGTTCTAGCCAACTTTTGAGCAACTTGACTGGAGCCTTTGTCCAACCTAACAAGGCGATCGTTGGGAAAAATGCATTTTCCCATGAAGCGGGAATTCACCAGGATGGGGTCCTGAAAAATGCCCTTACCTACGAAATTATGACACCTCAATCGGTGGGAATTGTGAGTAGTACTTTGGTCATGGGTAAACATAGTGGGCGACATGCATTGAGCAACAAGTATGAAGAATTGGGCTACCAGCTGACTAAAGAAGAACTGGAAAGAGCTTACTTTTTTTTCACTAAGCTTGCTGACCAGAAAAAAGAGATTTACGATGAGGATTTGATTGCCATCATTCAGGATGGGATCAAGAATGTCACTGGCATCTACAAGGTCAACTATGTCCATGCTTCTGGGGGTAATCAGGAGATGTCTTCAGCGGTGGTCAGACTGGAAAGGGGTGGAGAATTATTTGTCGAATCGTTCCTCGGGGACGGACCAATCGACGCGGTCTATAAAGCCATAGACCAGATAACAGGAATGCAGGGACAACTCCTGGATTACTCGATGAACTCGGTATCTCGAGGTAAAGACGCTCTTGGAGAAGTTTTCGTTCATGTCCGTTTCAACAATCGTAGCTATTCTGGCAAGGCTGCCAGTGTAGATGTGATCGATGCTAGTGCTCGAGCCTATTTAAATGCCGTGAATAAGGCTGTACATGAGGAAGGCCCCGCAGTGGAGAACAATTCTGAGATTGCTTCTCAAAAAAAGAGTAATGTCCAACGTAAGGCAACTGGTTCGTGAGGTGGCTCATGGTGTTGATGTGCATACTAAAGTGAGGTATTAACGTGGCTGAAACTTTGTTCGAGAAGATTTGGAACCGGCATGTCGTTCATGAAGAGCCGGGCCAGCCAGCCATTCTTTATGTTGATTGTCACCTTGTACACGAGGTTACATCAGCACAGGCTTTTGAAGGTTTGCGGCTGGCAGGTCGAAAAGTACGTCGGTCTGATCTCACGTATGCCACAGCGGATCACAATGTTCCTACTTGGGATCGAGCACTCCCCATCACGGATGAGATTGCCAAAATTCAGATCGAGACATTGGAACGCAACTGTAAAGAATTCAAAATTCCTCTCTATGGATTAGATAGTCCAAATCAGGGGATTGTTCACGTGATTGGCCCTGAACAGGGAATCACGCAGCCAGGCATGACAATGGTTTGCGGGGACAGCCACACTTCCACGCATGGGGCTTTTGGAACCCTGGCATTCGGCATTGGCACAAGCGAGGTGGAGCATGTCTTAGCGACCCAGTGCTTATTGCAATCTAAGCCAAAAACTTTTCAAATTCGGGCTCAAGGCCAACTTCCTCCAGGATTAACTGCCAAGGATATAATACTCTTCATTATCCGGACGATCGGTACAGGAGGAGGCACCGGCTGTGTTATTGAATATGCCGGCGATGCAATCAAGAGCTTTTCTATGGAAGAGCGCATGACGGTGTGCAACATGTCAATTGAAGCTGGAGCTCGGGCTGGGATGATTGCACCAGATGAAACCACCTACGTTTATTTGGAAGATCGCCCACATGTGCCCCAGGGAAAGGACTTCCAGGAGTCGGTTGAATATTGGAGGACTCTACCCACTGATCCTGGAGCTGTTTTTGACCGGGATCTGGAACTGGATGTTGGATCTCTTGCCCCTCAGGTGAGTTGGGGAACTAGTCCGGGCATGGTCACGGATGTGACCGGCACTGTCCCGGATCCGGATTCCTTTGCTGATGAGAATAGCCGCAAGGCAGCTCAGCGTGCCCTTGAGTATATGGGACTCAAGCCCGGAACACCGATTCAGGAGATCCAACTTGACCGTGTTTTTATCGGATCATGTACTAACTCGCGGATTGAAGATCTGAGAGAAGCCGCTCGTGTTGTTCAGGGGAGTAAGGTAGCCGATTCTGTTGAAGCCATGGTAGTGCCCGGTTCCCAGAGCGTTAAGGCGCAGGCAGAAAAAGAGGGTTTAGACGCAATATTCAAGGAAGCTGGATTTGATTGGAGAGAATCCGGGTGTAGCATGTGTTTGGGAATGAATCCTGACATCCTCGAGCCAGGACAGCATTGTGCATCAACCTCGAACCGCAATTTCGAAGGACGGCAGGGACGAGGGGGACGTACCCATTTGGTTAGCCCGGTAATGGCTGCTGCTGCTGCTGTGGAGGGACACTTCACCGACATCCGTGAGTGGCCGAGCCTGTAATTGAAATCTCGTTGAGACGGAATTAATGAATTCATTCAGACAAGTCACAGGTATTGTTGCAACGCTGGATCGGATCAATGTTGATACCGATCAGATTATTCCCAAGCAGTTTTTGAAAAGGATTGAGAGAACTGGTTATGGCCAGTTCCTCTTTTTTGATTGGCGATTTAATGAAGACGGATCCCTAAATTCAGAATTCGAACTTAATAACATACGGTTCGAGGGGACAAAGATCTTGGTAACCCGGGAGAATTTTGGTTGTGGCTCTTCTCGAGAACATGCTCCTTGGGCACTTTTGGACTATGGGTTTTGTTGCATCATAGCACCTTCCTTTGCTGATATCTTTTACAACAATTGTTTCAAGAACGGGATGTTGCCCGTTACGCTACCCGCAGAGCAGGTAGATAAAATTTTTCAGACTGTTGAAGCCGAGGAGGGTTACTGCCTCACTGTTAATCTGGAGTCACAGTCCATTAGTGATGATTCGGGAGTGTACTATTCTTTCGAAGTCGATCCTTTCCGCCGGGACTGCCTGCTCAAAGGGGTCGATGACATTGGGATCACTCTCCAATACGAAGATAAAATTAAGGTGTACGAAAACCAAATACAACCCCGAAATGGTAGGTGAAGTAGCCATGAGCAAGAGACGAATTGACTGGGTGATTTCAATGGTAGGAGTGCTATTACTGGGAATGGCACTCGTTCAAGGACAACAGGCGCCAGACATGATTGTTTTCAATGCCAAGATTGTGACGGTCAATGACAAAGGCTTTGAGTCAAAAACCGGAACGATCGCTGAGGCAATGGCTATACGAGATGGGACTATTGTCTTTGTCGGAAGCAACACGCAGGCACAAGCCCAAAGAGGATCAAATACCACCATGGTAGATCTGGCCGGTCGAACGGTTTTACCCGGGCTGATCGGAGTACACGAACATCCTTATGATTGGACTCTTGTTAACCCCTATGTTCTCAAACAAATAGTGACTGACGACACGGTTGTAACACGGGTAATCGATGGAAGCCCAGAGGAACAGTTACGAGCCTATCCTGCAGTACTTAGAGAGGCGGTTGCCAAAGCCAGCCCTGGACAGTGGATTTACATTGTTTTGACCTTGGGTGAAAACTATCAGTACAGCTCTAGAGGAAATGCTGGGCTGGGTGGGGTCCCAGGACAGTATCCTGTGGCTCTGTTTGGGGCCGGTATTGGTAGACCAGCTATGATAGACAAAGCTGATCTTGATGTGATGGCTCCTAATAATCCCGTCCTATTGCGGGATACTTTCACCCAACTACTTCTAAATACCAAGGGCCTGGAAGAAATAGCTGAAGTCTTCCCCGAGGATATAACCAGTCAGATTAATCATGAAAACGGGATCGGTGGAGCTGATCCCATTCGTTGGGTCTTCACTGATGTAGTGATGCGTGATCATTATGAGGAACTAAAAGAAATGTCACGTCTGGGTCTCAGTTGGTGGGCTGGATACGGCATGATCTCTTTTGCATCTGCTGCCTACACGCCCACAAATATAAGAGTTTTTCATGAGCTTTCTCAAAGCGATCAAATGGCGATGCGAAATCTTTGGACCTGGAATTGGCGCAACGAGCTCTTTATCAACGACGATTATCTGCTTAGCACACTCATTCATATGGAAGGCCAGGGAAATAACTATTTTTGGAATGGTGGAGCCTTTCTGGCTACAGGTTTGGGTTGTACCGTGCTGGAACCTCGGGCTGAGTTGCTGATCCAGCAACCAACTTGCGGCCTACCACCTGGAAGTGATGCCTACCAGTTACTTTATAAGTTCATTAAAAGGGGCGGCCGCTTTGTTACTGCTCATTTCACCGCTGATAGAGATGTTGACCATCTAATGGACATCGTTGAACAGGCAAGTCAGGAGGCGGGCTTTACTAATTCGCAAATACGGGCTCGAAGGCATACATTTGATCACATTCCAATTTTGCGCCCTGATCAACTGGAGCGCGTAAAATCACTGGGAATGATTCCGGGTGGAAACAGCTTTGAGATCTACCAGTCTTCTCCAGGTGTCCTAAAGGTCTATGGCGAAAAGGCAGTCGATTGGGTGGTGCCCAAAAACGCCCTGATCAACGCGCGTATCATGAGTGGATTCGAGGTGGATAGGGGCTTGGAGAGTACCAACTTATCTGTTTTTTGGGCTTTGGCTCGCTTTATTACCCGAGAGGCATGGGATGGAAAGGTCTATGGCCAAAGTGAAAAGATTAGCCGTGAACTAGCTTTGAAAACAGCCACGATCTGGGGAGCCCATTATCTGGCAAAGGAAGATGATCTGGGATCGCTGGAGGTAGACAAGTGGGCAGATTTTATAGTTTTGGATCGGGATTATATAAAGGTTCCGGAAAGTTACATTTAAGACATCCGTGTTCTCATGACTGTTGTTGGAGGTAAGGTTGTCCATTTGGTTCCGTCACTTGCGCAAGAGAATGATATGGAGCCAACAGGTGCCCAGGTGGAGCTTCAAGGCCCAGCGGCGGCTTGGTGAAAACGCGCTTGCTGTCGCTTGGCGCTTTCGTACGGTGGTATAGTGACTTGATCCTTTTTTGCTCTTCGGAAAACCGTGATGGTACGGTGGCACCATACGCTGAGACAGGAGATTATCTATGATCAACCCTATCTCCTACAAACGCCGGGTTTTTACCATCGGATCTACTTGCCTTTTTTTCCTTTGTTGTGATGTCCCCAAACCTACCGTAGCCGACGTTGAGGAGATAAAGGAGCTTCGAGCAAAGTACTTTCTGGACAAGGATCAAGGGCACAATAGATGGAGCCGCACCATTGCTCCGGTTTTAACAGTCCCCTCGGGAGCTGTAATTGAGGTGGAGACCAAAGAGGCTTCTGACGAACAGATCTCCGCCACCTCTACCATAGAAGATTTTGTCAATATGGATGGTTCTAAGGTACATCCACTTACTGGGCCCGTCTATGTAGAGGGTGCTGAAATCGGCGATGTTCTGGCCGTTACCTTACTTGAAATAGAGCCTTTGGGATGGGGTTGGACGGGAGTACGTCCGGGAGGTGGTTTTCTTCCCGATATTACTTCCAAACCATATCTGAAAACGTTTCAAATTGACGAGGGTATGACGACGACTCGTTTTTCTGACACCATCTCCATTCCTATAAATCCCTTTCCTGGAGTTATGGGAGTTGCTCCGGACACCGATGAGATGCTTAGGACCCGTCCTCCCAGGGCAAACGGGGGAAACATGGACAACAAATACATGACGGAAGGGACGATTGTCTATTTCCCAATTTTTGTAGAAGGAGCTCTTTTTTCAATTGGCGATACTCATGCTGCCCAGGGAGATGGTGAGGTCTCCGGTATTGCCATCGAAGCGCCCATGCGTATTGTTTATCAACTGGATGTGATCAAGGGAGGACGAGAAATCTCTGAACCGCAATATGAAACGGACGAGTATTATGCCGTCACCGCATTCGCCACCACTATTGATGAAGCTGCCCGCAAGGCGACACGCTTTATGATTAACTACCTTGTGGATGAACACCATATGGAGACGACGGAGGCATACTCACTTTGTTCTTTAGTCGGGGACCTGAAGATTTCCGAAGTAGTTGATCTCCCCAACGTTTTGGTCAGTATGCACATGCCCAAGAGCGTCTTCCAATAATATCTGATGAACTGCCTTGTGTGGGCATCTTTTTAAAACTACACGTTCGAGGGGAACACCATTCGATCTTTGGTGAGTACGATTTTTTTGTGTGGACTGTTAATTTACGTGGGACTAGGAGGACTTGTACTCCTATTTCAAAAGTCTTTTATCTATCACCCTCGACCGATCCGAATCCAAGATGAGGATTCCCTCGAGGCATATCCTTGGTTGCACAGGATCCAATTTTACACCTCAGATGGAACAGCGCTTCACGCCGTTTGGTCACCTCCTGTTGAAGGTAATTCAACCCTACTTTTCAGTCATGGAAACGCTGGAAACATCTTGGGTCGTATTCCATTGGTTAACAAGCTTCATAAGCAGGGGCTGGGGGTCTTTTTGTACGACTATCGAGGATATGGTAGAAGTGAGGGATCACCCAACGAAACTGGCCTATATCAAGATTCAGAGGCCGCTTGGAAATGGATTTCTAATGAAGGTGGGGTCCAACCGAAGCAGATCATCTCTTACGGGCGTTCTCTAGGTGCTGCCGTCGCACTGAATCTGGCCCTCTCTCATGACGTCGGAGGAGTGATTCTAGAGGTTCCCTTTACTTCCATTAGGGCTATGAGCCGTAAAATTTTCCCATTTTTCCCCCTAGGACCCTTTCTTCGTGAGTCGTATGACAGTTTGAAAAATATTGGTTCCCTATCGCGGCCGCTTCTTGTCATGGTGGCGGAGCATGATCGGGTGGTCTCACCATGGATGGGACAAGTTCTCTTTGAAGCTGCTAATGAGCCCAAACGATTACTGACCGTTCCTGGAGCAGGGCATGATGACATTCCATGGATTGACGGATTCTACGAAGAGATCATCAGAGAATTCCTCGACACCCTTAGCGAGAATTAATAGGCTGAATATTGTGGAGAGGTGAAGTTGATATGTGTGTGGGTTGGACACTGTTTTACCTTGATGTTGTATATGGGGTGGGTTTTAGTGATTAATCCCACATTGAATATTCTCAGTCTATAAATCCCGTCGTACGCAATTAAATAGAAGCGAGGCTATAATCGATATGGTATGAGTAAAGACAAGCTGGTCGCTCAATCCCCAGGGGAAATAATCTATCAATCTATTTATGCACCGGTCGACTTGCACGATATGTTGTCGAACGCTGACCTGAGAGGGCATATACGACGGCTGCCTCTTTTCCACCTCTTTTTCGGGATCAAGGAATTGGGAGAGCAGGAGATTTTAGAACTTTTACCTCACGTGACGGAAATGCAGTGGACCGGGATTCTCGATCTTCATCTATGGACTCGAGACGAAATGAGCCTTGGTGCCTTTCTGGAGCTTGAGAGACACATTGTCCAGGTCGAGAATCCTGTGGCTACCAAATTGATTCGCGGGACAGATCCAGAATTGTGGGAACTGCTCCTTAAGCGCAGTGGCGAGATCTATCGGAAAGTCGATGAGGATCAATATGAAGTTGAACCGACTGAAGGGGAATGGATGGAAACGCCGTGCAGGGATTACCTAATCAAACTGCCGGACAATTCGGAGGAGGCACGCTTCTTCAGGGCCTTAATATTACGTCTTTATGAATTGGAGCCAGAGTATACAATCCAGCTGATTGAATCCTGTCGGGCCCGTACTACCATTGAAATTGAGGAAAGTGCCTACCAGAAGAGAAAGACACGGGTTGAAGATATGGGATTTCAAGACTACTTTGAAGCCCTCGATATCTACACGATTTTTCCGTCTGATAGATCCCTACCTGAGAAGAAGTTAGAATCTATTCAAGAGGTGAGCAGTTTCCCTGCTCGCCTAACTCAACAGTTGGATGATTCTCTGCTTCTCTTTGAAGCCTTAGCGCTGATTGCCGATCCACAGTTATCTCAAGCGTTAGTGGAAGAGATTTTCTTTGTCTGCAACAAAATCATTGCTGCTGATTCCGGCTCTCTTACAGATCCAAATAAGATTAAGGCCAAGATTCACAAGGCGGTTACGGGGATTAATTTAGGTCTAGACTACTGGTCGACTGGCAATCTTCAGAAAGCTGTTGGGGGACTACAACAATTTTATTTGCAGTCATTTTTTCAGATTGGATACAGTCGCCTGATGGCACTCCAGAAAAAAGTTCGTAAAGTCAAAGAGATCTCCCAGCCTGTTCGGGGTTCTTTTACCGAAGCCGTCATGGATCACATTTTAGAGTCCTATCCACTTTTGGCAGAGCTCGACGAGAATAAGATCCGTTCGAGATTTTTTAGAACTTCCCAGGATTTGGAGAAAGTGCAGAGTATTTTAAACTGTCCGGAGGAAGCCTGTTGAGAGGTTCTAACCATGCAGTCAATTGACGACTCTGTGGATTATTCTCCTCTTGTTCATCGGGAGGTATTTATTTGAGTGTCTTAGTATTTTGGTAGAACGAGTCAATGTCTTGTATCCTGCTCACAGCGTCTTCGTTCCCTCAACTTCTCAAGCGTCTCCTGATCGATATTCAGGAGAATTGCCAACAGGATCCGCTATCCCCTAAGTGGATCATTACCCCTACTTCAACAGTCGCAAATCATCTTCGTCTTCAGGTCGCTAAGACAGCACAACAGGAGGTTCATGCTGGAGTTCGGATCATTCCACTGACAAGTTTTGTCCGAGATCTAAACATGCGGATAACTGGGAATATCGCACAACGCTGGGGCCCTGCTCTAGATCTTCTTCTGTCCGAGCTAGTAGAACGGCTTCCTCCGTCTTCAGCACTGGCGACTTTAAAAGAGATTCCCAGTGGCTACGCACTGTTGAGGGCAACATTTTTGGATATGGCGGATGGTGGTTTCGGAGTGGCTGCACTCCCGATCCTTGAAGAACTGTCGATGGAACCTGATATGACACGTCCGGAAGCCGAAACGATTCGTCTCTTCATGAGCTGGATTCAGGCCGTAGAACGAGATGGGCTGGACTGGGAACCTCTTTCACATCAGATGATCCCGGAGTGGATAACCCAAAGTGATGACAAGACCCTTCACTCCTTTTTGGCTTGTGAACAAGACCAGACACCTCGGTTCTTTGTGTATGGTTTTTACGGCTTCACCGATGTTAACGCCCAAATCATTGCTGCCCTTGGACGACGTGTTCAGCTCACCCTTCTGTATCCCTTTCTCAAAGCAAAGAAGCAATCACATCCGGCCTTTGACTTCGGGCAATCCATTCTGGAAGATCTCAAAAGTCGCTTTGGAACTCTCCTTGAGGAAACCACTGTGGAAATCGCTGATTCCGATCAATCAAGCCAGGTGACAACCCATTTTTTTCTTGATACTTTCCCCGAGGGCAAGATTCCAGCCCAACCCTCTTTTTTGACTTTCCAACGTGCTTCTGGGGTTCGTGCTGAAGTTATCTCAGCGGCTGTCAGAGTTCGGAAGTGGATCGATCAGGAAAACCCTCTTCCCCTGGAAGAGATCATGCTGGTGGCTCCTGATCCGAAACCCTACATAGATGTGGCAGAACAGATCTTTGCTGACTTCGCTATCCCACTTCGAATAGTGGATGTTCCAATGGGATTGACCCCCGAGGTCCAACCCCTTCAGATGCTCGCTAGGATCTGGGAGGATCAGGCCCCTGCTGAGTGGATTCTAGCCTACTTGCGAGACTATCCTGAAATCGTGGCCGCCCAGGATATAGACATCAACCAATGGGAGTCTAAGGTGCGTCGTCTGGGTGTTTGGTCCAACTCCAGCTGGCGGTTAATCCTTGAGCTTCAGGATCAAGGCCCTACCGACACTGAAAAGGACCTGCCCCGCTTCACCGATCAGGAAAGAGCCTTGGTCAAGGAGATCGTGGAGCTGTGGGGAAGTGGATCCATGGGCGCCCAGCCTACGTTGAGCAACCAACAAGCGGCTCTCTTTTTAGAGCAGATTTCTGAACGCTGGCTCCCGCATTCTTCTCCGTTGGAAGCACTACTAAAGGCTCTCTACTCGGCCCACCCAGAACAGACTATTAAAACATCTCTCCTTCGTGAGTTGTTTAGCCAGGGAGTCCCCGACCAAATTCGAACTGATTTGTCGGCCGGCCCTTCGGTGATCTTCTTGCCGTTGATGCGAGCCCGTGGCCTTACCTCCAGAGGGATTGTTCTTTTGGGATTGGCTTCGGGGAACTGGCCCCCCCGAATGGAAGAAGATCCTCTCTTCTCAGACCCGTCCCGAGCCCGTTTGGTGGTGAAAGCACGTGAGGTCGGTCACTTGCTCCCACTTAAATCTCATATTACCGAGGAAATGTCGCTTTTATTCTTTTTATCCAACACATCGTCCCAGAACGTTCACTGGGTGGTGCCCGAAACTGACGAGACAGGCCGTAGCGTGGCCCCCACTCCGTGGCTCCAACGTTATTTGGGACATTGGAGTCGAGATTCCCAATCCGAGAAGAAGTGGGACAGAATCCCCCGTGGCCCCATCCAGCAGAGCGAATATCTCTTCCAACTCCATCCGAACACCGGATCCTTGCTCCCGCCTGATTTACTAGCCTTGGCACAACCTGATCGGAAAGGATTGCAATACCGAATACCTGACTATGAATATCTGGCTAAAGTTAGCGCCATGAGAAAACAGAAAGAACTCACTTGGAACGGGCACATTCCAGATGCTTGTCTGCCCACTTCTCACGATGGCGTACAAAGGGTGCGGGTCACCGACCTGGAAAATCTTTCCAAATGTCCTTATCGTTTCTATGCGGACTGCCATGTCGAATGGAAACCTCTACAACGCTTGGTGTTTGCTGACCAAATGAGCGGTCTTGACTGGGGAAACTTGGTCCATGATTTCCTGGAATTCCTCATCACTCCAACTCTGGATCTCCAGATCTCGGTGCAGGAAACTGCCCGGACTTTGCTCAGCTCAAATGCAAAGGGGCTCGAACAGGCGGCTCAGGAGTTTGTCCTAGATCTTCCCAAACCCCTCAAGGTGCTTCCAGAATTGTTTAGAAAGGAGCCCATGGTAAGGCTCGTGAGGATAGTTAAGGATTATTTAGAACAGATCCTCGCGGGAAAATGCAAGGGGGATTTCCCCATTGCAGTTGAGCTCAAGCGTAGGGTTCTCTTTCCAGGTTTGGATCTCAAGATTTCGGGACAAATCGATCGCATCGACGAGAGGGATGGCGTCTATTCTATTTACGATTACAAAAGTAGTAGATCCGTCTCTTCACTCAAGAAGGCCATGCGTCTCGGTTATCGGATACAGCCTGTCCTCTATCCCTGGATTTTCAATCAGGAGGCTACTGGACCACATAAATCTAATTTTAGTTTTGTCTTTTTAGGGGATTCCCCTCCGGTCGAGAAGCCCCTTCCTGAAGATGATTCTTTCCAAGTGGAGTTCTTCCTAGAACCCCTGAGAGAGATCCTGAAAGAGGGCTTGTACCTACCTCTCTCAAGAGAGACCCTGGAACTTCACCAATCGGAAAAAGGGGGAGGCCGTCCAAAAAGTTTGAATTTACCGAGTTGGGTAAACCCCTGTACATTTTGTAACTATGCGTCCTTGTGTCGCCGTTTCGACCATGGTGCCCCCGAGCGTTATTTCAGTCTCTCTAAGAAGTGGTTAAGTTCCCGCATCGATGCCATCTTGTCGGTAACACAGAAAAAAGTTTAGACTTATGAGTTCCTCACTACCTGCTACACTTCAAGATGCGCCCGACCGCAAGGAGGCGATTACGACCGATTGCCACGCCTTTGTATCGGCAAGTGCAGGCACGGGAAAGACCCATACCTTGACCCTCAGAGCCTTATACTTGTTGCTGAACGCTCCCTTTCTACCCGCCGATGACAACGAGCCTGCTGGAGGATCTCTTTACAACAGTTCTTCCCGACCTGAACGTCTCGCAATAGCTCGCAACATCATTCACTCAGTGGTTCTGACGACTTTCACCCGCAAAGCTGCTGCCGAAATGCAAACTAGACTCTACGGTTACCTGAATGATATCGCTGTCTCTCAGGATCTATCGGATTTGGAAGAGGCAGGTCTTAACGAAATTGTGGGCATCGTGTTGGAGAACTTGGCGGGGACAAAAGAATCGGACGCAGGCGATGCGTTTGTTCGACTTCGTGTTGGCGCCCAAGCGCTTGCCGAACTGGCCGTAGAATTACAGATTTCTACCATTCATAGTTTTGCCGCTTCCATGCTTCGCCGTCATCCTCTCCAGGCAGGCATTCCACCCAATGCACATTTCGTCAAAGAGGACGAGAGCGATCTATCGGGCATTGATGATCAAGTTGTGGGAAGGTGGTGGGAGCAGCATGAGCTTGGACGGTCCGGTAACCGAAAAGATCTGGAAACGCTTCTGGAGGTGGTAACGGGTCCTCAGATACGAGATTGGTTGAAGAAGTGCTACCGTTTTCGGTGGATTCTCGGTGAAACTGAAGCGCTTCCATTGGAGGATAGCAATGAGGAACAACGGCTGGTGGCAGCCGGGTACGCTTTGGTCCATGAACTGGAGAAAAAAGACGGGAGTAGGCTCACCCCGACGCGTAACCAGTTCAAGCAGATCCTGGACGATATTGACACCAAACAGCCAGGAGTCTGGGGAGACTTGTGTCAGTTCATCCTAAAGAACAAGGGGTACCTCTTTTCTGATCGTTCATCCACGAAGGTCATCAGCGAAGCTCTGGGTTCACTTTCAGACAAACATTCCTGGTATTTTAGGTCCTGGTTATACTTATACACACCAGCTTCCCGCCTCTGTATAGCCAAAGAATTCCAATCGGTCTGGGGAAGCTGGATCCGTCTAGTGAGACGTTTCATGAAGTGGCTGGATGAAGAAGCCATTCAGGAACTAGGTTTAATCACTTTTGATGACATGATTCGATTGGCCGTCCGATTGCTGAAGGATCAGCCCTCTGTTCGGCGGGCAGAACAACGAAGGCTGAGAGCACTGCTCGTTGATGAGTTTCAGGATACCGATCCTCAACAACTTGAGCTTTTTAAGGTGTTGCTTCAAAAGGATGTGCAGTCCACCCATCAAGTTCTGGGATTTTTTGTGGGAGATACTAAACAGTCTATCTATGGCTTCAGAGGTGTTGATATTACCGCCATCGAAGATTTTCAAAAACGCTATGAAGACGACGTAGGGGTTAAACCAAAAAAGTTTCAATTACAAACCAGTTTTCGAAGCGAAAAGAAAGTGATTAACTTCATAAACTATTTCTTTGACAAAGCCCTGAAACTTACTGAGGAAGAAGCCCAGAAGCTTATCCCCGGTCCCAAGGCAACATCCGGACATCTTCCTAAATGGTGTTGGATCTACCAGAAGGAGTCTGAAAAGGAGGATTCTCGATCTGGTCCCGAGAGGAAAATATCAGTGGCCAGGGCAAGAGACCTTGAGGCCAGCGAGACGTATCGGATTATTGAAAAGTATCTTAAGGAGAAGGAGTCACATCGCTACAAGGACATCCTGGTTTTGGTAAAGGACGGAAAAGCGCTTGATGCTTTATTGCCGCAGCTGCAGAAAGCTGGTATTCCTGTGGTTAGTAGTGGAGCCAAGACCTTCCATCACCATCCGGAAGTTCTCGACGTATTGAATCTTCTTATCACTCTACTTCATCCCCAGGATAGATTGGCTGTCGCTGCCTTACTGCGGAGTCCCCTCCTGTGTCTGCCCGATCCTCAGATTCATGCTTTGCTAAAAGAAATTCCGCCCGAGAAGCTGTTACACTCACAACAAACTCTTCCTGAGCATTTGCCAGGGCCAGTTCAAACACGACTCAACCTCTTGAGAAAAATTATCCTACAGCGTACAAGTTGCTCCGTTTCGGAGTGGTTAGCCCAGATACGAATTCTCGTCCCCGAAGCTCTATATAGTCACGCTAGCGACCAGGAGGGCCGGTCGAGAGCACGCATTGATCGTGTCTTTGATGCCTTTAAGGAGGAATCCCAAAGATTAGCCGTCCCCCCACTGGTATGGCTTTTGGGTCAGCGCGACCGGGCGGCCGAGATCGATCGGTGGAACGGCAGTCCAGGGGAAGATGTCACCCTTTCTGATGAGAGCATCAATGCGGTTCGGGTGATGACCATTCACAAAGCAAAAGGGCTTGAGGGTCGGTTTGTCATCATCTATGGCTGGACTTCAGTCTTGTTAGGATTGGGTGGGAAATCACCGGAAATACAGGAAGTGATCGGTGGCGCCATGGAGAAAGCCGACCTATTAAAAGGTTATTCCATGAAATGGGGACCGTTGCGGGTGGTTTCTTCTGGCTACCGGGAGACCCTAGCCCATGAGCGTCAGAGCATCGAGAATGAGGCTAAGCGCCTGGCCTACGTTGCCACTACCCGTGCCCGTGACGGTCTAGTTCTCCTGTCTCCTCCCTCGGCTGAGAAGCCTCCCCTTTCCAAAGAGATTGAGGATATTTTGCAGTCAGCAAATGAAACTATCCCGATCCAGGCGAAAAGACGGGAGGGGGTGACTATTTTCGATGGACATTTGCGTTTCACTCGTGTACCTGGACTTGAGGTAAAGCCAACGCCGTGTTCTTCAATCCCATTTGAGGTCAACGAGGAGGAATACAAAGTGCTTTGGACGACTCGCTATGCACAGACCAAATCAACCTTCCCTTCAGTACTTCGAAGTCCTTCAGATTCTGAACACCAAAAGGAAGAAGAAACCCTAGAAGACCATCACTATCGAGGAATCACGGATCCAAAGCCAACTTTATGGGTAGGTCGACTGGTGCATTCTTACCTTGAGCAGTATCTTCTCGACGATGGTCTGGACAAGGAAAAGCTCTCCGGACTTTCTTCTAAAACTTCAGAAGAGATTCCCAACGACGATACCATCGATTTGGCCGCGAAAATACTCTCCGATTTTTTTTCTGGAGCACTAACGGACCATTCAGGAATAGCCTATTGTGAACGTGTAAGGCAGGGGACCATCCTAGCCCGTGAATTTCCTGTCTATCTGGTTCATGGCAATGAAAACTGGAATGGAGTCATTGACTTGGTTCTTGAGGAGGGTGGAATCATCCGAGCCGTCGATTACAAGGCCGCTGTTGCCAAAGACCCATTACCCGAAGCCTACCAGCAGCAGGAGAAAATTTACACCGAGGCTCTCAGACGGGCCTTTCCCGAGCAGCAGATTGGCTTTGAATTTTGGTGGTTACGAAGAACTGACGGCTGACTATAGTCAGCTGTTAGCGTTCCACATTTTCCATCTAATAGGTCTTTTAACGGCCGCTCCTAGGTAATACGTCAAATTATAGGTTCAAGCTAATGCCGTAGTCAGGGTTGCGAGTATAACTCTAGTCTTGAAATTGAAAATCAATTTCTCTTAACTCTTTTATTAACTATAGTTTGTAGGGATGTGTTATCTTGATAGATTGTCCGTTGTCTGTTAGAGTATACGACGGTTCTGCAGCTAAAACATAATTTATGAAGAGGAGAAGACGATGCCAAGCAAGAAATTAGAAAATGCTATCAATGAACAAATTCAGAGGGAATTCTATTCCTCTTATCTCTATCTTGCCATGTCAGCTTATTGTGAGGAGATCAATCTAGATGGGTTTGCCCATTGGATGAGGTTACAAAGTAAGGAGGAGAGAGAACATGCAATGCGGCTCTTCAATTACATCCACAGCAGGGATGGGCATGTGGTGCTGCAGACAATCACCCAACCTCCCTCGACCTTTGCGTCCCCTAAGGAGATGTTCCAGGAGGTCCTCAAAAGCGAACAGGACATCACTGGGCACATCCACGCTCTCTACGAATTAGCAAGACAAGAAGGCGACCACGCCACTGAGGTCGAATTGCAGTGGTTCATCCAAGAGCAGGTCGAGGAAGAGAAAATGGCTAAGGATGTTCTGGCACAATTGGACATGGTTGGTGATCAACCCGCGGCCCTGCTTATGATGGATCGATCTCTGGGTTCGCGCGGACAGTAGCAGTCAATCCAACGACCGATACACATATAAGATTGCAAATGATGAAGATATCGCGGGTGTCCTGGTGAGGATCGTTGGCTTGCTATGGGATGGATTGGTCCAGTTCGGTGCCAGTGGTCTCTGTTCTTGTGAACTTTCCCTGTGATGAAGGCGGCAGGCCGTGTTTAAAGGCTGATCGGCCCAATGTGTAAAATATTGAAGGGAGAACCACCAGGAGTAACAGGGTGGAGCTAGCCAGGCCTCCTAAAATGACGACCGCAATGGGATAAAGGAGTTCCCTTCCTGCAACTCCTTTCGAGAGCGCCAAAGGCACTAGTGCTAGTGCTGTGGTGGTTGCCGTCATGAGGATTGGAGACAATCGTTCCTGGGTGCCTCGAATAATCATTTGCTTGTTGAAAATTTCCCCCTCGTGCTGCATCAGGTGCACGTAGTGTGAGACCATCATGATCCCATTTCTTGACGCAATTCCCAGAAGGGTAATGAATCCTACGAGTGATGCCACCGAAAGTATGCGGTCTGTCAAGAAAATTGCTATCACTGCTCCGACAAGGCTGAGAGGCAACGTCAGCATGATCTGTAAAGCAAGATTGATCCGTTGAAAGTGAGAGTAAAGAACCAGGAAAATCGCGCTAATAGAGACAATCGACAGTAATAAAATCAAGCGCGTTGCACTGGCCTGACTCTCAAATTGGCCCCCGTATTGGATGGAATAGCGTTCTGGTAATGCAATTTGGGTGCTTACCTTGCTACGAATCTCCTCGACAGTACTCACCAGATCGCGACCAGATACGTTGCACTGTACTATAATCCGACGGAGTCCATTTTCTCTTAAAATCTGATTGGGTCCACTGCCGGTTTGGATGGAAGCTAGTTGTGCCAAAGGCACCTTGCCACCGGCGGGAATGTCGATAAGAAGATCGTCTAAAAAATCGGCATCGTCACGCCACACATTATCTAGTCGTACAAAAATATCAAAGCTGCGTTGCTCCTCAAGAACCTGGGAGACTGTTCTGCCGTTGAGTGCTGTCTCCAGGGCCTCAGTAATCTCTCCAACGCTTAGTCCGTGGCGGGATGTCACCGCACGATCGACCTCAATTTGGACTTGTGGGATGGCTTGCTGTTGCTCAACATAGAGATCCGTTACCCCGGGTATGGAACTCATCACCTGTTCGATTTCCTCTGCCAGACGGCGCAGAACTGTAAGATCTTCCCCAAAGACTTTAACGGCGATTTGTGAGAAGGTTCCGGAGAGAATGTGGTCGATACGATGAGAAATGGGCTGGCCCACGCTTACATCGATTTCTAGTTGACTCATTTTTTCCCGGATATCTTGCTCAACTTCTTCTTTGGGACGTCCCATGGTAACTAAGGTGTCAATTTCTGAGTAATGTACCCCTTCAGCATGTTCATCCAGTTCAGCGCGCCCGGTGCGGCGACCCGTTGCTAATATCTCTGGCACTTCCAAAAGTAACCTTTCGGCTTGTCCTCCAATTTCATCCGAACGAGGCAGAGAGATGCCTGGCTCAGCATAGAGATTGATGGTGTAGCTTCCCTCATTGAAGCCGGGTAAAAAGGCTCGTCCCATTTGTGGTGAGAAGAGGAGTGAAATGGAAAAAACAACGAGTAGAGCAGCAGCTACTAGCACTTTCTCCGGATGTTTAAGAGTGACACTCAGCATTCGGAATTGTACCCACTTGAGTTGCCGCACTAGCCATCCATCTTCTTTTCGTTCCAGAAGTTTGGAGAAACCAAGCAGGTAATAACAGAGTACAGGAGTGAGAGTGAGTGAGACCAATAGTGAAGCCAGAATAGAAATGACGTAGCTGATCCCTAGGGGAGTAAAGAGTCGTCCCTCGACTCCACTCAGAAAGAAGAGTGGTAGAAATACTAGAATCACAATGAGGGTGGCATTAACAATAGAACTTCGGATTTCACTGGACGCCCGAAACACCACAGGCAAAATAGGTTCAGGGTGGGAGCTCTGGCCATTTTCTTTTAGTCTACGAAAAACATTCTCTACATCTACGATGGCATCGTCCACTAGCTCACCGATGGCGATAGCCAATCCACCTAATATCATTGAATTGACTTCGAGACCGATCATTTTGATCACGATGGCCGTGATTATGAATGACAAGGGAATCGCCGTCATTGTGATCAGCGTGGTTCGAAAATTGAGCAAGAAAAGGAACAACACCAAGATGACTAGGACCGAAGCATCTCGAAGTGCTTCCGTCACATTTCCTACAGCGCGCTCAATAAAATCTGCTTGGCGAAAGACGGCCGGATCTACTACTACACCATCTGGAAGAGTGGAGGCGATGTTATCTAGAGCCTCGTCGACAAGTTTACTCAGCTCCAATGTGTTAGCACCGGGTTGTTTGGTGATCTGAATGATCACAGCATGTTGACTATTGTAGGCACCTTCCCCGCGTTTAACCTGAGCCCCGAATTCTACTCGTGCAACATCTTTGAGATAGACGGGGACAGTCCCACGCAGGGCTACCACTGTATTCTTCAAATCATCCAGTGTCTGAATGCGCCCGATGTTTCGAATAAGAAATTCTTGCCCTGATCGGTTTACAAAACCTCCCGTGGTACTAGAGTTGGAGAGAGCAATGGCTTCTTCGACTTCTGTCAAACTGACGGATAAATCTTGCATTCTTCGAGGATTGACTAACACCTGATACTGCTTGACTTCTCCTCCCATGTTGACGACCTGGGCTACTCCGGGAATCGACAGAAGGCGAGGACGGAATGTCCAATCAGCTATCGTTCTGACATCCATCGCAGATACGGATTCATCGGTCGAACGTATGCTCACAAGCTGAATACCACCCATTATTGAGCTAATAGGGCCCATCGTCGGGATCGTGTCAGGAGGGAGTTGAGTCACCGCCAATTGCAACCTTTCATTGACGATCTGGCGAGCAATAAAAATATCTGTGTTCCAGTCAAATTCGACGTAGACAATAGAAAGCCCGGGTCCCGAGACTGAGCGGACTCGCTCCACGCCAGTGGCGCCGTTGAGTAGAGTTTCGAGGGGAAATGTTACCAGCCGTTCCACCTCTTCAGGAGCAAGGCCGTGGGATTCGGTCATGATGGTGACTATGGGCCGATTGATGTCGGGCAGGACATCAATCGGAATATTCATGGTGACGTAGCTTCCGTACACGACCAGGATGGTCGACATCCCTAGAATAAGGACTCGACGTTGTAGGGAAAACCGGATGATCGAATTAAGCATTTGAGTCTACACTTCTACAAAGGACACCATAAACAGCATAGCACCCTGCACACGTTCTGTGAAGAGAACCCTGAGCTAGCTCAAAAAGGCCAGAAAAAGGTGCAATCCTCGATACACCGCTTTGATCAGACTTCTAGAATCCACAGAATTGTTAGTCAGGCTAAAATCCGTCTCTGGATCCCAGCCATCCATAAGGCCTTTACCTTCGAATTGTCCCAAAAACCCGTCTGAATTAAGTGACTGGTCGGTACTTTCATCCATGACAATAACTTTCTTTACCGAACCATCCAGGTTGTACGCTATGACCATGTCGACAGTACCCGCAGATACTGCAGCATCAATCATGAGTGCTCCACCGAGTGACTTCATTTTTCCAGTTTCCGAGTCCTTGGCCACGGCGACAAACACTTCCAGGTTTATGTCAGCCTTCTGGACGGAGTCACCCGAATCTCTTTCCACCTTACTGATCTGCTGAGGGGTTAGAACCTTGCGTCGATTGACGAAATTCTCCGCCTCTGGAAAGAGTTGTTTTAAGATCTCTCTAGAAACACCGCCATGGCCTAATGCAGGCACCGTTAGAAAAACTGCCACCCATAACAACAACAATTTTTGCATAGGCTAATCCATTTCTTTGTCCAGGCTAACGGAATCCCTTCGTCGAGTCTAGGTTAGTTTTTATTTAGCCCGGAAGTCCAGTCCATCATATCGTCATAAACTGTGGTTAGTTTGGATGAAATCTGCAACCACTCTGGAAAATTTTTCAGGATGCTCTCGGTAGGAGTAGTGTCCAGTCTGATTGAAGATGTGCATCTGAGCCCGAGAAACATGCGGAGCAATCATCCGGAAAAGTTCTACACCATCATCGACAATAGCCGAGGGATCATTATAGCCCCAAATTAAGAGAGTAGGGGTGTGCAGTTTCCCCTCTCGAATCCACTGGTGAGACTCCTCTTTTTGCCGAGCTAGATGGGGGAGAAAGGTGGTTGAAAAGAGCTCAGACATCTTTTTGATTGATTGGATGGTTTGTGGCCGTAAGGCAACCTCATGCCGGATATTGATCCATTTGTCGGTGATGCCGCCACCCGAGTAGGAAAAGGCCGCACTTACCCATTTGAGGCTTTTTCGAGTCAGCAAGGGTTTGGGTGCATCGGCCATCAGTCTACCTCGTCGCATTTGCAAGCGCTCTTTGGCATTACTGGGATTTTCTCCGGGGGCAATAGTGTTACTGTCCAC
>JAYZCG010000040.1:0-90053 GCA_036338435.1 Acidobacteriota bacterium
TTTTGTCGTTTTGTTCAATAATCACAGCTCCACGGTTGTTGTTTGTCATACCTATCGACAATTCTCGCATCAGAACTAAAGCGTTTTCAGATCCGGTCTCATTCGGGTAGTAGTGTTTGCGAATGTCAACCTGAACGAAGCCTGCTGTTTTGTAGAGATTAATTGCCGGACAGTTGGAAGCTCGTACTTCGAGAGAAATAGAGTCAACCTGTGCCACTTCAGCTAGTTTCAGAAGGTAATTAAGTATCCTGCGTCCGAGTCCACATCGACGAACTTCAGGGCAAACGCAGAGATTGAGGATGTGTGCGCTGTCACTCTCAATGGACATAATTGCGTAGGCCTGTAGCGTACTGTTTTCTTCCAAAACTAAGCAATAATAACCGAATCGAAGGCATTCACGGAATGATTGGAGGGGCCACGGGTCAGGAAAGTTCTTCTTTTCGATTTGGGCTATTTTCAAGAGGTCGGATTGTTCCATAGATCGGATATGTATAAGGTTTTCCATGAGAGTAAACATCATATGTTAACTCCTATCTCACTTGTCATGTGTAACTATCATGGTTTAGAGAGGGCAACCGCATCAGATAGGCCAAACAAACATGTTGTCAATCCGATGAACTAACTCCTATTGAACAGGCAGTTATCTGATAACCAAGAGGAGAAAATTAGATTGGAGGAATTTTAGGCAATCGTTTCGTGTCTACGACGTAGGGAACACACGGTTCCGTTCAGGTTATGCACTACCTCATGTAAAGCGTCCTGATCCACAGGGTGGGGATTCTTGACTTTGCGTATTTTGAGCTGAGGTTCCAGAAACAGAAAAGGTTGAAAAAACTCGCTCGACTTGCACATTGTTACAGTTGGGGCAGTGAGTATCGCACGAGTTTCCAAAAACAATTCTCTCAAACTTAGTTTTGCACAACTTACAGTGGTACTCAAAAATAGGCATGACCTTATTATACACTCCAAATCCAAGGGGAAGCAGATTGGGCAGGGTCAAGATAAATCAACGGGTCTATATTCCAGAGGATGAATTGAGTTTCACCGCATCTCGAAGTAGTGGGCCAGGTGGGCAGAACATCAACAAAGTAGCAACCCGAATCACATTGCTGTTTGACCTGGAGAACTCTCCTAGTCTTTCTCGAGTCCAAAAAACTCGTATCAAAAAGTACTTAGGTGCACGGATCAACAATCAAGGAGTTTTAAGAGTGATCTGCCAGAGCCATCGACGCCAGGCTGCAAATAGGCGAGAAGCATTGGAACGTTTTAGCTGGCTAATGGCTGATGCCCTCCTAATCCAACGGGTTCGTAAAAAAACTAAAGTACCTAGGGCGGCTAAAAAACGGCGCCGTGAAGAGAAACAACAACGAAGTCAGCTCAAACATTCCCGATCTGGTGTGGAGGACTGGAATGAATGATAGGGAAGGTACATAATAGATACTTAACAACTACTGCCAGAAGGGTGAGAAAGGGACAGGGCAGGCTAGCATGGTCAACGATCTGTTTAAGGCATTGATTTTACCTTTGAGCATTGGGATATTCCTGTCTGTGATTACAGTGGCTAGATCGGAAGCTGCTCAGGGAAGTGGAGAGTCATCGGGTAGTCCACCCATCCGATTAGATCTTGGATTTGGACAGTCTCCTCCTGGGCAGCATATACAGATTCCACTTACGTTGGCACTCCCACGAGGCACGCAAGTTGGAAGTACGACTAATGAAATTACATTCCCCTCTCAATTGCTTTCCTTTCAGGAAGTGCGAGAAGGGCTATCAGTTGAGCTTGCTGAAGCTGAGATCAAGACTGATGTTAAACCGGATCAGGATAATCTGGATAATTTAGTGTTGACGGTAACAATTGTGGGTAGGGAGGGAGCGGCAATTCCTCGAGGGGTTTTGGCAGATCTCATGTTTGCAATCTCTAATCAGGCCCAGATGGGAGAGACGATCGTCTTAAAAAATACTGTGAGTGCCCTGAGTGCGGGTAGTTTTCCACAACCTGTAGACTCAATTATCGGGAGTGACGGAGAAATTCTAATTGACGAAACGCCCGTGGTGTTTGCCTGCTTTTTTTATATGCATTAAGGGTGTTGAGCATGGTCTTGTACGGATAGTGTTCTGCGCTGTAAGTCGAAGATTGATGCATAATACAGGATAGATATGGAGAGATGCGTGCGCGTACTTTTTACGTTTATTCTAAGTTTCGGTTTTCTCCTACCGTCCCTAGAATCCCAGGATCTGAGACTACGTTTAAAAGATGAGGGAACCTTTTTTGTGGGCAATCTACCCTTCACCATGTTTGTCCAATATCGGGTGCCAGAAAACTTCAACGGACTGTCCATGGTATTGATGCACGGAGGAGGGCAGACTGGCAACAATTTCGAATCCACTCCTGACGGTAGACCTGGATGGGTTCAGTTTTTTCTACGTAAGGGTTTCAGTGTTTACAACGTCGACTATCCTTGCATGGGTCGATCCGGTTTTGTTGCAGAATGCCCAACAATTTCAGGAAAAAACGTGGTCGATGCAGGTGTTCAGCTACTGGATCAAATCGAGACGCCCACGGTTTTGTTAGCTTGGTCTACGTCGGGACCTTTTATAACGGGTATGGCCAATCAACGACCTCAAAAAGTGAGAGCTTTGATTTTGGTAGAAGCGGCAGAAGTAGGCAACGCACTAGATCAACCGGTAGATACTCCGGGGTCGCCCCAACGAACTAATTTTACGGTACGTCGGGGACGCCCTGCCCCTGAAGATATCACTGCCTTTAGCACTTTTCGGCGCATTAACGAGGATGTTGGAACAGACGGGATAGCAGACACTAACGATCTGGATGGATCTGAAGGAAATGGAATTTTGGATACTAGAGAAGATGTCAACGGGAACGGGCTTCTTGATTTTCCAGCTGCCTTCTTCACCCGTGAACCAAGTTATCCACTTCCGCCTGCCAATATACAAATGGCCAAAGGCTATACTCCCACTATGCCGGGAATCACCAATGAACGTGGAAATTACCCAAGCTTGGGATTGTGCGACCAGGATCAAAATGGGGTAATCAGTGACACAGAAGTCTTAGGGCCCCAGGGTGATGGTTCCCATGGATGCTGCGACATTAATTCAGATGGAGAGGTTACACGGGGAGAAATCATTGCATGCGGATCTCAGATTGACATCCAAGAACCCGTTACTTTTAGGGATACGACGAAGGTTTTGTCAATCGTCTCGGGCACAGTTCCTCCTGACCCAGAGGGTCCTGAGGCAGATCAGCTGACATCTCTAGAAGTTGAGAGAGCTAGAGCCTACTATGCAGAATTTCCTTTCCCCCAATACAACTTGTCCTTTGTCCCCTTTGAAAGGATTGAGAACTCACACCGATACTTTCGACGGCAGAACGTGGATGCTACCCTGTTTTATTTGAGAGATACAATTCAGTTTCCATTCCCTCGTCGGAACCCGGTGAATAACCCTGATTCTATTGAAAACCTTGAGATGCACATTTACTCTACGAGCTTAGGTTTCCGCATTGGAAATGGGCACGCGCTGATGTGGGGAAGAGATAGCGAAGAAATTGCTGGACTTATCTATGATTGGATTGAGTCCAGAGTAATTCAGGACAAAGCGTTTAGACCTCCTCTGTCCCGGTAAGAAATAAACAAAAGGCTGATCATGGAGCAACCGTTGTAAAATCGTGCTAACGTGATAAGAGGGAGACATCGAAAAACCTGGAGGGTATTTGTGTCATGTTGTCTTGGGCTAGTTGTAACGTGTACCATTTGTGAGTCGGAGCCATGAATCATAAAATTGCCTGGTTGGCGTGCTTGGGCACACTTCTTTTAGGGTTGTTTGCGTGTAGTACGACGGGGACAAAATCTACCATTGTCTGGCAGAGCTATGATCCAGTTGTTTTGGACCGTGCTAAGCAGGAAGGGCGTCCGATCATTCTAGAGTTTTATGCTGATTGGTGTGTTCCATGCAAAGAACTCGAGCGGTTTACTTTTTCAGATCAGAGAGTTATTAAATCAACGGAAGACTTTGTGAGATTGAGGGTGGATCTGAGCAATTACGATTCCGCAGAGTCGGTCAATATAAGACGGCAATTTAACGTGACAGGCGTTCCTGAAATTATGTTTTTTGATTCTCAGGGCGGTGAAGTCAATGCCGCACGAGTAATCGGATTTTTAAGTGCGAATGATTTCCTTCAACGTATTAAGAAAGCTAGATTTTCCCAGATGTGGACCGGGGTTTAACCGGCTTTTACATTTCAATAAGCATTTGTTCTGTAGTCTATGTCAGGTAGTTGATCATCTGGTTCTAGTATAGGCGGATGTGATTGAATAGTATTCGGGTACTTAAGGCCTGAGCCAGTATTAATTAGTAGCACTCGTTCTTGGAATGTAATCCAGCCTTCCTTAACCAGTTTTATGCCAGCGGAAAGGGAGGCTGCTCCTTCTGGACATACAAAAGGACCACCTTTTTGAGCTAACATATATTGGGCATCAAGAATATCTCCATCGGATACAGCTATGGCACAGCCATTTGTTTCATTAATGGCCTCCAACACTAAAAAGTCACCGAGAGCGTGGGGAACTGTCAGTCCAAAAGCGTTTGTACATGCGTTTTCCCAGAATTGAGATTCTTTTTGCTTGTTATGCCAAGCCTTCACAATAGGGGCACATCCTGTCGATTGGACAGCCACCAGTCGGGGGAATTTCTCCCCTATCCATCCCATGTTGGAGAGTTCTTTGAGGGCTTTGTAGATGCCAATGATGCCCACACCTCCACCAGTGGGGGAGATGATCACATCTGGAGGTTGCCAATTGAACTGTTCAAGGAGTTCCAATCCCAACGTTTTTTTCCCTTCGATGCGATAGGGTTCTTTGAGGGTTGAAACGTCATACCAGCCAAATTTTTGTACTGCCCGAGCAACGATTTTACCGGCGTCGCTAATTCTACCACTGACAAGATAGAGGAATGCCCCAGCTATTACACATTCTTTCTGGTTGATAACAGGAGAATCGGAGGGCATCACCACTATGGCACGTATTCCAGCTCTTTGACAGTAGGTAGCCCAAGCAGCCCCTGCATTGCCGTTCGTGGGGATGGCCAGAATCTTAATACCTAGTTCTTTGGCTCGTGACACTCCCATGGCGGCTCCTCGAGCTTTAAATGTTCCGGTAGGGAGTAGTCCTTCATCTTTCATGTAAAGATGAGGTATCCCTAGTTCGCGACCGAGTTTCGTCAATGGGATCAAAGGTGTAATGGATTCTCCCAAAGAAACAAGATGTTTATTATTCTGGACAGGCAGCAATTCTTGATAACGCCATAGGGTCGCTGGCCTTGTTTCTAGAATCTTCCTATTTAGAACGCTTTTGACTTTCTTTAAATCGTAGTGAACAAGCAAGGGAGCCCCACACTTGCACACTTGTACAATTTGTTCACTATCATAAGTTAGGCAGCATTTTGGACATTCAAGATGAGTTGCGTACATGTTTGTATTTCTATCGTACAAAGTAGTTAGGAAATTATTATTCGGACTTGTTGTATTGATGGCCCATCCAACGGGTAGCTGGATGGGAAATTGTTCCTACTTCCTATGGATTAGATTTACGGGTGTGCTTAATACCTCAATTTGGTTGATGTTCTGATTTGTTCGTTCTGGATAAGACGGGGTTTTTCTGGGAGATCAGCAATCTGTACTCCTCATCTCCGTGGATTATATGGTGGGCGGTACAGGACTTGAACCTGTGACTTCCTCCTTGTAAGGGAGGCGCTCTTCCAGCTGAGCTAACCGCCCAAAATACTTCGAGTCCAGTGCAAGAGTCTACACAAGTCTTCAGTGTGCCACTTTTGGAGATAGAGTGGTAGCATTAGAATTAATTTTCTCTATTTTGATGGATATTTCCTTAATTATTGTAGTCTATTCTATGAGTTCGCCTGTTAAAAAAAGGAGGCCCGTTGAGAGGGAGACAACCATTATTACAACTCCTAAGGAGATCAAATTGCTTTTCGTTTAGTCCTATTGATACGATTTTGTTATGAGGCGGTGGTACTTCTTTCTATTTGTTCTAAGTTGTGTTGTGAGCGTAGTTGCTGAGCCACTCACGATGGCTTCTGCGGGGGGGCAGGGTACGTCGAATGTGAGTATGGTACAAACCCGTGAAATTCAAGGCAATCTAACTCGCATCAAGTTAACAAATGGTTTGACCGTAATTATCGAAGAACACCCTATCAGTCCCGTGGTTACGGTTTTGACATTTGTGAAGGGTGGGTACGGTAGGGAAGCCCATGTGGGTGTTAGTCATCTGCTGGAGCGTCTCTATACAAACCACAGCCAAGTGATCCAGGACATGGGAAAACTAGGGGCAGTTGTTGATGTTAGCACTGATTATTTTGGACATTCCTTCGTTTCATCAGTTCCTGCCAAAAACGTATTAAAGATTCTGGGGCATCATGCAGATTTGTTGAAGGCGCCCCGGATTGATCCCATTGGCATTAGTCAGGAAGTACAAGTTTTATTAGCACAACAACAAGACGATTGGGGAAGTTTTCCCAATATTGATGTCCCAGAGAGCCTTCATGGTTTGAGAGATCATAGTGGGAGAATAGGGACTACACCTTACATGGAAGGTGTATCGGCAATGTTAAATACTGATTTTGCTTTGGAACAACTGAGTGACTTTCGAGAGTCTTTCTACCATCCTGGCAATAGTGTGCTGGTTGTTTCTGGAGCGGTTCGCCGCGAAACCATTCTGGAGACAGTGGTGGAACTATATGGATCGATTCAATCTGCAGCCAATGGGGTTGGTGTTTCCACCATCGACTCTTCTCAAGATACTTCTATTAGCGCCGGGTTTCAGTATCGCCATCTCCGTGGTAACACCCAGCGGACTCAAATTATTTTTTCTTATCTTTTGCCTGGTCCCCAACATGAGGATTATTTAGCCTGCGTGTTGATATCTTATCTTCTTGGCAAGGGTCGGGGAGGACTTTTAAAACAAGCCGTGTTAGGTATCGAAGGTAGTGCTCTGGATGTTCAGGTACGTTTCGAGGACACGGGTGATCAAGCTATTCTTGCATTGGTTGTAAATCCAGCACCGGGGAAGGTTGATCAAGCCGAAGTTCAGGTATTGGCGCAACTAGAGGCACTGAAGCAGAGAGGCGTGCCGACTGGCGAGTTAGATCGGGCCAAGGCTATGCTCCTAAAAGATCACTACAAAGGGTTGCAGAGTCTTGACCGGCGCGCTCGATTATTGGCTAAGCATGAGATTCTGGGACTTTATTCTGATCGGGATCTTCTGCCCAAATTACTAACCCAAATAACCCCCCAGGACATTAACCGAGTCCTGGATCATTACCTGAAAGATTCAAACCTAGCTCTTCTGGAGTACTTTCCCGAAGATGCTGAGTCCCGACATTTTGATTCGAAAACCATTCTAGAGACCTTGCGATTGCTAGTGGGAACAGTCCTCAATGACGCAGTGGGGGTTTTGGATAGCATACATGTCACTAGTAATGAGTCAACGTTTGAGCTCCCAGAGTTTACGACTAGCTATAGTACCCAGAAGCTCAAATACACTTCTGTCTTGCGAGGTCCGAAAATCTACTTTCACGAGGAGCATTTCATTCCTCTGGTTAATCTCGGGTTCTTCTATTTTGGAGGGCGTATTAACGAAACTTCCCAAAATGCAGGAATCACACAACTTTTGTTGTTGTCCTTGTTGCACCATGCTATCTCGGATAAACAATCAGCAACATTCTCCCAGTTGGAACGCTTGGGAGCAGAAGTAGAGATCGTAAACGAACTTGATTTTTTTGGTTTTCAAACCACCGTGGTATCCACCCATCTGGAGCAGGTTTTTGGGATTCTTCTTGATTGGTCTCGTCTTACCGATCTGCAAGAGGAAGATTTAGAGTTGGCCCGACGGGAAGTTTTAGTGCTGCAGGCGCAGGAGAGCACAAATGCTCTAGAGATGTCTTTGCAAGCAGCTTATAAGGAGGTCTTCGGAGGATATGCCTACGGATTGCCCCGGTCTGGGACTCCAAAGACTGCACATCAGATAACCCTCAAGGACCTAGAGCATTGGAGAAGCAGACACATTCATGAGATTCACCCCCTGATCGTAGTTCAGGGAGATGTTGAGGGAACCTCTTTTTTGAGTAATTTTGTCTCCAAGTTGAGCGATGCAGATTACAGTAGCAGGGAACCGGTGAAAAAACTGTTCACCGAACCAGAGAAGGAATACGAGTCTTACGTTGATCGTTTGGGGAAGGGACTCCAGGGACAATTTATAATGGGCTTTAAAGGACCGGCAATTGGAACTAAGGAGAATGCGGCCTTAGATGTTTTGGAGGTGGGCTTGCTAGGTCCAACTGGAGATCTTTCCAGATCGCTTCGTAATCAGGGGTGGGTCGGTGATTTAGAGATGTTCCGGGAAGTTGGTCTCAACGGAGGATCCATCTTGATTTGTCTGGGGGATATAGGGAAAAATAGTGAAGCAGTCCAGGACATATTATTTGCCCAACTTACCAAGTGGGGTAGTGTTCCTCTCCGGGAGCAGGAGTTTTTACGGGCTGTCGTGGGAGCCATTACACACTTTCACATACATCGGCAGTTCGGGGACAAGTACCTGATCCAGCTAGTTCGCCATATGGCTGCAGGACAGGGAGTGGATTTCTGGAATCGGTATCTTATGATTCTTCGAAATCTGCGTCGTGAGGATGTAGTGTCGATGGCTAGAAAATTTCTAGGGGCAGAGGAGAGAGTTGAAGGAAGACAGAAGCTACAAGACGGTAGTCGAAACTATGAAGAGAAGAGACCAGTTATACAGGCTCCAAGCCTTCATCGTGCCCGGTGATAAGAGGTGAGAGTAAAGTAATCTGTATAGTGCACTATAGTTTAGAAATCGGCACGTTTCAGATCTGATGGGTAGGGTTGGCAAGAGACAGTAAGCCAATGTGGTTAGGAGGTTAGTAGATTCCATGAAAGTAATCATCATGGCAGGGGGTCAGGGAACTAGGTTTTGGCCAGTAAGTCGGGAATCCCGGCCCAAGCAGTTTGTTCAGATTGTTGGGTCAAAAACCATGCTCCAAGATACAGTTGCGAGGCTTGAACCTCTTGTCAGTCTTGAGGATATCTACGTGGTGTGTGGTGAACGTTATGTTTCCCATGTTGTCACGCAACTTGAGTCCCTTCCAAGAGAGCAGGTTATTGTTGAACCACTAGCACGTAGTACTGCCGCCTGTGTCGGTCTAGCTGCCTGTTACATCAGACAACAATTTCCTAAGGAGGAGGTAATCGCCATACTTCCCTCTGATCACATCATTAAGGATGTTGAGGAGTTTCAGAATACTTTGCGTGCCGGTGAGGAATTGGGTAGTGAAGGATGGTTAGTAACGTTTGGTATTAAGCCATCCTATCCTGCAACTGGCTATGGGTATATGTTGCGAGGAGAATCGGTAGGGAATTTTGCTGGTCGTCCAGCGTACAAGGTTGCTCAATTTGTAGAGAAACCTGATCTTTCCAAAGCCAAGAAGTTTTTCAAAGGGAAAGATTATTACTGGAATAGCGGGATCTTCGTTTGCTCGATTGAGCAGATTCTTTCTGAAATTAACTCAAGTATGCCCCAGTTAGGACAGGCCCTTACTGAGGTTGAGCGGAGCTGGAAAGACCCTGATCGGATGAAGGAAATTTTTTCCTCCTTGGAGAGTATATCTATGGATTTTGGTATCATGGAAAGGTCTAAAAGAGTTGCCATGTTACCCTCTAATTTCGGATGGAGTGATCTAGGTAACTGGAGAGCTCTTGAAGATATTCATGGTATTGACAGCCAGGGAATGACCTCCAATACTCCCTATGTGAATGTTGAGAGCCGTGATTGCGTTCTACGGACATCAGGGGGCAAACTAGTGGCTCTTGTCGGTGTTGAAGAGCTCGTAGTGGTAGAAACTGAAGACGCCTTACTGGTTTGTTCCAAAGCCAAAACCGAAGAAGTCAAGAAGGTGATTGAAAACCTAAGGAAAATGGATCTAAGTCATTATATTTAAATATTTTTATGAGAGCTTATTTAGATAACCCTGCGGCTATGATGAAGTCTGATCCAGAAGGGATGTCAGCCATGCTGGCGGGTTTTGGCGGTCAACTAGAGGAGGCCCTAAGGATGGAATTAGATTTAGAGTCTTTTTCCATCGGAGAAATCCAAAACATTCTCATCTGTGGGAGGGGGGGGTCTGCTGTAGGGGGTGATTTGCTGAAATCTTATCTGGGAACAGAGCTAAAAATCCCACTATATGTGAATAGGAGCCATACTCTTCCAGGGTTTGCTGGTCCCTCTACCTTAGCAGTCATTTGTAGCTATTCTGGCGAAACTAAAGAGACGCTTTCTGCCTTTCACGAAGCTCGCAAGGCTAAGTGTTCGATTATTTGCTGGACTAGCAATGGGTGTCTTCAGGATTTGGCTAAGAAGCATGGCCTTGCCCATATTAAGGTTCCTTCTGGACTACCTCCACGGACTTCTCTGGCATACTCGACCATCCCACTGCTGAGGATTTTGGCTCAGAAAGGTTTAGTTTCCGATCGTTCTGATGAAATACAAGATGCTCTTGAGGGAGTGAAAAAATTCATTGAGAACTACCGCTTGGAAACCCCAGTGGAGGATAACGAGGCAAAACAACTAGCTTTGAAAGTATACGGAAAGATTCCTTTGGTATACGGGAGTCAGGATCGCTTAGATGTAGTTGCCAACCGTTGGAGGGAGCAGTTTGCTGAAAATAGTAAGCAACTGTCCTACTCTGGAGCATTACCTGAGATGAATCACAATGAGATTGCTGGATGGAAACACCCGAGCAGCATGCTCGCACAATTCATCCCCATTTTTCTATGTGACAAAGACGATCATCCGGAGATCCAGATGAGGATCGAGTTAACAAAAGAAGTTCTATCTGGAAAGGCTGAGGAGGTTTTGGAATGTAGTAGTCAAGGAGGAAACTGGATGGAGCGCCTTTGGTCTTTAATCCTTTTGGGTGACTACACGAGTCTTTATCTGGCTTTTTTGAATATGGAAAATCCTGTGCCGGTTGAAGTAATCAACGATTTCAAGAGTTACTTGGAGCACGAGCTGAAAGACTCTCCTAAGGAATGGAAAAATGGGGATTAATCCAGAAATTTTTCGAGAGTATGACATTCGCGGAATTGCCGAGAGTGATCTAACGAATCCTGTGGTGTTCAAATTGGGTCAGTCTTTAGGAACATATTTGGGAACTCGTGGGTGTAAGAAAATGACCCTTGGAAGGGACTGCCGAATGAGTTCAGTAAGGCTGATGGAACAGCTTTCCCGCGGACTACTGTCCACGGGTTTGAGTATTGTTGATATTGGAGTTTGTCCTACACCGGTGCTATATTTTTCGTTACACCACCTCAATTTGGATGCGGGCATAATGATAACGGGAAGCCACAACCCGCCCGAATATAACGGTTTTAAAGTTGCTGTGGGGAGTTTGACTATTCATGGAGAACAAATCCAGGAGGTGCGTAAAATTGCCGAAGCAGGTACGTTTCTTACTGGAGAAGGGAATAAAAAGGAACTCTCTCTTGCGTCTCAGTATCGAGATTGCCTTGCCAAGGCCTTTGGTCGATTGAGCAACCCACTAAAAGTTGTGGTAGATGCTGGGAATGGGACTGGTGCTGTTTTGGGTCCGCAGGTTTACCGGGATATGGGTTGTGAGGTCATTGAACTTTACTGCACCATGGATGGAAATTTCCCCAACCATCATCCCGATCCCACCGTGGTGGAGTATTTACAAGATCTTTTACAGATGGTTCAGGACGAAAAAGCCGATCTTGGAATTGCCTTTGACGGGGACACCGATCGAATTGGTGTAGTCGATGATATAGGCAATATCGTTTGGGGAGACGATCTGATGATTTTGTACAGCCGTGAGATTTTGGCTAACAATCCCGGAGCTACCATCGTTGGCGAAGTTAAATGTTCCAAGAACCTATATGATGAGATTGCAAAACTAGGTGGGCGAGGAATTATGTGGAAGGCTGGGCATTCGCTCATCAAGTCTAAAATGAAAGATGAAGAGGCCCTTTTGGGTGGAGAAATGAGCGGCCATATGTTTTTTGCTGATCGTTATTTTGGATATGACGACGCCATCTATGCAGGAGCTCGACTTTTGGAGAATCTCTCTGAAAGTGGACGGAAAATATCTGAGCTATTGTCAGATGTACCTAAAACTTATAGTACCCCGGAAATTAGAGTGAATTGTCCAGAAGCATTAAAATTTAAGGTTGTCGGACAGGCGCGAGAGTATTTTAGTCAGCATTATACTGTCGTACTTATTGATGGAGTACGGGTACTTTTTGATAGGGGTTGGGGATTAGTAAGAGCTTCAAATACCCAACCGATCATCGTGTTACGCTTTGAAGCGGAATCACCTGAACTCTTGGAAGAGATTCAGAGTTTGGTAGAAGGTAAGATTCAAGAATTCCAAGAGACTATGATTTTTGAAATCAGTCACTGAGAATGCAGTATGCGAGAAGTTGTGATTAAAAGATGAAGGACTATCACGTTCTTATCGTCAGTGATGGTATAGGAGAGACTGCTACTCGTATGTTCAAAGCAGTCATGCTTCAGTTTAGTGAGGATGTGTTTCTTACTCGCCATACTAACATCCGTGAAAAGAAGCATATTCGGGAAATCTTTAAAAGAACGTTAAGTGAAAATGTTTTAGTCGTTTATACCTTTGTGTCCAAAGATTTGCGTAGATATACGGAGAAGTTGGCGGAGCGGCATGGGGCACACTCTATTGATGTGCTTGGTCCTATGATGGAGAAGTTGGAGACTTTGTTTCATAAACCTCCAGTGGCTAAACCCGGTCTACTCCATCGAGTGGATGAAGAGTATTATTCTCGGATGAGCGCGATTGAATACGCGATTAGACATGACAACAACAGCTCCCTTGAGGATCTTGAAACTGCCGACATTGTCCTGGTTGGTGTAAGTCGTACTTCCAAAACTCCCCTGGGTATATATTTAGCCCAGGATGGGTGGAAGGTTGCAAATATTCCTGTCTTTGAAGGGGAGCCGTTGCCCAAAAAACTTTTCGAGATTAACCAAAAAAAAATTGTGGCTCTTTCCATAGCGCCTAAACGGTTGGCGGAAATGCGACAGGCACGGGTGCGATTGGTTGAAAAAGATAAGAGCTATGCCGATGTTGATTTTATAAAGAGGGAACTAGACTATGCTACGTCCCTTTACCATGACACTATTTGGCCAGTCATCGATGTAACCGGAAAGTCTGTTGAAGAACTCTCCCAGGAAGTCTTGGATGTGTTGGTGGAAAAGAGAGGGAAGTTATAGGGTTGGTCTGCATGCATGTTGGTGTGTTGTCTGTTCTTCCCTGTCGGAGTGTGTTTAATGATTCTATTGTCCCATCGTTCTATTTGCAGATAAGCTATTAATCCGAAAGGTGTAAGTAGTGTTGACCCAAATGATTCCTGCGTTCAAATACCATAGCTATGGAAACGACTTTGTTGTGGTTGCTCCCGATCAAGTTCAGCAGGGCAACTATTCAGATTTTGCGAAGGCGATCTGCAACAATCACTTTGGCATAGGGGCAGATGGATGTGTATTTGTGGAAGAGATCGCTTCCGGAAGTATTCCTATGAAAATATTTAACCGTGATGGAAGCGAAGCCGGTATTTCAGGAAATGGCTTTCGTTGTGGCTGTGCCTTTTTGCACCATCATGATTTGGTAAATAACACGGATATAACTATCACAACCGGTGCGGGGATGAGATGTTATAGCCTAGTCGAGAAGAAGGATGGATTTTGGACTTATCAGTCTCAAATGGGGAGTCCCATCTTTGAACCTGCAGACATCCCTTTTTGTGCACCCAGTGAATTGCACGAAATCAAAGAATATTCTCTTGACGTGGGGGGGGACAAAGTTTCAATCACAGTTCTTTCGGTAGGGAATCCCCAATGCATCGTTTTTGTAGAAGAACTTCCACAGAAAGACAATTTTCAGCGATTGGGCCGGTTACTTGAGTGTCATCCAGACTTTCCGCAGAGAACTAATGTGAGTTTTGTGCAAGTGGTGGGCTCGAACCAATTGAAGATAAAGTTATGGGAGCGGGGCGTTGGGCCAACTTGTTCTTCCGGAACTGGATCCTGTGCTGCCGCTGTGGCAACAATCTTAGCCGGGAAGGTTCAATCTCCCGTTATAGTAACTACTGAGACCGGCTTCCAAAAGGTAGAATGGGACGGAGAGGCGGAAATTCACCTAACAGGTGATGCACGGTTCATTGCTGAGATTAATTTTTACTGGGAGTGCAGTCGGTAGTCTAAATTTGGCATAGATCCTCACGAAGTGACACAGACGATGCTGAGGGAGTATGAGAAGGGCTGTGTGAGATGTCTTTACTTCAGAAAATTGAAGGCGAAAACGAGCAGATTATTGACCTTTTGCGTGAACTGATCGAGCGCGAGAGTCCCTCCAATCAGAAAAATCTAGTGGATGTATTGGGGGCATTTATTGTGGATTGGTTACGTGATCAAAGTCTTAGTCCACAAGTTCTTCCTCGCAAAAATGTTGGAGATATTATTTGGGCGGAATGGGGCAAGGAACAGTCTGGACGCATTCTTGTTTTGTGTCATATTGACACGGTCTGGCCGGCTGGAAGTCTTGAGCAAAATCCATTTCGTATCGAAGATGGACGCATCTATGGGCCTGGTAGCTATGACATGAAGGGTGGTATAGCTTCGACCCTGAAGATTCAAGAGTATCTCAATCGTGGTTGGATCAATCCGAGCAAGAAAGTACGTTTTCTTTACACCACTGATGAGGAATTGACCAGTTCCCATAGCCGAAAAGTCATTGAAGAGTTTGCTCGTGAAAGTGATGCGGTGCTGGTGACTGAGCCACCTCTTTCAGGAGGTGAACTCAAGACAGCACGAAAGGGAGTCGGTAGCTATGTCATTAAGGTTTATGGCAAATCCGCCCATTCGGGAGTTGAACCCGAGAAGGGGATAGATGCCATTGAGGAGTTAACCAAGCGCATTGGTGAGATTCGTTCTATCCCACTCCAGGAGAAAGAAACCACTGTGACGGTGACACAGATACACGGTGGAACTGCGATCAACACGGTGGCTGAATATGCAGAAGCGGTTATAGATACTAGATTTAACAACAAGGAAGCAGCCGATCAAGTAGATAAGGCACTACGTGCTTTACAGCCTGAAGTGCCGGGTGTTCGGTTGGAGGTAGAAGGTGGCATCGACCGTTACCCCATGGTCAAGACTGATGGTTCTCAGGAGCTATTCAAAAAAGCTCAAGGAATTGCTACCGAGCTAGGGTTTGATTTAGGTGAAGGGAGTACTGGAGGGGGAAGTGATGGGAATTTTACATCGGCTCTGGATATTCCAACATTGGATGGATTGGGCATTCCGGGAGATGGGGCCCATGCCTGGCACGAGCACGTACGGGTGAATCAACTAGCTCCACGAATTGCTTTGCTAGCTCTTCTAATAGAGAGACTTTGACAACTAGCGATAGTATGGAGTTTGCCTCATAGAGAGGGGTTGGTAAACTGCTGAGGCACAATCATAGAGGGGAATGGGTGATACATAATCATGGTAAGTGAAGATATTGTGAGTACCAGTCCGGGGGAGAAAATTATTTTTTCAGCCGGTGGTATTCGGGTTCCAGATAATCCTATCATTCCTTTCATCGAAGGGGATGGGATCGGACGCGACATCTGGAAGGCTACTCAACAGGTTTTAGATGCGGGTATCCAAAAAGCTTATAAGAGAGATCGCTCGATCATATGGTTTGAAGTCTTTGCTGGGGAAAAAGCAAAAGCTCAGTTCGATGAATGGCTTCCTGATAGTACTGTCAAGGCCATATCCGAGTATTTAGTTGCTATTAAGGGCCCCTTAACTACTCCGGTCGGAACAGGGATCCGTAGTTTAAATGTAAGGTTGCGCCAAATTTTAGATCTCTATTCTTGCGTACGTCCTTGTCGTTATATACCCAACGTTCCGTCGCCTGTCCGTGAGCCCCACAAACTTGATGTCGTAATTTTCCGGGAAAATACTGAAGATGTGTATGCAGGGGTGGAATGGCAACACGGTACGCCGGAGGTAAGGGAAATTATTGATTTTCTGAATTCGAAATTTTCTTCGGGTATCAGAGAAGACTCAGGTATTGGGATCAAGCCTATTTCTAAGTTTGCAACCGAGCGGTTAGTGCGCCATGCAATTCAATACGCCATCGATCACGGAAGACGGCGTGTAACGCTTGTCCACAAAGGCAATATCATGAAGTTTACTGAAGGAGCCTTTAGAGACTGGGGATATGAATTGTCTAAAAAAGAATTCCCAAATGTCTGTATTAACGAAGTCGAATTGATGGACAAGTGTGATGGGAACATTCCGGACGGGAAGATTTTAGTTAATGATCGTATTGCAGATGCCATGTTCCAACAGGTTCTGTTACGTCCAGATAACTATGAGGTGATTGCTTTGCCCAATCTTAACGGAGATTATCTCTCCGATGCTTGTGCTGCCCAAGTGGGGGGGTTGGGAATGGCACCAGGGGCCAATATAGGTGACAAGATAGCACTTTTTGAAGCCACTCACGGAACTGCACCTAAATATGCAGATCAGGACAAGGTTAATCCCAGTTCATTGATTTTGTCAGGGGTTATGATGTTGGAGCATTTGGGATGGGAGAAATCAGCGAGTCTTATTTATTCTGCTTTGTGCAAGACTATTGCTCAAAAGCAGGTTACCTATGATTTAGAGCGACAGATGGAGGGAGCTGCGATCTTAAAGACCAGTGAATTTGCTTCGGCCATTATTAAAAATCTAGCAGGATAAAGGAGAAGTCCATGCGATCAAAAGTTACGGTAGTGGGAAGTGGGAATGTCGGCGCAACCACCGCCCAGCGTCTGGTAGATCAGCAACTGGCTGATGTTGTGTTGGTAGATATTCTGGAAGGAATTCCTCAGGGGAAAGCTCTAGATCTTTTAGAGGCTGGACCGGTAGAGGGTTATGACTTTGAACTGAGTGGTTCTAATAATTATGAGGATACCGAAAATTCTGATGTGGTAGTGATTACAGCTGGTCTTCCCCGAAAGCCTGGAATGAGTCGGGATGATCTATTGTTGAAAAATGCTGGTATTGTGAGAGAAGTTACAGAAAATATCGTTCGTCACAGCCCTGAATGCATAATAATTGTGGTCAGCAATCCGCTAGACGCAATGTGTCAGGTTGCCAAATCGGTCAGTGGGTTTCCTAGGGAGCGACTCATCGGTATGGCAGGTATTCTTGATTCTGCCCGTTTCCGAACCTTTATCGCACAGGAGTTGAATGTATCTGTAGAGAACACCCATGCTTTTGTTTTAGGCGGACACGGGGACACAATGGTGCCACTGCCTCGCTATTCAACTGTGGCTGGTATTCCGATCACCGAACTGATGTCGGAAGATCGTATCGAATCTCTGGTACAAAGGACTCGAGATGGCGGAGCTGAAATTGTCGGACTACTCAAACAGGGTAGTGCTTTTTATGCTCCTTCAGCAGCAGCCGTTGAAATGGTGAAATCAATTTTAATGGACAAAAAGAAAATCCTTCCCTGCTGTGTATATCTTGAGGGTGAGTATGGAGTCAGTGATCTTTACGTTGGAGTTCCCGTTAAACTGGGATGCGAAGGTGCAGAAGAAGTTGTTGAAATCACCTTGAGTGATGAGGAGAAAACCCAGCTACAACACTCTGTCCATGCTGTTGCTGAACTGGTGGATGTGTTGAAAGAGAATGGATATGTGAGTTGAAGTGCTATAGGGGATGTCTTATAGCGAGAACTCTTTCGATCCGACGCTGATCTGTTATTTGGTATCCCGAATGGGCGTGGTGAGAACAAGGTTTGAGAAATATTAGTCAGTCTGTTCTCCCCGGATACAGTCATCCAGACTTTCTCGTTCTCGGATTATCTCAAAGCGGTCGTGATCCACCCAGACTTCAGGAGCTCTTGGACGAGAGTTATAGTTGGAAGCAGCTACGAATCCGTAAGCCCCTGCATTCATGAGGGCTAGCGGATCTCCTGGATTCAGTGGAGGTAGCCAGCGATCGCGAGCAAAGAAATCTCCAGTCTCACATACCGGACCTACTACGTCGACTAGAATGGAATCCTCGCTCTTTTGTTGAAGTGGTTTGATTTCATGGTAGGCTTGGTAGAGAGATGGACGGATCAGATCATTCATAGCTCCATCCACAATCAGAAAGTTTTTTTCCGTGCTGGTTTTTCTATAGAGGACTGTGCTCAATAAAACACCTGTGTTGCCAACAATATAGCGGCCGGGTTCAAAAATAATCTTGCGACCATCCTGATGCTTTGCCAGAAAATCAGCGTAAATACTGAGGTCTATCTCTTTCTCATTCTGATAGGGAATGCCCATACCCCCGCCCAGGTCAAGATGCTCAATGTTGAAGCCCTGGGCTTCCAGCTTGCGAGCTTCCTCCAGAAGAACCATAAAGGCGTCCATGAAAGGTTGAGTATCTAGAATTTGTGAGCCAATGTGAAAACCCAGACCTGTGAGTGTGCACCCTTGGGATTTTTTTAAGAGCTCTACGATGTCTTTAATCTGTTCTAAATCGATGCCGAACTTATGATTTTTTAAACCTGTGGAAATATAAGGATGAGTGGGAGACTCCACATCAGGATTAATTCTCAAGGAGATGTTCGGGTGTGCCCCCCTCTCTTGGGCCAGAGCAATGAGGGTTTCTAGTTCTTGGATCGATTCTACATTCAGACTGAAGATTGACATGTCGAGTGCCATTTTGAGCTCATTGATGGTTTTCCCTACTCCGCTAAAAATAATGTTCTGGGGGGCAGCGTTGATTTGTGCCAGTCGATAAAGTTCTCCCCCTGATACTGCATCAAAATGACTCCCTTCATTTTTCAGTAGACTCAGGATGCTCAGATTCGAGTTAGCTTTAACGGCATAGCAAACGAGCGGACCGATTGCTTCAAAGGTTTTGCTGAAGGCCCGGAAATTTTGACGAATGGCATTCTTGCTGTAGACATAGCAGGGCGTACCCACCTGCTCGGTAACGGTGGTAAGGGCAACGTCTTCGCAGTAGAGTTGTCCGTTCTGGTAGTTAAAAACCTGTGCGAGCGACATGGTTGCAGGACATGATGTTAACAGAGCGATACGGAAAGTTCTACTCTGGAATGATCTACTGCACAAACTCGAGTTATAGAACTGCAATGGACTACTGGACGATATACCTTCATCTCATGTGTTTAATGAATTTGAGTTTTAGCCAAATCATGGATGTTTTGTAGGATATGCGTGAGTCTAGCTCAGCATGGTATACACTGAGCTGGACTTATCTATGTTTTTGTTGTTAGAAGGATGGCATAATTTGTCGTGAGAAGAAGGTAAAGCCTTGGACAATTCATTGGATATCGTTACAGGAGGAGCTGGGTTTATTGGCTCACATCTTTGCCGGGCTCTCTTGAAACAAGGTCATCGAGTTCGTATAGTCGACAACTTTTCAAGTGGGCGAAGTGAAAATCTTGACGCACTCCTTGAGCGGTATCCTGACAGGTGCGAAATCCACCGGCAAGATATCCGTCAACTAAGTGAACTGAGCGTCATTTTTGAAGGAGCCACAACAGTCTATCACCAGGCTGCTCTGACTTCGGTTCAGCAATCAGTTGAGGATCCTCTCGAATGCAATAGCGTTAATATAGAAGGGACACTGAAAGTTTTATTGGCTGCTAGAGATGTGGGCGTGGACAAGGTTATTTTTGCTAGTAGTACCGCTGTTTATGGGAATTCAGAAGTTCTTCCCAAGCATGAAAAGATGACTCCTGAGCCACTGTCGCCATATGCTGCAACCAAGTGCATGGCAGAGGTTTATGGCGAGATTTTTTCAGAGGTTTATCAGCTACCTGCTTTGGGTCTTCGCTATTTCAATGTTTTTGGACCCAATCAGGATATTAATTCGGAGTATGCAGCTGTCATACCACGCTTTATTTCACGAGCCTTGGCAGGAGAAGATCTTATCATTTTTGGTGATGGTGAACAGAGTCGAGATTTCATTTTTGTAGAGGACGTAGTAGCTGCTAATCTTAAGGCTGCTCAGTCGAATATTCAGAGGAAAAGCCTCAATGTCGCCTGTGGTAAACAGTACACGTTAAATCAAATAGTCAAGGTGCTTAGTGATATCATTGGGCGGGAACTGAACGTACAGTATCAGCCAGCTCGGCCCGCCGAGGTCCGCCATTCAGTGGCCGATATTTCTTTAGCTCACGAACTTATTGGATTTGAGCCCGTAATCTCTTTAGATGAGGGTTTGCGCCGGACAATCAAGTGGTTTAAGGAACGATAATTCGGTGAAGAGCTTGTGTTTTCGTGAGATGTATTGGAGTAGTAGGAAGGAAGCAAGATGGATCTGAGACAAAAGATCACGACCTACAAAGCAGAAATAGGAGTGGTGGGGCTAGGTTACGCTGGATTACCGATGGGTATCGAGTTTGCCCGCTCGGGTTTCACTGTCCATGGTATCGACACCGACCATGAAAAGATCTGCGATCTTAACCGGGGCAAGTCGCACATACAGGATTTAGAAGACGAGGTTCTGCAAAGTGTGATCGATTCCGGTCACTTTCATGCACATTCAGACTACGAGGTTGTTTCCCAACTAGATTGCATTATAATTTGTGTCCCCACTCCCCTCCGACAGACCAAAGATCCGGATATAAGCTATATCGTTGATGCAACTCAGACTATTAGCAGGCATTTGCACAAGGACATGCTGGTTGTTCTTCAGAGTACAACTTATCCTGGTACCACGGACGAAGTTCTGACAGCGGAGTTTAAAAGGAAAGGCTTTGAGATAGGGAAAGAATTGTTTGTTGCTTTTTCACCGGAACGGGTGGATCCGGGGAATATGACCTTCAATACCAAAAATACCCCCAGGATTGTGGGAGGAGTAACTCCCCAATGTACTGAAATAGCTAAAGCGCTCTACGAAACAACGATAGACAACGTTATTGCAGTTTCATCGGTTGCTACTGCTGAGATGGTCAAGCTCCTGGAGAACACTTTCCGGGCTGTTAATATTGGGCTAGTTAACGAGCTTACTATCATGTGTGACAAGCTTGGAGTGTCGGTTTGGGAAGTTATCGAATCTGCTGCCACTAAGCCTTTTGGATTCATGCCCTTTTACCCGGGGCCGGGACTGGGAGGACATTGTATCCCTATTGATCCTTTATATCTTTCCTGGAAACTGAAAATGCTTAATTACAATGCACGTTTTATCGAATTGGCTAGTGAGGTCAATACTCAGATGCCAGAGTACTGTGTGCATCGTATTGTCAACGTTTTAAATCAGCATCAAAAATGCATTAACGGAACTCGAATATTGATGTTAGGGTTGAGCTATAAGCGTGATGTTAGCGATGTACGGGAATCACCCGCTTTAGATATTCTTCGTTTACTCGAAGATGGTGGGGCGATCGTTGATTATTCGGATCCTTATGCGCCTGAAGTTCACATAGACGGAATCGACAAGAAGTCAGTGAACCTGAACCACGAAATGGTTGCAAAGTATGCGCTAGTGGTGGTGGTTACGGATCACACATGTTTTGACTACGAAATGGTACGTGAAGCGGCACCCTTAGTCTTTGATACCCGCAATGTTTTTCCTGAGGCTCATGACAACGTAGTGAAGCTCTAGCGGTGCGTATCTCTGATCTAGCAAAAGAAGCATATTCCCACGACGACACGGTCTTGCGTCGCTGGATTTCGTTCGTTGTGGGAGTCGGAATTATAGGCTCACTTGTTTCCATTGCCCTCTCGTATGTCCTTTTCGGAGTGGTCCTGTTGCTTTGGATCATTCACTGTGTGAAGTTGGGCACTCTGCATGTCAAAATTCCGGGTTTTTTTGCCTGGATTGGTGCTTTTGTCTTGGCATCAGTGATTTCAATCATTTTTTCCAGCGATATCATGACCAGTTTGCCCAGCTTGGGTAAACATATTCGATTTCTCTGGGTTCCGATGATTTTTACTTATTTGGGGCGTCGCCATGTAGAGAATGTACTAAAAGCCCTATTTATTGTGATGGGAATAAGTGCTACGTATGCAATTCTTCAGTACTTCTGGTTGTGGGAAGTCGATCTGCTCCATCGAATTCAAGGATTTATGGGACACTGGATGACCTTTTCCGGTCAGTTGATGTTGTGTTCCGTTGCCCTGACTGGGTATTTGCTGTACCGTCTCAACCCAAACTCTGATGAGGATCAGGAGAGCCTGTCTAAATCAGAATCCCATAAATTTTTTAGTGGGGCAGGATCCTTTTGTATTTGGATACTCCTCTTGACCATCATGATTTTCACGTTGGTTTTAACCCAGACGCGTAGCAGTTGGCTAGGAACTCTTTGTGGATTTTTTATACTTCTTTGGGTGTACCGGAAGAAATGGATTGTTCCGGGTATAGTACTGGTGGTGGTTATTTTCTTTGCCTCTCCCGAGACATATAAACAGCGTCTTTATTCGAGTTTCGATCCCAACGACACCACCACTCAGATCCGGCTAGAGTTGCTTAAAACTGGCAGAAACATTGTTGCTGATCATCCCTGGATAGGCCTGGGTCCGAGGACAGTACCGAAATTTTATCGGGATTACAATGAAACCGATGACTTTCCAGAGTGGATCTATCAGCATCTGCATAACAATTTTGTACAGATCGCTGCCGAGATGGGTCTAATCACCGTGATCCTGTGGATGGCTCTTTGGATTCGATTGGTTTGGGATTTCATCTCTTTTGCACGGCAATCTCACTATGATGGATTTGCCGTTGGTACAGCCGTCGGTTCCATTGCGGTGCTAGTCGCTTTTTTAGCTGCTGGATTTCTTGAATATAATTTTGGAGATTCAGAAATTTTAATTCTACTCCTATTTTTTCTAACTATTCCTTATGTTGTCAACAACGGGCAAGAATAAGCTGAATATAGCGCTGATGGGCATGCGTGGCATTCCCGCTAATTATGGAGGGTTCGAAACCTTTGCTGAAGAGCTCTCCGTTCGTCTCGTCGAACGCGGGCATCGAGTGACCACTTATGGGCGTTCTCACTTCGTGGATCCACAATTAAAAAGTTATCAGGGCGTTGAAATTCGTACGTTACCTTGTGTACGGACCAAATATCTGGAAACGGTTTCTCACACATTGGTTTCCACACTTCTGGGACTATTTTACTCTTATGACGTAGTTTTGATCTGTAATGCTGCAAATGCTGCTTGGTGCTGGATTCCTAAGCTAGCAGGTCAAAAGGTCATACTCAATGTAGATGGGATCGAACGATTGCGGAAAAAATGGGGGCCTATCGGAAAAATCTACTATCGACTCAGTGAGTTCCTCGCCACTGTTATCCCGGATCGCATCGTAACAGATGCCCGTGCGGTGCAGAGCTACTATCTCAAAGAGTATGGTACACGTTTCCCATTCATCCCTTACGGTGCTTTTGTAGGGAAATCTGAAGAGCATGACGAGCTTGACAAGTTGGGTGTTACACCGGGGAAATACCTTCTTTATGTGAGCCGTCTTGAACCCGAGAACAATGCGCACCTAGTAATCAAAGCCTACATTGAATCGGGGGTTCAGCATCCACTGCTGGTAGTTGGGAATGCTACCTATGGAGGGCGTTATATAGATCAACTAAAAAGTCTTGTCCAGGGAAGTCATGTGATTCTGCTTGGGGCTATTTATGGGCGAGGTTATCGCCAACTCCTTTCTCATGCCATTTGTTACTTGCATGCTACTGAGGTAGGTGGAACTCATCCTGCATTGATTGAGGCCATGGGGGTGGGATGTTTAGCAATTGTCAATGATACGGATGAGAACCGAGAAGTAGTGGGGGGGGAAGGTATTCTTTGTCATTTCGAGGACTCCCCTAAGCTAGCTAGTCTTATTATGAAGGTCTGTGCGAACCCTGATCAGTATCAGAACTGCAAAGAGGACGCTCAACAACGTATTCGTGAGTTCTACGATTGGGAGGAGGTCACCAATCAATATGAGGCTCTCTTCTATGAACTGACAGGTGGATAGAATCTTCGTATACTCACTCAATAGTAGCCTAATTTAAATCCATCATAAGTATTAGATTACTTCACGAGCTGGAGTAAGTTACTGAGCAGAGTTTGCCCCTGACTTAAAGATCCTTCCCTACTGTAGAGGGTTACCATTTTTGCAATTCTATTAGCTGGATGGAGGGGATATCCTGCGGCCTTAAAATAGCATTCCATAAAATATCGGATCAGGTTGTCAGAGAAGCTAAAGACAGTGGGAATGGAAGTCAGTAGCTGTATTAAATCGCGTGCTGCCAAGATTTCTTTAAAGATGCCAGGTAGATGAGGAAGGTGGTGACATTTTTCCAGATCAACGAAAGAGAAATGGGGGATAGGATCGTCATGAACCAGGATGTGTCGCGTCTTTAGATCTCCATGAAAAAACCCCCGGGCATGTAGTCGGGCAAGTTCTTTGGCTAAGTGAAATGCCAATTCTGGAGAAAAATCAGCAGTATCATGAACGCGATAGATATGGGTTCCTGCCGAAGCGATTTCACGTACTGATTCAATTTCTAGAGCCACAACTAGACTATGTCTGTTCAACCACTCCCCCGTTTTTTTGATTGCAGCGAGTACCTTGAAGGTGCCAAAGTCGTTGGAGCGGAGTTTCTCGGAAATTTTGAGACTTCTGAAGGCATAACAATAGCGCAGGCTGCGACTAATAGATCTATTTTTGAAGTAATAAGTAAAGCAAGATCTGGGAGTATTTTGAAACTCCAGAGGGATTCTAAAAATTTGCCGGCCCTGACAATCTAAAACAAGATGAGCTCCTGGAATTTCTCCTGCTTTTTCCGGAACCTCTAGTAAATCATCTGGGGGGAAAAATCTGGGGTGAATCCAGCCGTGGTAATGTTTGCCCTGGTGGCGACGATATTTCATGCCAGGGGCCATCTTATCGGAACTGGCAGTCTTTGTGCACCTTGTAGACGCCAATAAGCGTATGATACTAACGTAAAGGATTTCTTGAATCATGGACCTGAGCGTGGTCATTGTCAACTGGAACAGCGGCAACCATCTGGGGTGTCTGCTAGACTCGCTATCTCCTTTACAGGAAAAGTTGAGAGAGATATGGGTGGTGGATAATGCTTCTCAAGACTCAAGTGCAGATATATTAATAAACTATCCGGATGTTGAGAGCCTATTCCTTCAAGAAAATCTTGGGTTTGCTGGTGCAGCCAATCAAGGTATTGCCCGTTCCAACTCGTGTTTTATTCTTTTACTCAATCCTGACATTCAAATCATTTCAGAGTCTGTGAGTCAGCTTTACCAGGAGATGGTGAGCAGGATCCGAGCAGGGATTGTCTGCGGCTCTCTGAAAGATCGCAATGGCAAGTCTCAGAATAGTTTCCAGATTCGGCCTTTACCAACCTGGAAGAATATCCTCTCAGATGTTCTCTTTATCGATGAATTGCAGGATTGGGTATTTGGTAATTCCCAGCTTAATCCATCTTACGAACATACTCAGAAATTGGTTTCTGAACAACCAGCAGCAGCAGCTTGGTTGCTTCGCAAGAAGGCTTGGGGAGAATTGGGGGGTTTTGACACTAGATTTTATCCAGCTTGGTTTGAGGATGTAGATTTTTGCAAGAGGATGCAGGACTCCGACTGGGAGATATTTTATTTTCCACATCTACCCATGATTCACCGAGGGGGCTTGGCTTTAGAGTGTTTGAGTTATCCCACATTCGTAAGGATATTCTATACTAACCTCCTGAAATATTTAAAAAAACATCACCCCTATTTCTATCCCATGCTGTGGATTCCCGTACAATGTGGTATGTGGATGAGAAGGCTTTTTTGTGCTGATGACAGATCCGTATAATAATCCTGTTCTGGTGAGTTTAGTAACGTACAACGATGAGTTATTTTTAGCTCGTTGTCTGGAATCTGTCCAAAAACAAACTGTTCCTGTACAGGTGAAAATTTTTGATAACGCCTCAAGAGATGAAACTTTGAGGGTTGCCCGCCAGTTTAAAGTTGACTTACATGAATCTTCAACCAATAAGGGCTACAGTTATGGCCACAACTGGAATCTTCTGGGTGCGAATTTTAAAACAGCACTTTTGCTCAATGCTGATGTTACATTGGAGCCTGATTGGTTAGAAATTTTAGTCACAACCCTCAATGAAGTTAAGGGAGCTGGCATGGTGGGGGGTAAGCTTTATCGAATGGATAAGGATGGTCAGCAGGTATTTCGACATAATTGTCCTATACTCGATAGCAGCGGCATTTTTTTTACCCCCTCACAGAGACATTTCGATCGAGGCAGTGAAGAGGAGGATCGTGGGCAGTATGACGACCGTAATCTGGTTTTCGGAATTACCGGAGCTGCTCTTCTGTGTAGCAAAGAAATGCTAGAAGATGTCCGTTTGGGAGAGGAGTATCTCGATGAAGATTTTTTTGCCTATCGTGAAGATGCAGATCTTGCCTGGAGGGCCCAACTAAAGGGTTGGAAGGCAGTTTATGAACCTGAGGCCTGTGCCTTCCATCACCGCCATGTTTTGCCATCACGACGGCATCAGCTTTCTGCACTGATTAATTATCACTCTCTCAAAAACCGTTATCTCATGCGGATGAAAAATCTTGATTCAATGGTTAGATGGCGTTGTTTTCCGTACATGTGGATTAGAGATATCGGGATCATGGTCTATGTTATCTGCTTCGAATGGAGATCGTTGCTTGCCTATCGCGAGGTATGGAGACTTCGACATAAGTTTAGAGAAAAAAAGAAACAGGTACAAAGTACCCGCCGTGTCGATCCTAAAGACTTAGCCCACTGGTTTTCATTTACCCCCGTGGGGTTAGATATTTGATATGTTGTCTTGCGCTGGTTTAGACTTGCGGTAAATTGGTGCGGGGATTAAGTTGCCGTTAAGATCATTACTTTGTTCGACAAGTTTGTAGGGTAAATTTATGGGAGAACTAACCAAGATTGCCACGGTTGACCAAGTATCACTTGGTGCTGCCATTTGTGTGGAAGTGAAAGGTAAGCAAATAGCTTTGTTCAACGTCGATGGGAGCTATTATGCGACTGACAATAATTGTAGTCACAGAGGTGGTCCTTTGTCGGAGGGGGTGTGCGAGGGTACGGTCGTCACTTGTCCGTGGCACGGCATTCAGTTTAATCTTGAGACGGGCGAACCGCTAGGTTCTCTTGCAGTTCATGGGATCACAGCCTATTCTGTTACCGTGGAAGGCGATGATCTCAAGATCAAGATTTCCTAAAAAAGGTCGATGCAGTGAAAGGTTATTAATAAACAAAGGAGAAATGAAGGATGTACGATCCCTTAATGGTCCAACCGATGAGAGATGAACTGACGTCTGTTGGGTTTAGAGAACTTAAAACACAGGACGATGTTGATAGTCTTTTTGAAAAGAAAGAAGGAACAAGTCTGGTATTTATCAATTCGGTATGTGGGTGTGCCGCAGGTGTGGCCAGACCTTCATTGGTGAGTTCTCTAGAAAACCCAACTCTTCCCCAGAATTTAACTACAGCTTTCGCAGGTAACGACGTGGATGCTACGGAGCGGGCCAGGGAGTATTTTGTCGGATATGCTCCGTCCTCCCCCAGCGTCGCATTATTTAGAGATGGTAACTTGGTACATATGCTGGAAAGACATCAAATTGAAGGCCAATCGGTAGAGTCTTTAACCAAAGTGCTTACTAGTATGTACGATAGGTACTGTGGGGACGAAGTAGATCAGTCTGTCAACATCTTTGATCCTTTGGCTGAACTTGAAGTGACGGTTGAAGAAGCTCGCGAAAAAATTACTGCTGATCCAGATCTAGCAATCCTGGATGTCCGTGAAGCTTTCGAGATCCAAAAGGGGTCAATTGAAGGATCTAGGAGAGTTGATCAAGAATTAGGGAATGAGATTATTAGCAGCTGGCCGCGGGAACGCCAGATGATCGTCTATTGCGAACATGGTGAGCGGAGCTTGAAGGCGACGCAGTTTTTAAAACAGCACGGGTTTGAAAATATTCGCTCTCTCAAGGGAGGGTACGTAGCTTGGCTATCTTCTTAAGGAATCGGTAGTCATTAAGTGTAGTGGATGGTAAAGGTTACTGAGTCGTTTGTTTAACAATTAGTTAACTTCTAATTTCTGTCATCCATGCCCTGCACACTAGGCTCTAGATTCTAAAACCTTCCTGTTGTAAGGTCTTTACATGATCAAAACCATTAAATGGACGGATGAGGGCGTGGTCATGATTGACCAGAGATTGCTCCCAACCGAGGAGATTTACAACACCTACCGAACAGTCGATGAAGTAGCTGAGGCAATTGTGACCATGGTAATCCGTGGGGCTCCCGCCATTGGCGTCGCGGCGGCTATGGGAATTGCTTTGGGGGTTAAAAATCTTGATTCTAGCAATGATTTGGAGAAACGATTTGCTGCTATCGTTAAGACCATTCATGACACTCGTCCCACAGCACGCAATCTCTTTTGGGCAATCGAGCGCATGGAACACGTTTTTGAGCACCACAAAAAAGAATCATTGGAAAAAATTCAGGATGCTTTGAGAAACGAAGCCATACAGATCCATGATGATGATATTGAGATTAATCAGCAAATGGGACGAAATGGACAAGAGCTTCTCTCATCAGGCATGAATGTACTTACTCATTGCAACGCTGGTGCTCTTGCAACGGCTGGCTATGGGACCGCGCTGGGAGTTATCAGAGCGGCGGTTGAACATGGAAAGGAGATCCAAGTTTTCGCCGATGAAACACGTCCGTTTTTACAAGGTTCTAGACTAACTACTTGGGAGATGATGAAGGAAAATATTCCATGTACACTGATAACCGATAACATGGCTGGATATTTTATGCGTGCAAGTCAGATCCAAGCTGTTGTGGTGGGCGCAGATCGTATTGCGGGCAATGGAGATGTAGCAAACAAGATTGGAACTTACTCTGTTGCTGTTCTAGCTAAAGAACATCATATTCCTTTCTATGTGGTGGCTCCACTATCCACCATTGATATGGGCACTCTTACTGGTGAAGAAATTCCCATCGAACAACGTGACATTACGGAAGTAACCCATATTAAGGGGCAAACGGTTGTACCTCCTGATATTGCCGTAGCTAACCCTGCCTTTGATATCACTCCTAATGAACTTGTTTCCGCAATTGTTACGGAAAGAGGGATTGCCAAGAGCCCTTATAAGGAATCAATTGCTGCTCTCATAAGGTAATGATCGTCTTTGGCATTGAGTCCAGTTGCGATGATACGGCTGCGGCAATTATTAAAGATGGGCAAACTGTTCTTTCCAGTATAGTTTCCTCACAGATTTCTGTTCACAAAGACTTCGGAGGCATTGTTCCGGAACTAGCTAGTCGGGAACATGTGGACAATATCTGTTTTGTGGTGGAACGATGTCTTCTAAAAGCTAATTTGGAGTGGGATCAGATTGATGCTATTGCAGTGACTAGAGGTCCAGGTTTGATGGGAGCTCTTCTAGTAGGAATGGCCTATGCTAAAGGACTAGCTTATGCATTAGATATACCCTTGGTTGGGGTCAATCATCTAGAGGGGCATATCGCATCGATTCTTTTAGATTCTCCTCGTGCTAAGTTTCCTGCACTTTCGTTAGTGGTCTCGGGAGGACATACGAGTCTTTTTTATCTCCAGAAGATTGGAGTTTGCGAGGAGATTTCAAAGACTGGTGATGATGCTGCAGGAGAGGCTCTTGACAAACTGTCTAAGCATTTGGGTTTAGGTTATCCTGGGGGGCCTATCATTGATAGGCTTGCCCCAAAGGGAAATCCCCACGCGATTGCTTTCACCATCCCCAAGACCAGCCGCAATGCTTTAGATTTCAGCTTCAGTGGTATCAAGACGGCAGCTCTTCGCTATATACAGCAGAATAATCTGGGGCCTCTTGGAGGTCTAGAGGAAATACCTCAGTCCATACTGGACCTTGTGGCTAGCTATCAGAGTGCCATTGTTGATCAGTTATTGGATCGTCTCGGGAAGGCCCTTAAGACTTATGATGTGCGGTCAATTCAAATTTCTGGAGGCGTCTCCTGTAATAGTGAGTTACGCCGGCGTAGCAAGGAGGTTTTTGCCAGCCACGGACTAGACGTATACTATCCACAACCTCAGTTTACTACCGATAATGCTGCTATGATTGCCGTAGCTGCAACTGCACAGCTTGCGGTGCGGGGAGCAGATTCCATTGATTTGACAGCTGATCCGAATCTAAGACTCGGTTAAATTTCAATACCCTATTAGCTACTCGAATAAGAGGAACTACTGGAAAATTACAGCCGATCAGAACTCTCTATCCCGTCACTTATCTTCTACCTTCCTATTTTTCTGATAAAATTCTTAAAATGAGTGACTTTCGAAAGCTCTTGCCGTATATCCGTCCGAATCTACATTTGCTAATAGTAGCGTTGGTACTTCTGGTAGCCAGCGGGGCATTAGAGACCGCCTTGATCATGCTTTTGGCCCCTATTTTCAATCAGTTGTCCACGGCGGCTGGGATCGAAACTAGTGGTACGGACAAATTTTCTTTTCTTCAAGAGTTCTTGGGGCTGAGTTCGGGAAATATAGTTCACATAGCTATTCTTCTGGTGGCATTCTCCTTTTTAAAGGGGGTGTTTATATATTTTGCTGAGTATTCCATGAGCTACAGTGGTCAACATGTGGTGGCCTCACTCCGAACTCGTCTCTATGGACATCTGTTAGATCAGTCATTGACATTTTACGGACAAAATACTACCGGACAATTAATGGCACGGGTGGTGACTGATACTGAGCGAATTCAGGAAACGGTTAGCAAAACACTTACTGATTTTATACGACAGGTTTTGTTGATGTGTTTTTTCCTGGGGCTTGTTTTTTATACTGATTGGAGACTAGCCCTATTGTCTTTTTTAATTGCTCCAGTAGTAATTACAATCACTATACGGTTGGGACGGAGAATGCGTCGGGTAAGTCAGCGTAGTCAGGAGAACTTGGCTGAGATATCTCAGCTTCTTCAGGAGACGATTGTTGGCCACCGTATCGTCCAAGCCTTCGGAATGAAAAATTATGAGACAGGACGGTTTAACAAATCTGTTGGGAGCCTAGTACAGGCCAATTTGAAGGCGACCCGCATAAGTGCCCTTAGTTCGCCTCTAGTAGAGTTTGTTGGATATGTATCCTTTGTCCCTTTTCTTCTTTATGCCAATCATCAAATTAATCGGGGATTTACGATCGGGGCCTTTGTGGTTTTTGTGGCTGCTCTTTTTCGCCTATATGAGCCCATTAGAAAACTATCTCGTATGCACCTAATTTTCCAGCAGGCTTTTGCTTCTTCCACACGCATATTTAATCTTCTAGATACCCATATTGAGATACAAGATAACCCTGGGGCTTTGGAGTTAGCTCCAATCAGAAAAGAGATCGTTTTTGAAGATGTCTCTTTCCATTATAAAGGGGTAGAGTCGCAGTTCGTCCTCCAGAACATTGATTTTACTATCCAGAAGGGGGAAATTATAGCTCTGGTAGGGAGCAGCGGTGCTGGGAAAAGCAGTCTCGCGAGTCTGATTCCTCGCTTTTTCGATGTTATCGCCGGGCGTATTACCATTGATGATCAGGATATTCGTGAGGTCTTGCTGGAGTCACTACGCCGTCAGATTGCAATCGTAACCCAAGAGACTTTTCTCTTTAATGACACGTTGCGGAACAATATCGCTTACGGACGAAAAGACTGCACGATGGACAATATTGAAGCCGCTGCCCGCGCCGCTTTTATTCATGATTTCATCACTGAGTTGCCGCAAGGTTATGACACCCTTATTGGTGAACGGGGACAACTTGTTTCCGGAGGACAGCGTCAACGAATTGCTATCGCCAGAGCTGTTTTAAAAGAAGCACCAATACTGATTCTGGATGAGGCCACATCGGCTCTTGATAGTGAATCAGAACGCTTAGTTCAAGAGGCACTCTACAACCTGATGCAACATTGTACGACTCTGGTCATTGCGCATCGCCTTTCAACGATTAGACTAGCTGATCGGATTGTTGTTTTAGAGGCCGGCCGGATTGTTGAAACTGGGAACCACGAAAGCTTACTGGAACGTTCAGGGGTATATAGAACGTTGTATGATCTTCAATTTGCCGATGTGGGGAGTACCCCTTCATGAACGGATAAGGTAAAAGGCCGAGGGAGTTTGTGATATGCGTAGTATGACAGGATTTGGACAGGCGAGCGCAGGCACTGAGAAAGTCAATGTAACCGTTGAAATGCGGACGGTTAACAGTCGATATCTAGATCTTAATTTGCGCCTACCCAAGGAACTATCATTTTTGGAACTAGAATTGAGGAAAAAAGTCCAGACTAGTCTGAGACGGGGGAGGGTTGATATTTATGTAGAGCTGATTGTTAAGTCGGGATCGCAGAGTGACTTGAATGAGGCTGTAGCCGAAAATTATCTTGCAACAGCGGAAAAGATTAAAATTCTGGGAGTAAAAGGGACATTGGATGTGTCGACTCTCTTACAGTTTCCTGGTGTGATCGTATCCCATCCGGTTGATCTTACAGCCGGAGGACTTTTAGAAACTATTCACGAAACTTTCACAATAGCCTTGGAGAAATTGGTAAGTACTCGATCGAGTGAGGGAACTGAGCTTAAAAAAGGCTTTCTGAATTATATTGAGACGCTTAACCAATTAACCGGGGCTATTGATCAGCATGCCAAGGAGGTTCACACTTATCATCGCCGGAAACTCACTAAAAATTTTGATCAGTTCAAGGAAGAAGCAGTAGTTAATGAGGCTCGATTAGCACAGGAGATCATTCACTATGCTGATAAGTCAGATATTACCGAGGAAATCACGCGGCTACGTAGTCACATTTCCCATTTTGTACAAGAGTTGAAAGAAGCAGAATCTGAAGCCGTTGGACGACGCCTTGATTTCATTGCGCAAGAGATGGGTCGTGAGATGAATACGATTCTTTCTAAGTCGCCTTTTGCAGAACTTTCTAAGTTGGCGCTAGAAGGGAAAACTGAAATAGAAAAAATTCGGGAGCAGATGCAGAATGTCGAATAGAGGGGGTCTTTATGTAATTAGTGGGCCGTCTGGGTCGGGCAAATCAAGTCTGGCTAATCGAGCCTTGGCCGAGATTCCAAATCTTAAATTTTCAGTAAGTCACACTACCAGAAAACCTCGGCTGGGAGAGCAAGATTCGGTAGAATACTTTTTTGTTTCTGAGAAGGAATTCAAAGAGATGGTTCAAGTAGGTGATTTTATGGAACATGCCTGTGTCTTTGGTCATCATTATGGAACTAGTAAGGCCCACGTAGAGACCTTGCGTTGCGCGGGGCACGATGTTTTGTTAGATATCGATGTGCAGGGTGCACGCCAGATCCATGAGGCTTATACGGAAGCTATTCTGATTTTTGTATTACCGCCTTCTCTTGAAGTACTAACCTGCCGTCTCAAGGAGCGTAATCTGGATGATATGAGTGTCATTGTAAACAGGCTTAGGATTGCAAAAAAGGAAATTAACTCTTATAGAAAGTACCAATACGTTATTATTAATGAAGACTATGAAAAAGCAGTTGGAGAATTAAGCGCTATTATTAGAGATGCTGGTTCTGATTTCCGTCTCGATAACCGCAAGGAACGAGCGGAAGAAATTATCAAAACCTTTGGAGGAAGTTAGATGATCTTCACGATACCGAACGAATTCGATAGTAAGTTCAGATTTATTTTAGTGGCTGCGGAGCGATCTAAGCATCTTCAAAATGGGGCTCCTCCTAAACTTGATCTCGAGTCACACAAACCGTCGTATGTGGCGATTCGTGAAGTTGAAGAGCAATTAGTACCCTATGACATTCTAGAAGAGGAAACAGTGGAAGACGCAGAAAAAGAAGACGAGACAGACGACGAATGAATGTTATCCTGGGCGTGACAGGTTGTATTGGAGCTTATAAATCGGCAGTTATCCTGAGGCTCTTACAGAAGGAAGGGTTTGATACCTTCCCCGTGATGACCCGATCTGCCCAGCAATTTATCACCCCTCTTACTTTAGAAAAGCTCTCTGGCCATCCGGTAGTCTCTGATTTGTTTGGTGAACATACCGTCCAAATTCAGCACATCACATTAGCTCGAAAGAGCGATCTTTTGCTGGTCGCTCCTGCTACAGCTAATATTTTGGGAAAGTTTGCCCGGGGCATCGCCGATGATTTTCTTAGCACATTATACCTTTCAACCACTACACCGGTTGTGGTGGCACCGGCTATGAATGTTGAAATGTGGCATCATCGGGCAACACAGGACAATGTCAGTATTCTCAAGGAGCGAGGAGTGATCTTTGTGGATCCTGAATCCGGCTATTTAGCCTGCGGAGAAGTAGGTGAAGGGCGCCTAGCTGAACCTGAACTCGTATTGGAAGCGGTACTTAATACTTTGTGCCATAAAAAGTCATTACGAAGAAAAAAGGTTTTAGTGACGGCGGGACCAACGGTCGAAGATCTTGATCCGGTACGGTTTCTGTCCAATCGTTCTTCAGGTAAAATGGGTTACGCTATTGCTCGGGAAGCACAACGGCGTGGTGCTGAAATCGTATTGGTTTCTGGGCCTACTCACTTAGAATCTCCTGAGGGGGTCAATCGGATTTTGGTTCGTTCGGCAGTGGATATGTCTAAGGAGGTCCTCCGCTATTTTGGAGACTCTGATATTGTGGTAATGGCAGCTGCTGTGTCAGATTTTGTTCCGTCTGTGCTCGCCTCCGAAAAGATCAAAAAAGGACGGATGGATCTGGTTCTCCCACTCGACAGAACTCCCGACATTTTAGCAAATTTAAAAGAGCATAAGACCAGGCAGTTTATGGTAGGGTTTGCTGCTGAGTCCGATCATATTCTTGAGAATGCTCATCGCAAACTGCGTGAGAAAAACTTAGATCTCATCGTGGCGAATGATATCTCCCATGATGACAGGGGATTTTCTTCTGACTTCAATGAGGCTATTCTCTTGGATGCAAGTGGACACGAGGAAGTTCTCCCTAAACTGGCCAAGTCAGAATTGGCCAAGATCCTGTGGGATCGGATTGAGTATTCGAGTAACGTACTTAGTATGTCGACCGATTGAGTAATAGAATGAATGCCAGCCAGTTGGTGACTGTCCTTACTGTGTGTCAGTTATTAGTTCTCATATTTTTCTCATGACCAAGTGCGGTTTAGTTGCTCTGATTGGGCGGCCTAACGTAGGCAAATCCACTATCCTCAACCGGTTGATTGGGGAAAAGATCGCTATTGTTAGCAATAAACCTCAAACCACACGTCATCGTATTCTTGGAGTTCAGACTCGCGATGATAGCCAGGCCATATTCGTAGATACTCCAGGTATTCACCGTCCTGGATATCGTCTAAACGAACGGATGATGGAAGAAGTCTATGAGTGCATAGAGGGTGTTGATCTCATCGTGCAAGTGGTGGACAGTTCCGAGAATTATGGAAAGGGTGAGGAGTATGTTCTTAACTTAATTCAAAAGACCCAAAAGCCTACTATTCTGGTGCTTAATAAGGTAGATCTAATTACCCGATCCAAGGTCTTGCCTGTCATTGAGTTTTATAGCCAGCAATTTATATTTCGTGAAATGATTCCCCTTTCAGCTGTTAAAGGGGATAATTTTAAAGTACTCGAGCAGAAAATCTCAGAAAACCTTCCTCAAGGCAAGTGGCAGTATCCGTCTGATTATCTGACGAATCAGACGGAACGTTCTATTGTTTCAGAAATTATTAGAGAAAAGGTTTTACGTCATACGGGTAAAGAACTTCCTTATGCTACGGCAATTCAGGTAGAGGTCTTTGATGAAGAGAGACGAAAAGAAGGCTTTATACGAATTTTGGCCACGATTATTGTTGACAAAAATAGTCAGAAGAAAATTGTCATTGGTCGAGCCGGTCACATGGTCAAGACGATCGGAATTGAAGCACGGCTTGATATTCAGGGATTTCTTCAAGTTAAGAAGGTTTACCTAGATCTTAATGTTAAGGCGATCGCTGGATGGAGAAACCACGAACAGCTACTGAATGATTTGGGTGTCAGGTCAACGGACTATATTGGCCCTTAACGGCGACACTGGGATACTGAGCGGTAATCCAGTGAAAGCCTGCCATGGATTGGGCAATCGGCTACTAACAAGTTCGGTGGTTGGGGGTTTTCCAATGCGTGAGATCGTGCAGCAACTCAAATTTTTTTCTGACCTAGGAGTAACTCACTTGGATAGTAAAACTTTGAAACAGGTGCATACGTTAGAGGAGATACGACGCAAATTGGGAGATTGTCAACGTTGTGAACTTCACGGGGGTCGGACTAATATAGTGTTTGGAGTTGGTAATCCTAAGGCTGATTTGATGTTTATCGGAGAAGCTCCTGGAGCGGCTGAAGATGCGCAGGGAATCCCTTTTGTAGGAAGGGCGGGCCAACTATTGACAAAGATCATCGAGGCGATTAATTTGACTAGAGAACAGGTGTACATTGCCAATATTTTGAAATGCCGACCTCCCGGTAATCGTGATCCAGAGCCAAATGAAGTCGAGACTTGCGTGCCGTTTCTTTTTCAACAAATTGAAGCTATCCAACCTAGGATTATTGTGGCTTTAGGAAAATACGCAGCCCAGAATCTCCTGCACACTGAGGTTCCAATTTCTAAGATGCGGGGAGAGTTCGTTCGATTTAGAGACTGTTGGCTTCTTCCTACATTTCATCCTTCCTATTTGCTTCGTAACCCCTCGGCTAAGCGCCACGTGTGGGAGGATATGAAGAAAGTAAGGGACCGCCTCAAATAGCCCTCTATGAATAGCTGATATTAAGAAAGAAGACGGGAGAGATGGGCTTCGGATGTGAAATTCGAAAATGATGAGCCCGCTCTGGGTGTCCTATTTTTTGTTTTACACCTTCTTTCTCTTTTTTTATAAATGTGAACATGAGACGTGAGACGTTTGTCGATATTGCAGTCCCCCGACCTCTTTTCCAAACTTTCACCTACCGTGTAGAAGGTTCCATTAAACAGAAGTTGTACTCGGGGTGTCGGGTCATGGTTCCTTTTGGAAAGCAGTATCTTATTGGGATAGCGGTCAGGGTTCATCAGGAACCGTATTCAGGTAAGGTCAAATCCATTCGTGAATTTTTGGACAAAGAACCGCTTTTATCCAGCCAACTTATGGAACTTGGTTTGTGGATGGCATCATACTATCTGTCGCCTCCGGGTGAGGCGTTCAAGGTCATGTTGCCTCCAGGACTGCTGTCTAGAAAGGTCAGGAAAGATCGTCTCTCTGCAAATTTTTGGCCTGAAAAAAAACGTCTGGCCGTGGTGAATATTAGCCCAAAACAGATCAAGCTGACCGACCGGCAACGGGAAGTACTGGAGGAACTTACCCAATTAACACTTCCGGTTTTCATACAACCTTTTTTACGAGAGGTGCGGTGTAGTCATTCACTTCTCAAGAGTTTGGCTGCCCGGGGATTGATTACAATAGAGCCTGTCGAAGCATATCGCTCTCCCTGGGGCCAATCTGAGTGTGACCCACAGGTTCAAAAGCACCCATTAACTTCTGATCAGAAACGCATTTTCAAGAAAATCCAGCGACACCTGTCCCTGGGTCAATTTCATAGCATGTTGATTCATGGAGTAACGGGAAGCGGGAAGACGGAAATTTATCTTAATGCCATTTCTGAGGCTCTCAATCTAGATCAATCTGCTTTGATACTTGTTCCCGAGATCGGATTAACACCTCAGATGTCACACTATTTTCGAGCCTGGTTTGGAGACCAAGTTGCCATTCTTCACAGTTCTCTATCGGATGGAGAACGCTTTGATCAATGGCAGAAAATCCGGCGAGGTGAAGCTAGAGTCGTGGTCGGAACTCGTTCTGCCATTTTCGCGCCACTTCAAAATTTGGGAATAATCATTGTTGACGAGGAACATGATAGCTCGTATAAGCAAGATGAACTTCCCCGCTATAATGCGCGTGATGTGGCACGCAAACGTGGGCAGCTTGAGGGGGCCTTGGTAGTTTTGGGCAGCGCGACACCTCAGTTGGAGACCTTTCATCAGGCGGTACACGGTGAAGAATTAGAGTATGAGACATTAAGTTCACGTATTTTAGAGCGTCCCCTTCCCACTGCTCATGTAGTGGATATGCGTCAGGAATTTCAAAAACATGGGAAATCGGTGATTGTTTCTGACGTCCTTGTCAAATCAATTGCATTACGCCTGGATCGAAAAGAACAGGTTCTTGTCCTAATTAATCGTCGAGGTTATGCCTCGGCCTTGTTGTGCCGTAGCTGTGGACATACGGAAACCTGTGACCACTGTAGCATTAGTCTCACCTATCATCGTAGCCCGAACCGGCTGGTTTGCCACTATTGTGGATTGTTGAGATCTGTGCCAGAACGATGTGAGATGTGCGGGAAGAAGTATATTTTTTTCCTGGGTCATGGGACGGAACAAGTTCAGCACATTTTCGAAAAGCTCTTCCCTAGTGCCCAGATTGACCGGATGGATCGAGACACTGTTCAAAGAAAGGGGAGTGTCCATAAAATTTTAGGAGCTTTTGCTTCCGGCAAAACCGACATTCTGATTGGGACTCAGATGATTGCCAAAGGGCATGATTTTCCTCGTGTCACTTTGGTGGGGGTGCTTATGGCCGACCAGGCTCTTAAGATGGCTGACTTTCGTGCTGCCGAGAGAACATTTCAACTGCTCACTCAGGTGGCTGGACGAGCCGGGAGAGGCGAGCAACCAGGAGAAGTCGTCATTCAGACCTACTATCCTAATCACTATAGTCTCAAGTATGCTCGTTCTCAGGACTACAAACTTTTTTTTGAAGAAGAAATCCAATTCCGTCGTAACTTTCAGTATCCACCCTTTACTGCTCTTGCCAACTGCATGCTTCAGGGTGAATCGTCACAACAGATCCGATGTCAGTCCGAACAATTTGCGGATCTGCTCCTTCACCATCGCACTCGTCTCTCTAACGGAAGACGTATGCGTGTTCTAGGCCCAGCGCAGGCTCCTTTGGAAAAACTGAAAGGACAATATCGATTTCAGATTCTGGTCAAGGCAACTAGTCGTAAGGAACTTCACGATGTGCTGGAGTCTGCCATGGGTGATTTTAGCCAAGAAAAGACTTCTATTAAACAGTCTTCTATTGATATTGATCCGTTAAATTTGCTCTGATCCATGGCGAAGTGTTCGTATGTATTAATTGAAAGTTCTAAACCAGAACATCGAGTCGATTTTGCTTCTGTGATCTGATCTATTGATACAAACTTAAACAGTAAGGTGGTAGATGGGTAACTGCCGGTAGTCATCTCTTCACCACCGTGCTAGACTAGTGTATGCACTTTGTTGGAGTCATACCTGCACGGATTAACTCCACTCGAATCCCCGGAAAACCCCTCCTGGAAATTGCTGGAAAATCATTGATTGAGTGGGTATACGAGCGCGCCTGTCAAGCTTCTCGGCTGGACGACATTATTGTGGCGACTGATGATGAACGTATTTTAAGGACGGTGGAAAGCTTCAACGGTAAGGTAGTGATGACCTCGCCGGATCACGTGAGTGGAACGGATCGGGTAGCTGAGGTAGCAGAGTCTGTTCAGGCCGATGTTTTTGTCAACATGCAAGGGGATGAACCACTGATTTCCCCAGAGACCATCGATCAGATTTGTATGCCTTTTGAGAGAGATGCTGATATTAAAGTGACCACGGCTTGCTTTGAGATTGTCGATCCGATGGAGATGAACGATCCCCACACCGTCAAGGTTGTATTTAACAAGCAGGGCAGGGCACTCTATTTCTCCCGTGCAACCATTCCCCACCAGCAAGGAGTAGGGTCGGTTTACAAGCATATAGGGATCTACGGATATCGGCGAGATTGTTTGAGAATTTTCTCCGATCTGTCGGTTTCTCCGTTGGAAACGACTGAGAGATTGGAGCAATTGAGATTGCTTGAAAATGATATTCCAATCCATGTCGTCGAGGTTATGGAAGACAGCTTTGGAGTGAACACGGACGAGGATATAGAGCGTGTCAGACCCCTGTTGGAGAATGGATGACCAGAGACAAGAAGGGCGTTAAGTCGGAACGTATGTCGTGGGGGCAGGATGTCTACTAAGTATATTTTTGTAACAGGCGGGGTTTTGAGTTCCCTTGGAAAAGGCCTTGCGTCGGCCTCAATCGGGTGCCTTCTAGAGGGTCGTGGCTTGAAGGTTACCATCCTGAAACTGGATCCCTACATCAATGTAGATCCCGGTACTATGAGTCCTTTTCAGCACGGAGAGGTCTTCGTTACTGATGACGGCGCGGAGACTGATCTTGATCTTGGTCACTACGAACGCTTTACAGAGTTGCGTCTTACAGAAGCAAACAACTCGACTACTGGCAAGATCTATCAAACGGTCATTGAAAAAGAGCGTCGTGGGGATTATCTCGGAAAAACTGTTCAAGTTATCCCTCATATAACGAATGAAATCAAAGCCACTATAAAAAAGTTGGGTGATGAGGTGGATGTGGTGATTGTCGAAATTGGGGGGACAGTGGGTGATATTGAGAGTCTTCCATTTCTTGAAGCCATTCGCCAGATGCGTATTGACGTGGGTCTGGATAGCTCCATGTTTATTCATTTAACCCTGGTGCCTTTCATGGAGGCCTCAGGCGAGTTGAAGACCAAGCCTACGCAGCATTCTGTGAGAGAGTTGCGGGCCATTGGTATTCAGCCTGACATCTTGCTGTGCCGAACAGAACATCTTTTGCCCAAGGAAATCAAAAGCAAAATTGCCCTTTTTTGTAATGTGTCGGCCGAAGCTGTTGTCACTGCCAGGGATGTCAAAAGCATTTACGAAGTCCCTATTGCCTTACACTTAGAGGGTTTGGACTCCATGATTGTTAAGTTGCTCAACTTGCCAGAAGACAGATGTGATTTGTCATCCTGGGAAAAATTAGTTGAAGGCATTAAGAATCCTGAAGAGGAAGTAACAGTCGGCATGGTGGGAAAGTATGTGGAGTATGAGGACTCCTATAAGAGTCTTAACGAAGCCCTTTTGCATGGAGGTCTTCCACATTGCGTATCTGTAAATTTAAAATGGATTGAGTCAGAAGGGCTGGCGGGTGAAGGATGGGAAAGTAAATTGGAAGATCTTGACGCTATTCTAGTGCCCGGTGGATTTGGGCCACGGGGAATTAAAGGGATGCTTGAGGGTATTCGTTATGCCCGTGTGAATAAGATGCCCTATTTTGGGATTTGTCTAGGGATGCAGTGTGCAGTCATTGAATTTGCCCGAAATGTTTGTGATCTAAATGCTCACAGTACCGAGTTTGATCCATCTAGTCCCCATCGGGTCATCTACAAATTGCGAGAGTTACTGGGTGTGGGTGACATGGGTGGAACGATGCGTCTCGGAGCTTATCCGTGTGTTTTACAGAAAGGTTCACTAGCACAAAGCATCTATCAGGAGGGGGAGATCTCTGAGCGTCACCGACATCGCTATGAGTTCAACCGTGAATATGAAGAAATCCTTACCAGCTACGGTTTGCGTATTTCCGGGAATTCACCTGATAATAATTTTGTCGAAATAGTAGAAATCCCTGAACACCCTTGGTTTTTAGCTTGCCAATTCCATCCCGAGTTCAAATCAAAACCCCTGAAACCTCACCCACTCTTCGTCAGCTTTATCAAGGCTGCAAAAGACTTTAAGCACTGTCGAACCACCAGCCGGGAAGTATCTTCTGAACGAGAACAGATGCCCGTCAGTAGGACAGAATAGATTCATCTATTGGTCATTGGGGGTATGTTGTTGGTATCATTTCTAGACTAATGGCACTAATGACGGAAATAGTTATGAGGGGCTGGAAGCTGGGAGGGGATAATCCTTTTTTCCTAATCTCTGGACCTTGTGTAATTGAGAGTGAGCAGCACTGCTTGGAGATTGCAGGGCGGCTCAAGGAGATAACCTCAGCTCTTAATATACCTTGGATTTTTAAGGCTTCTTACGACAAGGCTAATAGAACCTCAATTAAATCATATCGCGGTCCAGGAATAGACCAGGGGTTGAAGATATTTCAGAAAGTAAAGCAAGAGCTTGATATTCCAGTTCTCTCAGATGTCCATGAAGTGGAGCAAGTCGACGAGGCTGCGGAGGTTTTAGATATTTTACAAATCCCGGCAATGCTTTCGCGCCAGACTGATTTGATTTTGGCGGCAGTGGCAACAGGCAGGATTGTGAATATAAAGAAGGGTCAATTTTTGTCACCTGAGGACGTAGAGCATGTACTAGAGAAAGCTGGTTCTATTAACGGTTCTGGGGTGATCATCACCGAACGTGGTGTCTGTTTTGGGTACAATAATCTAGTATCAGACTTTAGGGCTCTCCCTGTTATCCGGAAGTTTGGTGTCCCGGTGGTATTTGATGCCACCCATAGTGTGCAGCTCCCCGGTGGGGCTGGTGGCTGGAGTGGAGGGCAGGCTGAGTTTATTCCACACTTGGCAAGAGCGGCTGTAGCAGTGGGCACCGACGGGATATTTATGGAGGTTCATGATCGTCCTGATAAAGCGCTCAGTGATGGGGCTAATGCCATGCGGATTGATCTGTTAGAGGATGTACTCAAAAAGTTGCAGCGTATTGATCTGCTGGCTAAAAATGTGTAATTGTGCTTTACGAAAAGGACATTGGATTCTAGGTATTTACCCCTTCAACCCCATTAGTTCGGTTGGGTAGCCAACCGGTTAGGAGATTCACTTGTCCCAAGAAACAGCCAAGAGAGTCTTGAAAATTGAAGCTGAGGCGATCGCTGAACTAATTCCACGATTAGGTGAATCTTTTGATCAAGCAGTTGAATTGCTTGCTAAATGCCGTGGGCGAATGGTGGCAATGGGGATGGGTAAATCGGGCATTGTGTGCCGTAAAATTGCTGCCACTTTCAACAGTACGGGAACTCCTTCAATTTTTCTTCATCCGGCTGAAGCCATTCACGGAGATCTTGGTATGCTGGCCACTGGGGATATAGTACTGGCACTTTCCAACAGTGGAGAGACTGACGAGTTGGTTGATTTGGTGTCTACCATTAAGCGTCTGGGCATTCCCTTAATTTCCATGGTAGGAAATATGGAGTCAACTCTAGCCCATGGCTCGGATATCGCTTTGGACGTGGGAGTCAATCAGGAAGCTTGTCCTTTTGGCTTAGCCCCTACTGCTTCGACTACTGCTTCCATGGCTTTAGGGGATGCCTTGGCTTTGGCTTTGTCCGAAAAAAAGGGATTTCATCTAGAGGACTTTGCACTACTGCATCCTGGAGGTAAATTAGGTAAGGTGCTTGCCAAGGTTGGAGATCTCATGCACCGGGGCGAACAGATCCCTAAGGTTGCTTTAGACGCTCTAATGGATGAGGTTATCTATGAAATGTCGAACAAAAAGCTGGGAGTCACTAGTGTGGTTGATTCAAACGGTGGGCTAGTGGGAGTTATCTCTGATGGAGATTTGAGACGCTTACTCCAGAAGAAACGCGAGAGAGTACTTTCGTTTAAAGCCAGTCAGTGTATGACGAAAGACCCTTTAACCATTTCTGAAGACGAATTGGGAACGAGTGCTCTGCATATCATGGAGGAGAACAAAATTACTTCTCTTATGGTTACCGATGGCTCTAATAACGTCGTAGGGATTATCCACCTCCATGACCTGTGGAGAACGGAGATGATATAAATCATGACAACATTGCCTGCTGAAGTTGCAGAGAAAATACGGGATATTCGCCTGCTGTTGCTTGATGTGGATGGAGTTCTCACCGATGGCAGATTTGGGCTAATGGCTGGAGGAGGAGAGATTAAATTTTTTTCCAGTCACGATGGGCTCGGCATCCGTTTGATGCAAAAAGCGGGCTGTGCCGTTGGATTTTTAAGCGGTAGAAAGAGCCAAGAAGTAGCGTTACGGGCTAATGAACTAGGTGTTGATATCGTGATTGAGGGCTCTGTGGATAAGGTCAAAGATTTTGAAAAGATTCTTTCTCAACAAAATTTAGATGCCTCCCAGGTAGCTTATATTGGGGATGATTTACCCGATTTACCTGTCCTTAAACGAGTTGGATTTTCTGCTGCACCACACAATGCAACTGAAGCGATCAAGGAGAGCGTAGATTATGTTACGAAGCGAAAGGGAGGTGAGGGGGCGGTGCGCGAAGTAGTAGAACTTCTACTGCAATCTTCAGGAACATGGGCGGATGTCCTTGCACATTTTTCATAGCAGCTTTTGTGCCATTACTCTCTTGTAGTCATTTTCTTTTCCCATTTGTTTATTCTAAAATAGGGTGCAGTGAGCGGGAGTAATTCAGCGGTAGAATGCCAGCTTCCCAAGCTGGACGTCGCGGGTTCGATTCCCGTCTCCCGCTCCATTCATTTTTTCTTTTCGCTATTCGGATCCGACCACAAAATCGGTAATCACTATAAAGGATGAGGAACAATGATCTGTCGCTCATGTGGTTTACGCTTATGAACTATTTCTGGAAGGCATGGACCGGCAGTCTATGCGGATATAGGCAGATTCAAAATGTCTGAAGGGCGCCTCTCGTGATCTTATGAATCGTCGTTTTCTTCTATCCTTTTTTTTCTAAGCCATGGGATGCCAATAAAAGCGATAATCACGATAGATATTAAGATAACTTCCATTATGAATCGTCTTCCTCCTCTATCTGCCTACGTTTTTCAGCCATCATTTTCTTCTTCCGCCATTCAGATCCGACCACAAAAGTGATGATCACTATAAATATGAGAAATAATAATCCGTTGCTCATATGGTTTATCCTTACTGCAACCCTCCCGGTAGCGGACCAAATGAGGATGGGGGTACTCGGTGTTTTGTTGCGGCTTCGTAAGCAGAAGCAATTTTGATCAATGTAGATTCTTCGCCGGGACCAGACCACATCATCATACTGACTGGCATGGGATGTGGAAGTAACGATCGTTGTTTCCCACTGACATAGGTATAGTGATTTTTATCTGGGCTAAGGGCAAATTCGGGTTCGTAGACGACCCGATTATAGCCAGCAGGAACAACGATTTGAGGAATTCCAATGAATGCGGTGAAACGTCCACAGCAACTGACGGCACTTCTGTCATTCTTAGTGGGTTCACTTGCGTTACCTATCTTGCGATGTGGCAGCGTATTTTCAGGATTTACAAAGGCATCGATACCATTCTCATACATCACTTTTTGGATTACAACCCTCATCACGGTCTGCATCTTAAACATGTCGATGCCATTTGTTGGACGGAGGTCTTGTACGTCTACAGCCTTTTCAGCACTTCTTCGATCACTATCGGCAACTACTTTTTCGTTAGCGATCCAGCTTGCCCAATCAAACACTTTTTGGTCTCCCCGTTCTGCCAGATATTTAGCTGTGTTGAAATGTCCTCGACCAGTGTTATCAAAACCAGTAGTAAGACGGCGGATATTAAAATTATCTGACAGAGGTGCTTTGCCTAGAGCTAATTGAACTAGATAATCTTTTGTTCTCACATCAAAGCCTGGAACAGCAAACTCTAAATCTCCTAAACTGGTTGTTCGGAAGAAATACTCAGGAACATTCATGGGGAAAATCTCTGCAATAGCATTTTGAAAGGTGTATTTCATATTAGGAACATCTGGATCGTCTGAGTAGAGGGGGTCAACGGATTCGACTAATTGAGCTCCTAGTTTATTGCGGAGGATAGTTTTAATTTCTTGATCAATTTGATCACTAATCGCAACATCATTCCGGCTATGCTTGACCATGTATTCGCGCACAATCCCAATACGCATTCCCTCAAGAGGTTTGTCTGTTTCCGCAAGATCAGCTTCGCTAATAAGAAAACTGGTATAGGGCTCTTCCGGGATCAAGCGTTTCGGAATTGCGGTGAAGTATTCTCTGGGTTCATACCCTTTAATGGCGTCGAGAACTCTGACTGTGTCTTCAACCGTGCGGCAATGGATGCCAGCTCGGTCATCAATCTTGCGGGCCAAAATTCCACCATCTGAATTGACTCCTTTAGTTGTTAGGAAGTTTACGATGTTGTTTCTGGACGCAGGGCCTTGGCAGGAAGCGAAGGTCTGTTCGCAAATTGAACAAACTACCAGATTTGCGGCGACGGATACCCCAGACCCAGAGCTAGTTCCACGGGTTTCACGCTCGGTGTCATAGGGGTTACATGGTTGTCCTCCCCAGGTGCTGATCGAAGTGGTAGGTCTACGATCTCCAGGGATAGACCCGGCAGGGGAAAATACCTTTGCATCCGGCGTATTCGGGGGGGAATGGACTACTGGAATAGTACTGGACGGTGACAGGGAAATACGATTATTGCTCGCTGTGGCAATAGCATAAATAATAGCCCCTTTTTTTCGTACCTGAGCTACTGGGACGGAATCGATCGCAGGTACATCCATGTCAAAGTTTACATCATTGCCACCGGTGCCCCGCATGTCCATAGCGTCATACCAGTTTTTAAAGGAAAAGGGGATACAGTATAGGGGTAAGTTTTCCAGATCAGGAGCAGTGCCATATTGTGCATCTAATTCAGCAGCTCGTTCCAAAGCATCTGGACGTTTGCGAAAGTCTTCGCACACCTCTGGAGCTCCTTCTGGAAGAGGCCCTGATGATGGATGGGCATCGAATTTGCCTTTGCAGGTTACGGAACGTTCCCCACGGATGTTAAGAGTTTCCAGAGCATTGAGTTGTCCTGCATTGGAAATTCCAACTCTCATCCCATACTGTTGTTGAATGCTAGGATCCGACAGAGTGGATTCCATTCTTCCAAAGTCAAATGGTAATCCTTGGTATTCATCATAATTTGGGAGCAAACGTGATATTGCCACGGTTTCAGTTGGAAACTTGAGAGAACTTCCTGCACTCATAACGCCAGTAGAGGGAGGAAGAGAAACCCCGTCTTCAGTGACAAGTTGGGTGCATATGCCGTTGTAGGCCTTGGCCCTATTAATATATAGCTGCGTCAGTTGAGAACAAGTTGTTTGGTTGGTCTTTATAGCGTTGTGAATACTCCCGATAGTGGCTTCCACCAATCGGAAACTTTCCGGTTCTTGGCCAAGCATAGCAGGTGATGTGAAAAAAAAGAGTACGCTTCCAACAAGATAGGTCAGCAAAGTTTTTTGATACACATGGGCTTTGACAAATGTATTCCGATTGTTGGACATGGAAACCTCCTCGATGGCTTTTTTTGTTTTTTCCAAGGACACGGCTATTTAGTTAGTATCTTTGTAGGATCCAATATTAGATTGGAAGAAGCCTTAAGGCAAGTGAGGTATTTTCGAGAACGATAGGTATTGAGCGTGGTCAAATTTGTCTATACTCTTGCCGTGAGTGTCAAAATTCACAGATGTTGATGGAGTTAAATTAGATTGAATTATTGGAGAGCATGATTTTGCTGTTTCAATCACTACAAAATAATGCGAAGCACTTTAGGAGGAATCGATTTGGTACAAGGGCAAAGGTGGATATCTGGTGAGTATTAAAGTGCTATGGCCACACATTCGCTGGGGTGACGATTGTGCTATTGAGATTGAGGCTCTAGGTAAGGGAGTCACTGGAGAATTTTCTACGGATGTGAAAAAGGTCAGTGACGAGCAGTGGGCTACCTGTGACGGTGTTGTTTGTACTTTTGATATTCCTGAAGAGTATATAAGTCAGATGAAGCGTTGCCGGATATTTGTAAAACGCACCGTCGGGTGCGACAACATTGATCTTGAAAGGTGGGGGAAATTGGGAATTCCTGTTTGTAATAATCCACATTACGGTACCAGCGAAGTAGCTGATCACACCATTGCTCTTATGCTAACTTTGATAAGAGGAATCAACTTTCACAATGAACGTCTACGAGTCGATCCAGGCGGGAACTGGACCCGAACTCTCAACCCCTTTGCGAAGAGACTTTCTAACTGCATTTTGGGGATAGTGGGCTTGGGGAGGATTGGTACTGCTGTCGCCTCACGAGCCCAGGCCTTTGGAATGGAAGTGATTTATCATGATCCTTACAAGTCCGAGGAAAATGTCACGATCGCCGTACGTCGTGTAAATAGTTTAACGGAATTGGTGGCCCAGTGTGATGTGTTAAGTCTCCATACGCCTCTCAACGATGAGACCCGTCACATGGTTGGGGGTGACGTTTTTAAAGTCGCAAAACCAGGACTCATCTTAATCAATTCCTCCCGTGGAGCTGTTATTGATTTTGATGCGCTCTACGAGGCAATAAAAAACAAGATAGTGTTGGCAGCGGGTTTGGATGTGTTGCCAACTGAGCCAGCAGATCTCAATGATCCGCTCGTTCGAGCCTGGAATTCTGGGGAGAAGTGGATAAAAGATCGTTTAATCCTGACTCCTCACCACGCATTTTTTACTCCTGAAAGCGTACATGACATGCGTGCGTTTGCAGCTCAAACGGCTGCTCATTATCTACGTGACGGCAAACTTGAGCATTGTGTTAACAGAGAGTTTTTGACGTTTAGGCGCTGAGATATTCAATTCGATAATCTGGCTTCGATCGAATATGTAAATGAGAGGAGAAGTAGGCAGAATAGAATGGTTGACCTTAGTTGTTAGACAATTTAAATCGATATTCAATATTTGTATCTACAACTAGGGCATACAGGGTGGCACCCTTATCACTAATGATTACGGAGTTGAGGTGCCCATAAAATTGAGCTTTAGCAGTCCCCCTAAAGCCCTTAGCGAAATAGATTCTATAAGGTTCTCCAGATTCGTCTAGCAAGGCGATGTGGAAGTCGTACCTATCACCTTCATCATCTTTTATTCGATTGATGCTGACTTCAGTGGATTGGACTTTTTGAACAGAGATGTTTTCTATGCGATTGGGAATCTCAACTGACTTCTTTGCTGCGGAACATCCCACGGGGACAAAGAGTAAAACAGCACAACAGAAGATACTTGTTTTCATCTTACTCAGAGCCACTTTGCTTTACTGACGTTGACTCTTGTGGAGGTTTTCCAGCGAATCCTTTTTGGAAATCACTGCCTGAAGGGTTTTGAAAAACTCGCAAATCGAATTCGGGTAGAACGGCAAGAATGTGATCGAAAATATCGGCTTGAGCCATTTCATAGGTGGCCCATTTAACATCGTTGCAGAAGACATAAATTTCAAGCGGTAGACCATATGCACCCGGAGCCAATTGACGAATGATGAAGGTCATTTCTTGGCTCACCATCGGATGGTTTTGTAGATAGGCTTCAACATAGGCTCGAAATGTCCCAATGTTGGTCATTCGCCTGCCGTTGGCCAAGCTTGAGTCATCTATATTGACAGACCGATTGTATTGTACGAGCTCTTCTCGTTTTTTTTCGATGTATGTTGCAATATGTTGGATCTTGGAAAAGCGCTTAATCATATCCTCCGTACAGAATCGGACGCTGTTCATATCAATGTAAATTGAGCGTTTTATTCTACGACCTCCTGATCGTTGCATGCCTCGCCAATTTTTAAATGATTCACTAATCAGCATATAGGTGGGAATTGTAGTGATGGTATTGTCCCAGTTCTGGATTTTAACAGTTGTTAGGGTTACTTCGAGAACATTGCCGTCCGCACCGCATTTGGGCATCTCGATCCAATCGCCTTGGGCCACCATACGGTTGGCAGCTAATTGAATACCAGCTACAAAACCCAGAATTGTATCCTTGAAAATTAGCATGAGAACCGCTGTTAAGGCACCCAGCCCACTCAGCAAATATAGTGGCGTTCGGTTTAGGATAATGGAGAGCACAAAGATGCCGGAGATAAAGTACAGGATAATTTTCAGAATCTGAATGAAGCTTTTTATCGGAATTTCCTTGGAAAGCTCAAACTTTGCATAGATGTCGTGAATAGCATTGAGGAGAGAGTCGATAACTAGAACACCGACAAGGGTCATATAGATAAGAGCCGCATTGGTGTGCAGTGTAGTTAAAAGGGGACTCCCCTCTAGCGCTAAAGGCATCAGTGTGTAAAGTACGAGTGCTGGAGCCAGATGGGACAGTTTGGAGAAAATTTTCCTTTGTACGAGGATGTCATCTAAGTTTGTTTTAGAACGTGAGACCATTGATCTCACAATTGAAAGGATCACTCGTCTGACCAAGAAATTGGCCACAATACTTAGAAAGACAACGGCAAGGTAGGCAACAACTTTTGTGAGGAGGCGAGCTACGGCAATATCTACGCTCTGTTGAACTAGCCAGTTTTCAATCAGTTCTAACATCAGGCAACCTTATTTTATCCAGGCTGAGGCGGCCATATTATGCTCACGATTTGTGAGAGGGCCAAGGTCTTTCGACAACTTTCCCGGTGGTGTTTTGGCCACATTTTGTGGAACGAAGGGCCGTATCAACAAAAACACGACTCTTCTTCTCCGACCACAAGTTATTTTACATAGTTTGGTGGCCGTATTAAAGATAATTGAGTGCGCCATGTTCAGCTATTGATAGACAGTTATAGAACTGGTTTTGATAAGTAGATAGACGGAAGAGCCTGGTTTTAAGTGTAAATCTTCGATTGAATCGGATGTCAGCTCAATGACAACAGATGGGAGTTCTGGGCTAATTTGAGCAGTGATAAGTTGGCGGTGGTCCACTAATTTAAGATCTTCTATGAGTGCTGGGATACGATTTCGTGCGGAAATGTTTGAGGGGTTTTCGGTTGATAGAAGTATCTCATCTGCTGCCACGCTTACCGTTACAGAATGACCTGGGGGAATATTGACGCGGGGGATTGTTATAACTATTGAGGAGTTCGTTGTATCTAAAAAGACAGTTGTGGTGTGCTGCGTATGCTCCTTTATCCGACATGACCAGATGTTTTCAAAGCCCTGCTTTTGGGCAAAGGGAAAGATGTCCGGTCGAGTAAGTACTTCGAGAGGTTCTCCTGTAGCCAGGATATGACCATCGTGTAATACAACCAGATCTTCGCATAGGGCCTGCAGTTCAATTGGATTGTGAGAGACAATTAGTATGGGGACATCAAAGTCGTCCCGCACTCGTTGTAGAAAGGGTAGGATGCGTTGGCGTAGCTGAAGATCCAGCGAGGCTAGTGGTTCATCCAGCAAGAGTAGGCGGGGGCCAGAGCAAAGTGCCCGGCCCAGGGACACTCGTTGTCGTTCGCCTCCGGAAAGGGCGTCAATATTGTTTTCCAGCAAGGCATTTAGCTCTAGGACATCCACCACATGTTTGAACATCTGTTGGAAGTCGTGGCCATCGTGTAGGGCCCTACGTTTACCCGATTCAAGATTGCCACGAACCGTTTTGTGTGGAAATAATAGATGGTCCTGAGGGACATAACCAATACCACGTTGTTCCGGTGATAGATTAATGTGAGCATCCGAATCAAGCCAGATAACATCCTCGAATTGGACAAATCCACGGGCCGGTCGACAAAGTCCGGCCATTGTCTCGAGCCAAGTTGTTTTTCCAGACCCAGAGATGCCGAAGAGCCCAGTCACCCGCTTCGAGCTGGTGAACTGTGCTTCAAGAGTAAAGCGTTGCAGTGGAACTTTAAATCTTACCTGGAACCTATTTTTGCTCATTATCGCTTTGTTGATTGGTAAACAGCGGGTTGTGGTTTTGACAATGACTCGGTTATATAAACTGTAAAAAATCCAACCGCCAAGGCGACAACTAGAAGAAAGTTAGCCTGTTGTTCATTGCCGCTTTGCTGAGCACTGAAGATGGCGGAGGAGAGAGTTTGAGTACGTCCTGGAATATTTCCGGCGATAACAACAGTGGCACCAAATTCTCCCATTGCTCGGGTAAAGCCAAGAATGATAGCTGCTAACAAGCCGCGTTTTGAAAGGGGAAGTGTGATACCAAAAAAACGGCGCATCGGGCCATAGCCTAAGGTTCCAGCCATTAGCTCATATCGAGGGTTAACATTTTCGAAGCTCACCCGTGCTGTTCTTACTACCAGTGGTAAGGACATCAGTGCGCAGGCAATCAGGACGGCTTTCCAAGTCAATAGGACATCCAAATCAATACCTAGGGTGTCTTTGCCGAGTGGGCCTCGTTGTGCAAAGATACGGAGCAGTAGATAACCCACGGCCGTGGGAGGTAAAACCAGAGGGAGGCTGAACAGGGTAGAGATGATTTGTTTGCCTTGAAAATCAAAGCGAGCCAAACAGTAGGCTACAAGTCCTCCAGGGATTATCACTAGGACAGTGGACAAGCTTGCCCAAAGTAGTGTGGAGCGCACCGCCTCAAAAGCTGTTTCAAGTGTAGCTGGCATGATATGGGTAGATTAGATAAGAAAGCCGTGTTTTTTGAATATAATCTGAGCAGTGTCGGAGAAAAGAAATTTAATAAATGACTTTGCTATTTGAGGATTCTTTGTATTTTGAAGCTGGGCAATGGTATAGCTGATTGGAGGCCCTTCGTCGGCGGGAATTGTATAAATAATCTGGATCCGATCCTTTGCCGCTATATAGTCCGTTTGGTAAATAATACCCAGAATCTTGTCGGTGGCTTCAATCTGCCCAATTACGGCACGCACGTTGGGTGTTGGTGAAATTCGTCCGGTTATCGTCTTCCATAGATTACGATTTTGGCAGGGTACAGTCTCAAGCCACTGCTTGGCATAATGACCTGCCGGCACTGCATCGGGGTCGCCCAAAGCTAGAAGTTGAAAATCAAGTTCACAGAGATTGGTCGCCTCATTGACTGTCCAAGTTGAACCATATTGGGCAACCAGCACAAGCGTATTGGAGAAAAGAGTCTTACGAGTTCTATGCTCAATTTGACCAGCCTTTTCAACGGTGTCCATCCATTTTTCATTGGCGCTTACGAAAATGTCTGCCTTGGAGGAGGCAAGTATCTGTTGGGCAAGAAGGTTGGTTCCGGCAAAATTGAAAACAAGATCCGCTTTCAACTGATTTTCGTAAATTGCACCAACTTCTGGTAAGACATCACTCAAACTGGCCGCTGCAAAAATCATTAATGGGGGGCTAACAGTTTTCGGCTCAGTGACGGGGATGCTACTACAGCTAATGCCAATCAATCCAATGAATAAGGCGTAGATGGGGGTTCTCGTAATCATGGTATGGGGGGGAGTATCCTTTCAGTTCTCTACTGTAGCTCTCCAGTTTGGTTGATGTGGTAGCCGGGGAGTTGTTCCAAATCCTTTTGGTAGGTGCGGGAACGAACCGCTGATAAGAGTGTACGGATGACAGGATCCGATTCGGTTTTGGCGGGAAAGCAGAAATCGTAGTTTTCTTTTCGGACTTTGAGAAAATGTAGGCCCTGTTCTTCGGCCGGCAGTCGAACACAGACACCAGCCTGCGCTAAGCCGCTACGGATAGCTTCCACAACTCCATGGTGATTTAGGGCCTGGTGATGGTAGCCTTTTGGCTTTCGACGACGTCCCAGAATCCGATCGAGGCACTGACGAGAACCTGAACCTTCTTCTCGACCTACCCAGCGGAGACCCTCAGTCAATACGGCTCGAACGGATCCAGCTTTGATTGAAGGATCCAAGGCCAGACCTTCTTCCCATTGGGCTACTCTTAACAGGCGGAACTCTTCGTTCATAATACTTTTGGCCATGGTGTGGTTTTCATTTTGGTTGTGATCGGCTGACAAATGTAGACCAGCTACATGAATAAGGCCCTGTTCCAGAAGTTCAACTGCCTGTCGTGAGGAGCGAGTGAGAGGAAGAACGCGGAAATTACTCATGGCATGGATTCGGGCTGCTAGAAGACCAATTGCTGGATCACAGCCGGCAATGACTAGTGTCTTTTCAGGATCATTCGAACGTGTCCATTGGATTTGATTGTCCTGGTAGATACCAGTGTGAGGTAAAGTACCCGTTAGGGTCCACTCCGAAGGGAAGAGTAGAGTCTTACCCCGTACTCTTGCTTGCCAGAATCGACCGCTCTTGCGGGATGGCTTCCAAGCCCATTTGACGGGTTGGAGGGGTGTTTGTCTAAAGCTGAAGAGTGTCTCAACCGAACAATTGAAGGCGTGGGCCAGGGAAAGCGCGGCAGCGGTTGAGGGAACGACGCGTCCCGTTTCAATTGCACTGATCGCAGTTCGGGATAGCCCTGATCGCTCGGCAAGTTGCTGCTGAGACCAGCCTAAGCGGAGTCGATATTCAGAGACAGAGTGTTGCAAGATCATGACATTATAATATCTTATATTGATATTATAATGTCAAATATCATTTGACCAATTTACTTCAGCAGGATAAACCGTCGTCTACTACAATACTTGTAGCTGTCCAGAGGGAGAAGGAGGAGCTATGGCCACACAAGATATATGTTGTACGATCGTTCCCTACTTCAAGGTTCACGAAGGCCAGTTAGAGATTTTCAGATCGTTATGCAAACAATTTGTCGAGAAGACTAGAAGCGAGCCTCAGTGCCTCTACTATGGCTTTAGTTTTGATGGTGATCAGGTACATTGCCGTGAAGGATATGAGGGGGCCGAAGCGGTTCTAACTCATCTTAAGAATGTAGCTTCTCTTCTGGAAAAGGCCTTAGCGATTGCCGATTTGACTCGTCTAGAGGTACACGGTCCAGAGGAGGAATTGGCACGTCTCCGGGAACCCCTTAAGGATCTGAGCCCTCAGTTTTTTAGTTTAGAATATGGTTTTCGCCGATGAGTTTGGTAATGATATTTACTTCTCTTGACCTTGGTTTTGAGGTGCCTGGTATTATCTGCACTTATTTAGTATCTGATGGGTATGCTAGGCAATAGTTGTTTTTCTAACTGATATTAAGGAGGAAAAATGTATTTAATTCATGGCCTTATTTGGGTTTGTTCCGTCGCGGGTTTCCTCGCCGTCTCAGCCTATGGACAGATCTTGCACCCCCTGGTGGCGAGCCAGGGTTATGCGGATCTAATTCTGATCAACGGAAAGGTGGTTAGCATGGATGACCGGACCATCGTTCCTAATACCCCAGGAAATATCTACGAAGCAATGGCTGTTAAGGGGAAAAGGATCATGGCTCTGGGGACAAATGCTGAAATGATGGAATTAGCCGGGTCGGCAACACAAACTATCGATGTGGGGAACAAAACCGTCCTTCCGGGACTAATTCAGCCTCACTACCATCTTTTTGGCACAGCTGCGAGGCGATATGGACCTGAGTTTGGTCTGGTCGATCCTAGCGTCAAGTTGACAGTTAAGGCGGAAACTAGCGCTGAAGCAACTGCCAAGAAGCTAAGAGATACGGTTGTCAATGCCATTGAGGTACAGGATCTAGAAAAGGGACAGTGGATTACCGTTAGTCTTCAGGAAGGAGATGAGAATCGACGAGGCACTACATTTTCGTGGCTTTACCTGGGAAACATAAATAGAAGGCAGCTAGACCCTGGCACTGAAGACTATCCAGTTCTGGTCAAGACTGGACTTCAAGGAGTGTTCAACACGGCGGCTATGGAGGCTTTCAAGAAAGAATTTCCAGATTGGGCCGACCATGCGGATCTGGAAAACCCCTTTGGTTCTTCAGAGAATGGCTATGTCGCTGTTCCCGAGTTGGAAGGCTTAACCTTTGAGTTCTGGTGGAAGGATAAGCCCCTGAGGGATCTTGGCGAAGCCTTGCGTATGCATGGGAATGACATTCTGGCAAATGGTTATACCACCGTAGCCACCAGAATTTTGTTCCCACGGGTTGTGGCTGCGTTTCATCTTCTCAATCGGGAAGGGAAAATGCGCCATCGGCTTGCCTATTACATCGAATCACAACGGGGAAATTTCCTAAACATTAAGTCTATTCGTGAGTTCTATAAGGGAATGGGAGCTCCCTGGACAACTCATTCCTCAGGCCATGAAATGCTGTGGCTTAATGGGATGACCAATGAGGTTTGGGATTCTATCTATAACGAGGTGTGTTTGGGACCTGACGTGCCAGCTCCTCCAGAAATCAAAGCGCGGGAACGTTGTCCTGGACCCGGCAGTAAGCCTTGGGAGTCAGTCAAAGCTGGAATTGTCAATGGGTGGCGTGCAGCACAGGTTCATTCTACTTCTAGCCACGGCGGACGGCTCTATTTGCAAATGTTGGAAGAGGCAAGGCAAGAGGCTAATTTATCGGTTGAGGATATTCGTAATCTACGATTGACGTTGGAGCACAACGGTCTGTTGGGACTGATCCCTGATGTGATAGAGGGGATAAAAAAATACGGGATTATACTAAATGTCCGAACTGATCATTTGGGAGATGCGAGGGAAAACATCAAGGACTATGGAGATGTACTGATTACAAAGAAGTTCACTATGCCCGTTAAGACCTGGATGAACGAGGGCATTCGGGTCACCTTCGAGGCCCCAGGATTGAATCCCTGGCTGGTTATCAACGAACTAGTGACTCGGATGATCCCGGCTGATGGGCGGGGTGGAACCGATTTGCAGCCGCTACTTGTAGATGAAGCCATAGACCGCGTTACAGCCCTGAAAATGGAAACTACCTGGGCCGCTGAATACATCATGGCCGAAGACACTCTGGGTACCCTAGAGGTTGGCAAGTTTGCCGATTGGGTAGTCTTGGAGAAGGATTTTTTTACCTTACCAATTGGTGAAATTCGGGATGGTATTTCTATTGGCATGACCGGATTGGCGGGCCAAGTGGTCTACGAAAATGATGGGGCTAAAGCCAACTAGTTTGAACAGGCACTTAAAGTACGGAGTTTGTACAATAGAGATCTTTTTGCTATTTGGCTAGACTAAATTTTGTTTGTTTCGTGGAAATAAGAATAGCAATATTACAGACTTGTCCGGTCTTCGTATATTTCTCTTAATTACGGTTGTTTTCTGGGAAACAGGGTTATCAATGAGACAGGAAGCGACACGACGTTTAGATCAAATCTGGGTTAACTGGTGTGAGCAACGCTTGGTTAAGAGGATACTTTCCGCGTGTCAGTTGGAGCGAGGGGATCTGCTAGATGTTCCTTGTGGCTATGGTCGGTTTGCACCGTTGTTTGCTCGTCTGGGCATCCGGGTTGTGGGAGTTGATCTGGATCCCAAGATGGCACTCCTAGCAAGTGAAATGCAGCTTGGGGATAGCAAAGAAAGGAGTATGTGCGCCAGCATTTTTGGGTTACCTTTTGTTGACGAATCCTTTGATGCTGCAATTTGTATTCGACTACTACATCTTCGGTTCAGTGGTGCACAACAATTGACGATATTACGGGAGTTAGCTCGGGTCTCTCGACGCTACGTGATCATTAGTGTCTATCATTCGACAGCCTTGCACAATGTTGCAAGGTTTTTCAATAGCACACCTGGACGGGTTGCGCCGATGACTAGAGAGCAACTGAGGAATATTGTTCGAAAGAGCGATCTTGAGATACGGTCAATCTATTCTTTGGCTTCCTACCTACATATGCAGACGTTTGTTGTATTAACAAAGAAATACATTAGCTGATGGTTGGGTTGATGGAGTTAGCTCATATTGTTGTGAGAGTGAGTTGATGTGCAGCGAACAGGACCTCAAACACTCTGCAACATATTTCACCTGGGATTTAGTTCAGTGCGCGCCTGATGGATTATAGTTCGAAGGCCTTTGGTGTTACCGTGAAGCGAGATGTAGAGTCGATCGAGCTCATATTGAGCCTTCATGACATTGGTTCCGTTCAAGGCAACTGCTTTTGCCAGAGATATAACAGCTTCGTCAGTTCTTCTGGTTCCCCAATAGATCAATCCTAATCGATAGTATGTGAAATCATTGTGATCATCATAACGGAGTGATGTTTCAAAGTTGTCGCGTGCTTTGTTTGTATTTTTACCGGTATAAGCTGTTTCGGCAATTGCCCGGTAGCAAAATCCACGCACTCGATCCAACTGGGCATTCCATTCCCGGATACTTTGGGCGTCTGGTTTTTTTGCTATTTCGGTCACCTGCAGTGCCTGTTTTGCATAAAGTTCACTATTCGTGAAGTCACTGGCACCCCAATATGAATTGGAGAGTTCAACTAGAACTTCAAGGTTATTTGGATCGTGTTGGATTATGCGCTGGCCCCACTTGCGAAAATTTATATCATCGTTGAGGGATTGGTAAGCACGAGTGATTAAATAGGCGATGTCTGAACTGGGTGAATCATTGTACAGTTTACTGCCGAATTCTATAAGCTTGTGGCTGTTTCCAAGGTGTTGATAAGCCTCAGTGGCGGCACGTATAGAGGCAGAATCATTGGGCCGGTGGCGCAAAAAGTTTTCCGCTACGCTTGCCAACTGTTCCCACTGGCGTTGTTTACGAATTTGGGCATAAGACAGTCCGTACAGATAAGAGATATTTAAATCTAATGCCGACTCTTTGTAGGTCGTCACAAACTGGATCAGTAAAACCCGCTGCTTAGCTTTATCTGTTTCTACCTCAGCTTTTTGATAGAGTTCATACTCTTCCGCATAGGTCGTACTTTCCTGCGATCCAAGCACGTTTTCCATCAGGCTTGAAGAAATAAAAGCTATTACGATACCCAGCACTGCAGCTCGCATTTGAGACTCCTTAGTCCATTGATTATTTACGGGTCAGTTTGGCAACCTATCATAATTGGCCTGCCCTTGGTGGAGAAAATGGGGCAATGATTTTCTTGTCCCTATAACACAGTACATACATCTTGGTGAATCCTGTCATTGCCTAAGATCAACTGTGCGGTAGTAGAAAGTCAGTGTTGGCTGGGTGACGAGAAGCTAGATAAGGTCACCGGAGTGTTTTGTTAAAGAAGTCAACGGTCCGTTGCCAAGCCAAAGTGGCCGCTTCTTCGTCATAGCGTGGTGTTGTGTCATTATGAAATCCATGATTGACCTCTTCATACAAGTGATTAGTATAGGCTATTCCGTTTGCTTGTAGAGAGGCCTCGTAATCTGGCCAGCCTGCGTTGATGCGTTGATCTAGGCCTGCATAGTGAAGTAGGAGAGGTGCTTTGATTTTGCTAACATCTTCAGCATTGGGTTGCCCCCCATAGAAGGCAACTGATGCGTTTAAATCTGGGATTCTAACTGCTAGTGCATTCGCCATACTTCCACCAAAGCAAAAACCCACAACTCCAATTTTTCCGTTGCATTCGGGATGGTTTTTTAGGTAGCTTGCAGCAGCTATAAAATCTTCCGTCATCGTTGTCCGGTCAAGCTGTTGCTGGAGAGCCCGACCCTCGTCGTCATTACCTGGATATCCGCCCAGGGGTGTCAGAGCATCCGGTGCCAAGGCCAAAAAGTTCGCTAGTCCGACGCGGCGTGCTACATCCCTAATATGAGGGTTAAGACCACGGTTTTCGTGGATGACTAGAACTCCGGGTAAAGCACCTTTGGCATTCGCAGGCCGAGCTAAGTAGGCCTTGATGATATCGGAACCTTTTGGTGAAGGGTATTCAATCATTTCAAGCTGAAGACGTGCGTCATCTTTAGCAATTTGTTGGGCCTGGGCATATTGTGGATTCAGACTTTCAAGTATGGCTGTAGCTGTTAAACCACCCGCTGCAAACTTAGAGGCACTATGTAAGAATTCACGGCGTGTGATAAAACCATGAACATATTTATCAAAGAGATCGAGGAGGTTTTGATCAAAGGCTTTGGATTGTTTTTGTTTCATGGGGGTTGCTCCTTTGTACTAGATACTTCGTATCTTATTCTATATTTGGGAGCAGAAGCCAGTGATCTTGTGAGTTAATTGTTTAGTATTACAAAAGAGTCATTTGCATCCAAAATAGTTCACATTACGAACTGCAGAGGTAAGGATGACAACAACGAAGGGAAAATTATATGAAAAGGCTTAAGGAACGTGTTGCGATAGTAACTGGGGCTGCCCAGGGTATTGGTGCGGCTTTTGCCCGGGGTATGGCACTGGAAGGAGCCCGAATTGCCATCGCTGATTTAGACAGCGGGATGAAGATAGTGGAAGAGATCCAGGCCGCAGGGGGTGAGGCAATAGATGTCCCAACTGACGTAGCAGATGAAGAGGCGTGTGCCTCTATGGTGGATAGCACGGTTAGAGCATTTGGAAAAGTCGACATTTTGGTCAACAATGCTGCCGTATTTACTAGTGTCGAGCGCAAGCCGTTTACTGACATCTTAGTTGCAGAGTGGGATCAGTTAATGGCCGTTAATGTTAAGGGCGTGTGGCTGTGTTGTAAGGCGGTGGTTCCAGAGATGCGTAAACATAGTTACGGGAAAATTATTAATATTGCAACGGGTAGAATTTTTAAGGGTGCACCATTTTTCCTGCACTATGATGCTTCCAAAGCAGCCGTTGTAGGGATAACCCGCTCTTTGGCCCGTGAAGTGGGCGATGATAACATTTGCGTAAATGCTATTGCCCCTGGCTCAACCATGAGTGAAAACATTCGTAAGCGTACCAATTGGAAGGGGGGAGGGCCTGAGAAAACCCGTTCTTCTCGTGCCCTTAAACGCGATGAGGTTCCCGAAGACTTAATTGGAGCGTGTACTTTCTTCGCCTCAGCCGAAAGTGAGTTCATTACTGGACAAACTCTAATCGTTGATGGTGGATCTGCAATGCACTAGCTTATTTGTTGGCCTATTTTCATGTGTCTGCTTTTGGGAAATAACTGCGACGATGGAGTACGTAACGAGAACTGCTGTGAGAGATATTTTCTGATTTCTTGGATGAAGCGTATTGAATCAGCTTACTTTTGGGCGGATCTTTTGGGAACAATGCCACATAGTTTGTCGATGATATACTGCAAAGCAGAAGGGGATCACTATGGAAATACAAAATTATAGCAACCATCGACATTTTGTAATGGGCTATCACATTGTTTTATTTGGGATACTAATACTGACTCTAATAGGTTCTGTCGTTAATGTAATTCAGTCTCTGGGAGATCATCAGCGCCAATATAGTGCGTTTCTAATAGCGGTAATGATGGTTGCTATGTTCATGATTGCATTCTTTAGTCGTAGCTTTGCTTTAAAGGCACAGGATCGAGCAATTAGAGCCGAGGAGAATTTCAGACATTATGTACTTGCGAGTAAACGGTTGGATCCCAGGGTGACCACTCGTCAAGTTGTTGGCCTTCGCTTTGCCGCGGATGAGGAGTTTGTGGATTTAGCACGTAAAGCCGTCGAGGAGAGCTTGTCGGAGAACGAAATTAAAAAGGCAGTAAAAAACTGGCGTGCCGATACTTATCGAGTATGACACTCTCTTATTGGATATGGTTTTTGGAATAGACAATGTGCAGGTCTGAATGTTCGACCTGTGAATTTTAGAAATACAAAAAAATAAAGTACTGCTCCTTGTCTTTTCAGAGGGACTATCCGTTACATGGATAAACTATTTTCGTGGAGGACCAGCAAGATGAAACAATCGATGGGTGTAGCGACGTTATGTGTTGCCATTTTATTGACGACTTCCGTTAGAGCTAACGATGTCGAAGATGTACAAGAGGCCTATACAAAGCACATTATGCTTTCCAGAACTGGTCAAGTGGAGCTTTTTGTGGATCAACACTTCCCTGGGCACAGTGCTTTTGGTCCTACAGGAGGAATGCTGACTCGGTACGATTCTCCCGAGGAGGAAAAAAAATCCAGGAGCCGTATGAGACAGCCCGTCTATACATCTCTGGCCAACATTCTTCGCCATTTAGAAGTCAGAGTATATGGAGATGCAGCCGTGGTTACAGGATATCTGGATGGGCCTATCACTCTGACTGACGGTAGCCGACGACAAGGAACCAGACGAGTTACAGCGGTGTGGATCAGACAGGGAACTGAATGGCGGGAAGTCCACGATCACATGTCGCCTCTGATTTCTACGACAAGAGCTGAGTAGTGACGCTGTCCTCAAAAGAATGTATTGATTCTGAATAGCGATGCAAGCCACATCAGTCTAGATGCGTTTTTATATGGTTGAATCATGTTTGATGCCTCCAGAAATACAGATGCATATGAGAGTCAACCTAAACAACGATTTCTCAATATTGCAGATTGGATCCTTGTTCAAACCAATGCTATATTGATCCTGTTCTGAGCGGACAATCCTTGTTTATGAATATTGAAGACGTTACCGTCGTTACGGATGAATTGGTCGAAGAGTTGGGGCGGCTGATGACTCAACTCAGTCAATCGGCTTCACCACTCACACATGAAGAACTTCAGCAAATAGTTGATGCCGAGGGCATTTATCTATTAGTAGCAAAAGATAGTGAGAACGTTGTGGGAACACTCACGCTGGTTTTGTTTCGGATCCCCACGGGCGTACGTGCTTGGATTGAAGATGTGGTGGTCGATGAACTTGCGCGAGGATTGGGTATTGGGAAAGCTCTGAGCCGTAGAGCGTTGGTTCTTGCTAAAGAGAATGGAGCACGAACTGTGGATCTCACTTCCCGTCCCAGTCGAGAAGCAGCAAATCACCTCTATCAGCGTTTAGGTTTTAAACCTCGCAATACTAATGTCTATAGGTATTTACTGGAGTCGAATTAACAAATAAAAAATCGGACATATAACTATGATTTTACTTCCTCCTGAGACCATTGAGATCGTTCGATCCAATTTTTTTCTGATTATTGTTAGCCTGCTTAGTTATTTTGCTGTCTTTCTACTGATCTCCTATGCAGCCAACCGCAAGCTTACAGGAGAGGTAGGTGACTACATTGTAGCATCGCGTAATCTAGGCTGGTTGGTAGTCACCTTGACGATGTATTCCTCGGTTTTGAGTGGTGTAGGGATGGCAGGCATTCCTGGGACGGTGTATAGCGTGGGCGTGCCTTTCGTGGTAACGGTTTTAACAGGGCACACCATCGCTTTAGTTCTTCTCTGGTACTTTGGTCCTCGGATTTGGATTCTCGGTAAATACTATCAATTCACCACACCCGGGGATTTAATTGGGACGTATTATCAGAGTGATACCGTTCGCTTGTATACGGTTCTGGCCAGTATTCTCTTCAACACTGCATTTATAGTGGCACAGCTCCTGGCAGGAGGTGTTTTGTTAAACGTTCTCTCGGGTAATCTGATCCCTTTTCAGTGGGGGATTTTAATAATTACAGCGGTGGTTTTACTTCACGTTGTTACCTCAGGACTACGAGGTATTGCTTGGTTAGATTTTTTCAATGGTTTAGTCATTCTTCTTCTCTTGTTTTTATTCGGGGTGGCTATTTTGCTACTTACAGGTGGAAGTGGCCAGATCATTTCAGGTTTGGCTGACATAAAGGGAAGGTTTATAACTACCCCGGGCATGGTCGGACTCTTTACTCCTATCCATATCTATGGAGTGGCTTTAGGTTTGAGCATCGGGGTACTAGTCCTTTCACCATCTGCATGGATTCGTATTTACTCAGCCCGCAGTCAAAAGCATTTTACCCGTATCAGTGTCGCTATGTTGGTCTTATGGTTAATTTCTCATGTTATGGGATCTTTTCTGATCGGTGCCTATGGACGTCAAGTCATGCCTAGTGTTGAAAATCCAGATTTTGTCTCCTCATTGCTGGCTTTTGAGGCTTTACCGGTTTTTTTTGCAGCTCTATTTTTGATCGCTGTTTTGGCAGCTATCATTAGTACTACAGACACGTACTTGCATACCTTGACAGCTACTATCGTGCATGATCTGGTACGGGTTGTTCTACATCCAGATATGGAGGAGTCCCGGGAAATGATGCTCAACCGAACTATCATCATTGTTGTGGCTGCTGTGAGTGTTGCGCTGGCATTTTTGAATCCGGTTTTAATTACGCCACTGGCTATTTTCGCAGGAGGAATAACCCTGCAGCTTCTGACGCCTCTCTTGGGGGCTGTGACCTGGGCTCGCTCTACGACGGAGGCAGCAATTATTGCCCCCGGAGCTGGCATTTTGTTAACTTTGGTGTGGGAACTGGGAATTTTAACCAACCCCTTAGGAATGATGCCTGGTTTGGCTAGTGCCTTCTGCGTGAACGTAGTACTTTTTTTTGTAGTGAGTTTCCTAACGCGACCGCAGTCTCCCGAGATGGTGGAAAAATTTCACGGGTTAATTGATCGAGAATTGAGGTGATATTATATTCAAGTTTGCAAAATAATAGTTGTAGAGTTGTCGGTATGTGAAGGATCCTTTGCACGAGATTTTAACTTGCAACAGGTTGTGAACACTACATTTTATATTTTTGCAAGCTGAAGAGTGCTTGACGCAAAAAGGCTTTCAAAGGGGGGAGGCTGGTCGATCATTCCCTGTTCTTTTAGATAGCGACAAAGAGTCTCAACTGTTTCACGATTACGTACTGAGCCGGCTTCCCAAGGGTTCTCTCCCAGTAGCTCCTGTTCTTGTTCCCAGTACGTCTGTAGCCAAGCTAACTGAAAAGGAACGGCCGGTGCGTAAATACCTTCTCGTGATAGTTTTTGAGCTTGATCAAATGCCTTATATAAACTAACGGCCAACCACGGATGGATTTCTAATAACTGTTTCCGAACAACAACTGTGTGCATAATGGGAAAGATTCCAGTTCTTTTGAAGTAATCTTTCTCAACCTCGATGGGGTGTTTGAAGAGACGTTTGACCTGATCTGAGCCATGTAAAATCGGAGAAGGGACTCGAGCTGCGATAACAGCATCTAGTTCACCAGTCTCCAGCATGGAACTCAGTGTTTTATCTTCGGGAATGTGATCAAGGCTTATTTCAGGAGGCAGTTTGAGAGGTACTCGCTCTTCACGGCCAGGTTGCTCCTGTCCTCCGGTAAGCCAATGGATGTCACTGGCGGCTACACCATGATCATCCAGGAGGATGCCTTTGACCCAGACAATGGCAGTCATCTGATATTCACCTACGCCGACCCGGCATCCTTTGAGGTCTTCCGGTTTTTGAATGCCAGCGTTGGCGTGAACAAAAATTGAGGAATGACGAAACATGCGGGAAGGAAATACGGGAATGGCGATCAGATCATCTCGGCCTTGGGCACGGCCTGTGATGTAGGATGCCAAAGACATTTCAGAGACTTCAAACTCCTTGTGTCTAGCCATGCGGAAAAAAAGTTCCTCGGGTCCCATGGCAATAAAGTTGAGATTTACCCCTTCTGGCTTGATTCGGCCGTCTTTCAGCGGTGCTACTCGGTCATAGTCTCCACATGCCAGCGTTACGGTAATTTTCCCCATGTGTACTCCTTATCTGTTACGTTCTTCCCAAAATAGTAATGAAGGATTGGGCCGCAGGTCAACCATGGAGTGTGTGAAATTAGAATAGGGGACTCCCAACTTTGTCTAACGGGGTTTATTCAATAGGAGGATGTTCGTTGGATGGGAGAATGTCTGTGACCAGATCCCGGATGAGAGGACTTTTGGGGAGTGGTTCCAACTTGATCGGATCGTCTCCAACTCTTGCCGTACATAGATAGGTAGCAGTGCCATTGACAAGGGCTCCACATTCTTTACAGGCATTGGCGTTTATACAGCTGTAGCGAATGGACACACTAGAATCCAGATGCTGTCGAATCCAGATTAGGGCATCCAGAACTGACATGGTCTCTTTTCGAGGAACTTGAAAAATATCAAAGTGAGGGGCATCACTTGGACCACCGCGGCGAATGTGAATCTCAGCCACCCGTTTCTCTGATGTGTGTGATCTAATCTTGTCCTTGGTGTTCGTCATGTCAGATCTAAGTTGTCAATCTAACTACCGGCTCGGATCGTATAGTTAGCTTGTTCCTCTCCAGTGATACCACTTGGTTTTTTTCCCATTTAGGATCCTGGGCGGGAAAGTCCTCACGTTGGTGGGCTCCACGGCTTTCATTTCTCAAAAGGGCAGATTGAGCAACCATTTCAGCGGTAGCGAGCATATTGCGTAGTTCAAGCCAATCTTGGATATCCATGTTAAAGGGATGGAGTTTAGAGAGGCTCAATTTTGGTAGGACTTCTTGGCGCAGTTCTTGAATAGTTTCTAGAGCTGTCTTGAGTCCCGTTGCATTTCTAAGAGGGCCAACATGTTCGTTCATAATCTGTTTAAGCCGTTGTTGTATAGCTGATACGGTTGGGGTGCCCCGTGATTGACTACGGGAGGTTAGAGATTTTAACTTTTCCATATGAACAGTGGCGAGATTTGTGAAGTGTTGTGCTGAATTTTGGATCGCTTTTCCCAGGATTTTTCTAGCACCTAATCTGCCAGCGAGTTCTCCAAAAACCAGTGCTTCAGTAATGGCATTGCCGGAAAGACGGTTGGCCCCGTTAACTCCTCCTGCAACTTCTCCAGCCGCATAAAGTCCGTCAATACACGTCTGCATGGATTTTTTAATGCGCACCCCGCCCATTTGGTAATGGGCCATTGGGGCGACTTCAATCGGCATCTGGGTTAGATCGATACCGTTTGCAAGTAATCGGTCTATTACTGGGCCGAAAGCATTCCGAAGCTCAGCTTCAGAGACATGTTGAAAATCTAGATACGCCCCTCCATGCGTAGAACCTCTTCCCGCCTCAACTTCTTTGAGTATCGCGTAGGAAGCAAGGTCTCTTGGGACCCGATATATCCCCTGATCTTTGCTTCCATAGCGATCAACAAATTCCTCGAAGTCTCCATTAAGCAGCCTTCCCCCCAGCTTGTACCTAAATGGATCCCACATGATGGGATCCATTCCAACCAGACGTGGTGCCAAATGAGCGATGGGGAAGAACTGCACAAATTCCATGTCTGTTAGTTCGGCACCAGCTCTTAAAGCCAGAGCATAACCATCACCTCCCATGTTGGCCGACCCACTATTTCGAGTGTAGAGCTTAGATAGCCCCCCAGTGGTAAGAATTACGGCCTTGCAACTTAGGGCCACGGGTTTTGCCGTTACAATATTCATCCCAATAGCTCCCACGGCTCTTCCCTCATCTACTAGGATGTCGGTGATGACTAAGTTACTAATAGTTCGTATTTTTTCTTCTCGTTTAACTTGTTTACGCAACGTTGATGCCAAAGCTGGACCAGTGTTTAAAAAGTCCACGTAAACACATCGTTTGCGGCTGTGTCCTGGAGCTGACACCTGCAGTATGGTGCCATCTTTTTGGGCCCATCCAACTTTCCAGGAATCCATTTCCATAATACGTTCTGGGCCATTAACACAGAGCAGTTTGGTGAGTTCTTCGTTGCAAATACCATGGCCAGACTTGACGGTGTCTGAAAAATGCATTTCCCAGTTATCTGGTTCCTGGTGGCCAATGGCCACTGCAACTGTCATCTGCGCCATGACGGTTGCTCCGCCGCGTCCCACCATATTCTTGTCTATCAGGAGCACAGAAGCCCCTTCCCGGGCTCCTGCAAGGGCTGCGTACATGCCAGCCCCACCAGCTCCAATGATGAGAATATCGGTATTGATTTCCATCATAAGGAGTTATCTTTATCGTTTTAGGTGTAAATAGGAGCTATCAAGAGCCGTCGATATTCAGAGTTGTAAGATCACTAATTTTTTCGATGTTGGCTGTGTCCACCTCGGGTTCCGGTACCTTTGCACGCTTCGGATAGGGTATGCGTGCCTCTGGCTTAGTCGCATCGAGCACCATAGCAGCCATTGTTTTAGGTGAGCGTGTTCCATCCTCATGGTATTTCCAGCCGGTAGGAAGTAACCCGCCAGGACCAGACCAATCCGGGATCACCAAAAGATCCTTAGCCGCGTCAAATCGAGTACCGATTGCCCACATGACATCCCCATCGTTAAAGACATTGATATCACTATCGACTACCACAATCATTTTGAGATTTTCCGGTTCTGTGTTGAGTGCAGCAAAAGCAGCCTTCTTTACTTCGGTGTCCCGAGATTTTTTTAACGATATGTAGCAGTGCATGCGGCTGTGAGCAGGAACGTTGACCGAGTGTACGCCGGGCACCACAGCTTTGACAGCACGATAAATACTTCCCATTCTGGGAAGAGATCCAATGACTAGATGCTCTTGATTGGCTGAGAAAATATCTTGGTAAATGGCATCCGAGCGGAGAGTAATCGTAGAGACACGGATAATGGGCTTGGGGCCGCCTGCCATGTAATGTCCTGGCCATTCTCCAAAGGGCCCTTCTTCGCGTCGTAGTTTTGGTACAACCTCTCCTTCAATTACGATCTCTGCATCGGCCGGAACGAGCAAATTGCTAGTTTCGGCTTTTACAAGTCGAACCGGTTCTTCCAAGAGTGCTCCGGCGGCCTCAAGTTCCCCACCGATCCCATGGAGGCGGCTGATCACTCCCATCAGAAAAGCCGGGTGGTGTCCAATGGCGATGGCGATGGGCAGGGGTTTGTTCTGCTCCTCATAGGCTCGATGAATATAGGCACCGTGATGTGTAGCAATAAACCAGACTCCGAGTTCCTGTTTGTCAAAGACTTGGTGGCGATAGAGGCCTGCATTTAATTCACCGGTTTCTAGATCTCGGGTAATTCCCACACCTCCAGTAATAAAAGGACCAGCATCATCAGCATTGTGTACGGGAATGGGAAGTCGGGTAAGATCTGCATCCTTACCTTGCCAGATAATCTCTTTGACAGGAGCCTCCTCGCTTGTTACTTCGATAGGTGTTACTCCCTTGGCCAGACGGTTCCCGTAGGTGGTCACCATATCAAGCGGGGTAGTTTCTAGGGCCAGTGCAAGCCGTTCATAGGTAGACATCAGATTGATAATAAGAGGTAAACGACTTCCACGAATACGTGGGAAAAATAGAGCAGGGTATTCGTTTTTTCGCGCGAATTTTTCAGCTAGTGCCGTACATCCAAATCGGGGGTTAACTGTGTGATTGACTTGCTTAATGGTACCAGGCAAGTGGTCAATAACTTGTTGTGCAAAGCTCCGCAAATCCTTGAAGTTTTTCTGGCCTTCCTTTAAATTTTCAAGGAGCGTTGCCGTCTTATTTTCAGGTGAGGTTGACATAGAAAAGTGACCTATGGCCTAAAAATTTACCTCAAGTATTGTGCTGCGACCTCATCATCATTGAAGTCATAGATTGGGCCAATTGCTTCTCTTCCAAAATCTTTTGCTAGCAGCTCTTGCAGTTGCTCAATCTTGCCGCCCACCATGGTCATGGGGGTGCGAACCTTCAGGATGTCATCTACTGAAATTGTAAAGTAGTCACGGTCAAGAACTACCATATCAGCAAATTTACCGACTTCCAATGTGCCTAGTTTGTCTTGCTTAAGGATGTATTCTGAGGCCCAGGAGGTCCACATTTTTAAGGCATGGACCCGGTCAATTCTCTCTGACGGTTGCCAAACAACCCCATCGTGTTGGCGGGTTACTGCTTGCCATAGTTTGTTAAAGGGAGGGGTTGAACCGTAATGTTGTCCGACTAGTTTGACGCCTGATTCAATCCAGGTTTTGAAGGGCAGCATAAAGGGTTCGATTTGTTCACCGTAATCCCGAATCCAGGCGGGAGACTCACTTACCAGATCAGGGCCACAACTGAGGATCATTCCATAGTCTGTCAATTTTTTAATAATATCTGGTTGTTTACCGATCAGATTGCAGTGTTCTCCAGTCATTCTCATGTCACGCACATCCTGCATTGTCCAGCCATTTACTTCTCGGGCCTGATCAATCATTCTGAAAAAGGCGCGGGTACTTTCGCTACCACACATGTGGATTCCTGCCAGACGCCATCCTGCCTTTGCAGCATTTTCAAGTGTGTCCCAGGGCAATTCTCCAGGTTGAGGGCAGACCTCTCTTGCCTTTATATGTGGTGGTGCTACAGTGTCTGGGCCTGTGCATGATTCTGGATAACGCGAATCCCAACGTTCGGAGGCTACACCGTCAATCCAAAGATAATCATCTCCAATCCCCTGCAGGACTCCTGTACGACGGTAGATCTGACGGGTCTGCTGAGGATCGGTTGGCAGGCGATGGATTTCATAGTGTGCCGAAAAACGGATTGGCATCTGGCCCAATCCGGCTAGCGTTGCATATCCGCTCATAATCTTGGGGAACTGGATACGGCTTGAGAAGGTCGTAATCCCCTTGGTGGTTGCTTCTTCTGAGATAATTTTGATGGCCTGAGCCAAGGTATTTAAAGGGAGTTGTTCCAAAAAGAGTTCCCAGGTAATAACTGACATTTCCTGACTGCCGACCCAGCCGATTTCAGGAATATTTTCACCGATCACATCTCCATGCATTGTTTCGTGAATCGAGGCGGAATATCCGGGGAAGAAATCATCCAGAATTTCTAACGCTTTTGAATTAATGTTCCCTCTATGTCCAGGTCGTAGCAAAACAGGATTTTCTGGAGCCCATTCATCCATTGTTCGCCGGTTGGTCAAACGGCGGGTATCTCCCCATAGTTGTAGTTGTAGCTTGGGTTCATCAGGATGACGCCCTAAATTAAGGACAATCCAGTCTCCCGGATCAACCTTAGTTACTGCATCTTTGATAGCATCGCGCATAATGGCCTGGGTTTTTTCCAGATCGTTGGGATCGGCTGTGGCTCTGGCCATATAAACGTTTTCCGGTGGATATTTGAATCCTAATCGATCCAGAAGTTGTACGGCACGGCCGTACATATGACTGTGAGATTCAATGATGCCAGGGATAATAGTTCTACCTTTGAGGTCAAAGACTTGGGTATCAGGTCCCGCCACGGAACGGATTTCTTGGGTGGTCCCAAGTTTCATAATTTTATCGTGCTTGACAGCAATGCCTTGGTAGATATTACCTGGACTGGTCGAGTTTGAGATATCGTCCATGCTCACCACTTTGCCGTTGACAAAAATGGTGTCTGCGTAACCATATTTGGCCACATCGGGAGGTAGCTGAGACCACAATATTCCCGTTCCGAATAGCAATGAAACGGACACGTGAAAGACAAGACTAACGTAACTTCTAGAATGCTTTTTCATAAGTCATCTCCCCAGTACGATACTGAATTTCTCACAGGCTCAAGGAAGAGTTGATTTTGGTCCAGAGCCTACTAGCAAATTAACATGTTGCTAGTATCTTATATTTATTATCTTGTTGTTTTATTGCTGATGCCCCTTTTCCTTGGCTCTTGAAAAGAGTTCAAAGTAATCGCGTGTGCCCTCATCCTGAGGCGGTGGGGTTAGATAAGTAACTGCCACGAGGACTACTATACTCATGACTATGGCAGGTAGTCCTGAGAGAAAACCAAATTTAAGACTCTCAGGGAGAAGACCTGTTTCTAATCCAATGATACAGATTTGAGAAGTTATGACCGACCAGATAGCTGCTTGGTGGGTACAACGTTTCCAGTAGAGCGCTGCAACCACAGGTGCAAGCAGGCAAGCAAAGCCACCCAGGGCAAACTCGATAATGGTGATGATTTTAGCTGGACTAAAAACAGCTAAAATTAGAGCTAAAATGGCAAGGACAAAAACAAGGATTCGACTAATGCGCACCATGGTTGTCTCGGAGGCACCAGCAAGGCGACTCCGCGAGAAGAAATCGCGTGTGATCATTGTCGTGACACTCAGTAGTTGGGAGTCCATTGTAGACATCATGGCAGCAAATGCCGCGGCTCCTAGGATCCCCATCATCCAGATCGGGGTATACCCAGTGAGCAGCATAGGTAGGATAGCATCTGACTGAGCCCCCTCTAAGCCTGGAATGGCAGTACGTCCCCACATTCCAAGTGTTGCCATCAAAAACATCATAACGAGAGCGGGGATAGGGTAAAAACACATGATTCGCTTGAGTGTTTTTGGATCCCGGCCTGTGAGTAGTCGCATAAAAAGCTGGGGAAAGACAATGGGGGAAAATGCCACAATAATGCCGTAACTGAAAAACTGGCGCATTGTCATCTTAGAGCGGGTAATGAGCTCTGGAGATTGATCCATGACTCGCGTGGTGGCCTCAGATGGACCCCCTAAGGCATTGGCAATTACCGCGAAAATGGCGATGCTCCCAACCATGAAAATAGTTGTTTGAAAGGTGTTGACCCAGGCCGCACCGCGCATACCACCTAGGAGCAGATATGTCAGCACAGCTGTCGCGACGAGAACCATACTCCAGTTAAGAGTGATATAACCATCAGTCAACGCTTCTAGTGTTCGACCGGCCCCCAGAAGCCCGGTCATCAAGTAGGGAACGGTGTAGATAATTAGCACGAGGCTTAGAATGATAGCCAAGGGCTGAGATTTCCACCGATTGCCAACTACCTCAGATACGGTCATATAACCGTATTTTTGACCTAAGAGCCATGATCGGCTCCCTACAGTGTAAAAGAGCAGAGGAGTACACCATGCCCAACTTGTGGCAAAATAGGGCCACATTACCCAACCTAAATGGTAAGCTGCGCCGGGAACGCCGGTTAGAGTTACAGCTGAAATATTGGCCCCGAAGACGGCGGAAAAGAGGACGTAGGACTTAAAACTACGGCTGCCCATGTGATAGTCCTCCATAGTTCCTTTGCTGAATCGAGAACTATAGAAACCAATGAAGACAATGACCGCCATGTAGGCGGCTAATACCGAAAGAACCACTATTACCTGATCAGTCACATTGACCTCCTAATCCGTCCAGATATAGTTAGCGACATAGACCACCAGGATAAAGCCTGCTGTCCAAATGCCAAATTGGTAAAGCATGGGAGCGTTGATCCACCCAAATAGAATCATAGGCATCTCTGCTTCCCACCACCAGAAATCGACACGGACAATCATAAGGATTGCAGCCAGTACGTAGGCGACTAGTTCTTTTTTTCGACGACTCTGAATGTCAGCACTCATATCCTCTCCTTATCAAGTCTTGATTATGACTACTCTGTCATATATTGCCCATCTAATCACGGAGTATCCTCGTGGAATAGATTTCTAAATTTTAGATCAGGCGAACTAAATCCTAGAACAGCTGATGTTGAAAAAGCAATAGAAGGATACACTATAAGTGTCGTACAGCCGTAGGGTGAGGTTACTATTCTCGTTCATCTATGTCTTCCCGTTTAACCCATATTTCTTCTACTTCATAGCCTCGAGAATAAGTCCCCTTTAAGGTTAATGTTGTTCTATCTCGATCCAACGTAAACATGCGACTGGGTTCGCGGCCCTTCAGTCCAGGATTAGCTACAAAGATCGGTTGGAAAAAAAGCTGTGTGCCTTCAATTCTATAGGTTCCACTAGCTCCACCGAACTTGGGGACGAAAATATCAACAATGGTATTTTTTTCCTCGTCTGTAAGGTCGGACAGATTTTTATACCGATCTTGGATAACAGGGCGGTCCTTGTGCATGTAGATACGACTGAAATGTCCCGGAGTAATGATCATCATTCCAGTCCAATCTATGGCATTGCCGTCGCGGGCATAATAGGTCATTTCCCACACACCATAAAGACGTTCGTCTTTCTGTCCATGAGCACTGTCAATAAATGCAAACATTGCGATAACAGCAAAAATTGTTAGACCGATTTTCATTGGTTTCTCCTTTGGTCCCTTTGATCAGATGAGGTGCAACTGGTGTTTCTCAGTCACTCGATAATACAGACTACACACTCTCATTGTTAGATCAAGGATGCAAGAAACTTTCTCAAATTGAATTTTCAGAATTTATCAGTCCGACTAAGATGTTGAAATACACTAAAACGGTGTACTTGACGAGGGGAATATGGACTGATTAAAACTATGATGAACCAGGCTGAAGAACTGTGGGGTACAGGTTCGCTTACTTTCCGTTATTATAAAATGGGGTAGAAAGCTTGACGAAGATAGCAAAATCACAAATTAACAAGAATATTTCACAACAGATCCAGAAGATACTCGATGGGGATGTACGTACAATTGCTCGTGCAATCACACAGGTGGAGAACTCCGTAGGCGAGGACGTGAGGCCGTTGCTCAAGGAGCTATTCTCTCAAACTGGTCATGCCTTTGTCATTGGTGTGACGGGTAGTCCAGGTACAGGTAAAAGTACTCTAGTGGACCAGTTAGCTCACCACTACACAGACTCCGGGATGAAGGTTGGGATCATTCTAGTAGACCCCAGCTCTCCTTTTTCAGGAGGCGCAATTTTAGGTGATCGGATACGGATGCAATCACTCTCTACCAATCCCAGAATTTTTATTCGAAGTATGGCCACGCGTGGGAAGTTGGGAGGACTCACAATCGCTGTTGATGAAGCCCTGATGATACTGGATGTGGGGGGATATGAGATTCTCATAGTGGAAACTGTGGGAGTTGGTCAGGACGAAGTTGATGTTATCAATACTGCCGATGTCACTTTAGTAACACTAGTTCCTGGTATGGGTGATCATGTCCAGACGTTAAAGGCTGGCATCATGGAAATTGGTGATATTTACGTTGTAAATAAGTCCGATCTCAAGGGAGCTTTGGAAGTAGAAGGTCAATTAACAGAGCTGTTGCATGGTGAGATTGGGCGCAAAGATGAATGGACTCCTACTGTTGTTAAAACGGTTGCCACGCAAGGTAAGGGTATTTCTGAGCTTGCTGAGTCCATACAGTGTTATCGTATTTTTCTAAGGGGATCTGAGCACAATGAAGGTAGGCAAAAGTACTTGTTCCAGAAGCGGCTTATGGACCTGCTCCATCGGCGTGTGACAGACATAGTGTTAGGAAGAATTTCCAATGATGTATTAGACGAATATGTCGAACAAATGATGACTAGAGAGTTGGATCCGCATACGATCGTGGATCAATTGCTACGGGATCTGGATCTTTGTGAGGAGGAATCTAATGGTTAAGAGGATAGCCCATGTAGGGATTGCAACGAAATCAATAAGTACAGTCGCCGAGTTCTACAAGAGTCTTGGTTTGGAAATCGGTATGATTGAAGTCATCAGTGATCAAGGTGCTAAGGTGGCAGTAATGGAAGTGGGTGAATCAGCAATCGAACTTATTGAGCCTACTGACATCAATTCTCCGGTCCAACGTTCTATTGAGGCACGTGGAGAAGGGTTCCACCACATTACGTTTGAAGTTGATGATTTAAGAAAGCAACTCAAGATTCTAAAGGAATTAAACATCAGACTGATAGATGAGAAACCACGTCTAGGCGTGGGAGGTTGTGAGATAGCGTTTGTTCATCCCGACTCAACTGGAGGTGTTCTGGTTGAACTCTCCCAGCCTTTGCCGGAGAAATCATTATGAAATTTGGGAAACTAGAATTACATCTTATCTCCGATGGACATCTTTGGATGGACGGTGGGGCAATGTTTGGAGTTGTCCCGAAGACCCTGTGGCAGCGGGAAATGCCTCCTGACCGGCAAAACCGTATACGGTTAGCTCTCAACTGTCTTCTCATCCAAACTGGAGAGGCAAATATCCTAATTGATACTGGTTGTGGGTTTAAATATTCCAAGAAAGAGATTCAAATATACAATCTCGACAATAAGACAAATCTTCTAGATGAGTTAGCGCAAGTTTCCCTTGATCCAGAAGATATCGATGTTGTGATCAATACCCATCTTCACTTTGACCATTGTGGGGGCAATACTATTTACAAAAATGGGGAGATTGTTCCAACATTTCCACAAGCTGAGTATTGGATCTCCCGTCTAGAATACGAAGATGCTCAACAGCCTAATGAGCGCACTAAAGCTACCTATTATCCTCACAACTGGGAGCCGGTGGAGGAAAGCAATCTGTTAAATATCTTTGATGGAGAGCCTGAAGTCGCACCTGGTGTGCAACTTGTTCATACCCCAGGACACACAGCAGGACATTATTCTGTCAAGATCGAATCAGAAGGTCAGGTGATGTTTTTTATTGCTGATCTATGTCCTACAACAGCGCACATACGTCTTCCTTGGATTATGAGCTATGACCTTTTCCCAATAACTACTCTCAAGGTTCGCCGGCAGATCTATGATCAGGCCATTCAAGAGAAATGGCTTCTTTTCTTCGAGCATGATCCAGAAATTTTTTTGGGTTATTTATCAAAAAAAGAGGAAGAATACGTGCTAAAGTCAGAGCCTTGGAGAACGTGATGGGACAAGCGGAAATTGGTGTAATTGGTGGTAGTGGATTGTATGCAATGTCTGCATTAGAGGGCAGGGAAGAGATACAAATAAGCACGCCTTTCGGTAGTCCTAGTGAGGCGTACATCTTGGGAGAACTGAATGGTGTGAAAGTGGCCTTTTTAGCTCGCCATGGCAAGAACCACCGTATTTTGCCTAGTGAACTTAATTTCCGAGCAAATATTTATGGGTTTAAGAAACTCGGGGTGAGTCGGATCCTTTCAGCTAGCGCTGTCGGTTCATTAAGAATAGAAAACAAACCAATGGATTTTGTGCTTCCTGATCAATTTGTAGATCGTACTAGCTTGCGGGTATCGACTTTCTTTGGGGAAGGAGTGGTAGCGCACATCAGCTTTTCTGATCCTATTTGTTCCCAGTTGGCTGATCAAGTGGAAGTGGCAGCTGGCAACATTCAGTTACCCCTAAAGCGAGGGGGAACCTATGTGTGCATGGAAGGACCGGCCTTCTCAACGCGTGCCGAATCTCACCTGTATAGAAGTTGGGGGATGGATCTGATTGGAATGACGAATCTACAAGAAGCCAGATTAGCCCGAGAAGCGGAAATTTGTTACGTCACCATTGCTATGGTCACCGACTATGATTGTTGGCATGAAGAAGAGGAGCCCGTCACAGTAGATACTCTCCTTGGTTATCTGGAAAAAAATAGTACAAATGCCCAGCGTTTAGTCGAGGAAGTTGTCCAAGCATTTCCTGAAAAGGTGGATTGTACGTGTCATCATGCTCTAGAAAATGCTATTCTCACACCGCCAGATCAGATCCCGTTAGAAACTAATAAAAAACTAGATATAATAATAGGTAAATACGTTAAATAAAGGGAAATGACATCTATCTTATCTGTCGGATCAGTTGCCTATGATTCAGTGAAGACTCCCTTCGGGGAGGTGGAGGAGGTGTTGGGAGGTTCTGCAACCTATTTCAGTATTTCGGCTAGTTTTTTTTCCAACATAGATCTAGTGGCTTGTGTCGGAAAAGATTTTCGGAAACAGGATGTAGAGCTTCTAGAGTCCAGAGATATAAATTTAGAAGGACTTGAATATATGGATGGTCAGACCTTTCGTTGGAAAGGGGAGTATGGACATGATTTGAATGAGGCACTGACATTAGACACTCAGCTTAATGTGTTCGCTGATTTTCATCCTACACTTTCCAACAGGCACCAAAATGCCCGTTATGTATTCCTTGGAAACATCGATCCTGCTCTTCAGCATCAGGTTCTCTCCCAGGTTGAAGCTCCTCAATTAGTAGTCTGTGACACCATGAATTATTGGATAGAAGGGCATTGGGACACTCTTCTAGAGACATTAAAGCTGGTGGACATTCTCTTGGTCAATGAATCGGAGGCCAAACAACTAGCTCAGGAGACCAATTTGGTAAAAGGGGCACGGAAGATTCTCACTTGGGGGCCCAAGATACTAGTGGTTAAGCGTGGTGAGTATGGCGTGTTGATGTTTTATATGGATTCAGAGGAGACGTGTCCTGACGGCCAATTGTCCAGTGAAACTAGTCCAGTGATTTTTGGGGCACCTGCTTATCCTCTTGAACAAGTATTTGATCCTACTGGAGCTGGAGACAGTTTTGCAGGAGGTTTTGTAGGATATTTGGCGGGTGTGGACCGAAACGATGTACAAGCCACCCGGCAGGCTATAATTTTCGGGTCAGTGATGGCCAGTTTTTGTGTGGAGAGATTTTCTCTTGAGCGACTTAGGGAACTCACTTTTACTGAGATTGAGATGCGCTACAGGGAGTTTAGGGAAATGACTTATTTTGAAGATATTGCCTAGGCTTTTATACCCTTTGAGAACAATGGACTGCGGATAATACCTACAATCCAATCTGCGTTAGGATTAAGTCATGGGGGTTGCATTAATTGTATTGTTATTGGGGACACCACTACAGATAGTCGAGTCCGTGGATCCAATTGCCTTGGAGTGGTTCCGCAAAGGCGAGGAATTAATTGGAACTGCAAAGGAGAACTCCCAAGAACAAGCTTCATATTTTGAGGAGGCGGTGGCACATGCCCCAAATTTTGCGGTTGCTAGGTATAATTTAGCGCTCGTCTACATCAGACAGGCACGATTGCAACAAGCCACCAATCAACTGGATAGTCTGATAGAGTTCGATGGAACGAATCCTCGTGGTTATCTGCTACGTGCACGCCTACGATTTGAGGCAAATCAACTAGATCTGGCTGTGTCCGATCTAACACACATTCTCACACTTAATCCTGAGAATTATCAGGCCCTGCAATTTATGGGACGGATCTACCACCAAAAACAGCAGCATATGGAGGCTGTGGAGGCGTTTGAAAAGGTGTTAGAGATAAATTCAAGCTCATCCGAAGTTTTTTTTGAGCTCGCACTTTCGCAACAGGCATTGGGGCAACGCGAAGAGGCGATTCAGAGCTATCAACAATTTATACTTAATTTCCCAGCAAATTTCCAAGCACACTTTTTGTTAGGTCTTGCTTATCGGGATAAAGGGGCCGATGATCTGGCATTAGAAGAGTTTAGAATAGCAGAGCAAATTAATCCAAAGCATGAGGAGCTAGCTCAGGAAATGGCCTACCTTCTTCTAGATCAAGGGGATCTAGAAGAAGCAAAGAAGCGATTACTTCGCACTGATTTGAAATCAGCTACGAATCTTGCAAATTTGGGTGTCATTGCCAGGAGACAGAATGACTACGCCCAGGCAGAAATATATTTACAGAGAGGACTTGAGCAAGAGCCTGATAATCCAGTTTTTTGGGCTCAACTGGGAGATGTGCTTTTAGCTCAACAAAAGGATAGAAAGGCAGTAGAGGCTTACAAGAAAGCCCTTCGCTATACCCCACAGGATTTTGAAATATTGTTTAATCTGGGCACGCTCTTGTTAGACTTGGATGAGACAAAACAGGCCCGTCGCCTACTGGAACAAGCGGTCGAGTTGAGTCCAGATGATGGGCCTGCTAACTACAATTTGGCGCTTGTGCTGGATGAAGTGAAAGATTTAAGTGAGGCTCAGATTTACTATCTCAAGGCTCTTGATCGTGGTGTAGAAAGTGCTCATGCTCACTTTAGACTGACTTTTCTGCATGCTCGCCAAGGGGATAAAGAAGCGGCTCTTCAACATCTAGAACAGGCTTTTGAAAAGGACGCAGAGACCTATGTACGACTGGTTGCTGACGAACTTCTCAAGGTTAGCTCAGAGCTAGACAGTATCCGATACACTGATCAGTTCAATAGATTACTAGAGCAGTACTGGACTAGGATGAAGTAAGCCTAATCCAGCCATAATCTATATAAAAATAGAAAGCAGTACAATGAGTCCGTTAGCGTGTCATACACGGTCAAACGATTCTAAGATAGCTTGGTAACAAAAAAGTAACGAGTAGAGATCATACCTGGGTTATTCGTACAAGAGATATTGGCCACGCTTTTGCTTAAATCGTTCTAATTCCGGTTGCCACTGTGTGACGATCTTTTCTACTGGATGTCTTTTGAGTAATGCCTCACGAACCCAACCATTTCCAACGAGGCGATCAAAAAATTGAGCGTGCCATTGTAGTTGTTCAGGGTGGAGTTTGTGGACTTCTGACAATAGATGTAGTGCGGTCTTGAGTGGTTGAAAGATATTACGGTTAAGGATGTGAATCTGAATTCCCTGGCAGGATTCATCCTGGTATTTAGAAAAAGTGGGGGTGAAGATCTGAAAGCGAAAGTGGACACCAGGAAGATTTAAATGATTCAGTTGTTTTGCGAGTTCTTGTGCATTAAGCCATGGGGCTCCAACCAACTCAAAAGGGAGAGTTGTTCCTCGACCCTCTGATAGATTAGTTCCTTCTAGCAGACCAAAGCCTGGATAGATAGAGGCGGTGGTCAATGTGGGCATATTGGGAGAGGGTAATATCCACTCAAGGTCAAGCTGATCATACCATTGGTGTCGGTGCCAATCGACGAGTGGGACTATCTTGAGATCGGATCCCAGATCTTCCTCTTCATTAAGCATTTGAGCCAACTCACCTGGTGTCATTCCGTAACGAATGGGGAGTCCTGGTATTCCTACAAAAGATTTATATTGGGTCTGTAATATTGGCCCTTCAACCCGTGAGCCGTCAATTGGATTCGGTCGATCCAGGACAATAAAGGGTATACCTTTCATTGCGGCTGCTTGCATACTTAGGTACATCGTTGAAATGTAGGTATAAAAACGGACTCCTGTATCCTGTATGTCATAGACTAAGACGTCTACACCCTCTAGCATTTCAGTAGTCGGGATACGAGTATCGCCGTATAAACTGTAGACGGTTCCAGCATCAGGAAGATGATTTCCTGCTTGGGCATGACCAAAAATCCCATGCTCGGGACCAAATAAGGCAACCATATTGACATCTGGATGTTGTGACAAGCCTTCCCAAGTTGATACTAACTGAGAATTTACGCCTGTGGGATTGGTAATCAGCCCCACATGTTTTCCTCGAATCCAGTTGAAATAGGGATTTTCGAGGATGCGATCAGCTCCTGACTGGAGTGTTCCTTGGGCCATTGACAATGACATCATCAAAAAGGTGGAAAGAAGAATACTGAACGTATTTATCTTGTAAAATGACATCTTAAAATTTGCGGAGTTCGTAAAGATCACCGAATTTTTTTTCAAGGTAATCAAGAAAATAATGGGGGCTTAGAGGACTACCCGTAAGGTCCTGGATCAGATCTTCTGCTGTGACGGTTTTGGCACGCTGATGGATTTCCGTGCACAACCATTCGCGTAGGGGAATGAGTTGTCCGTTGCGGATATTGTCTTCCAGTGCAGGTAGGGTTTGTTTAGCTTGGTGAAAAATTTGGGCGGCGTAGAGATTTCCAAGTAAGTAGGTCGGAAAGTACCCTAGAGATCCATGTGCCCAGTGTATGTCCTGAAGCACACCTTCTGCAGCATTCGATGGAATTATCCCGAGGTATTCCTCTATTTTTGTATTCCAAGCCATTTCCAAATCCGATACTTCTAAATCACCCTCAATCATTAGTTTTTCCAATTCATAACGAAGGATGATGTGGAGACCGTAGGACACCTCATCAGCTTCTACACGGATAAGGGAAGCCTCAACGCGATTGATAGCTCGTACAAAACTGTCGATTGATAGATGATCGAGTTTTCCCGGGAAAGTATCTTTGAGTGGTGTAAACCAGTATTCCCAGAAGGCTCGGCTACGACCGACTTGGTTTTCCCAGAGGCGTGACTGAGACTCGTGTATCCCAAGCGAAATTGCATCACAAGCAGCAGATCCATAATGATGGGAACCTAACCCCTGCTCATATAACGCATGGCCTCCTTCATGGATAATCCCAAACAACGAAGAGGAAAAGTCATCTTCTGAGTAGCGGGTCGTGATTCTTACATCTGAAGGAGATAGTCCAGTGCAGAAAGGATGTGGTGAGCGATCTAGTCGACCTGCTTCCCACTGAAAGCCCATTGAGGAGAGTACTTGGTGTCCGAAATCACGTTGCTTGGAAGCAGGAAAAGAGCCTTTTAAGAGATGCGAATTTGGTTGTTTTTCAGATGCTTGGATTTGGTTGAGTAGCTCGGTTAATCGAGGTCTTAAGACGGCAAAAAGTGTATCCAGCACCTGAGTTGTCATATCCGGTTCGTAGTGATCTAGAAGAGCGTCATAGAGCACATCAGATTTTTGTAGATAGCGGGCTTCTTCCCGCTTGAGTCGTATGATTTTCTCCAGCCAGGGCGCAAATTGAGACCAGTCGGATTGTTCGCGAGCTTGGACCCATGCTGCATAGGCCAACGAAGTCGTTTCCGCTAAGTTTCGTACAAGTTGTTCGGGAAGACGTATAGCCTTGTTGCGTTGTCGTTTGATTTCTCGAACCGAGGTCTGGAGCCACAATTCTAGATCGGTATCCTGGAGACGTTCAAGGAGTGCCCCCAAAGAAGGGTCTATTAGTTTTTGGTGATAGAATGCAGAAAGAGCAGATATTTGTTTTGCTCTGAAGGAGCCACCCTGTGATGGCATCATGGTTTCCTGATCCCAAGAGAGAGTCTGAAGCACGCTTCCAAGGAGCATGAGCTCTTCAGTTTGTTGTTCGAATTGTGTGGTGTCAGTTTCTCTAGAATGCATTAGTACAATTTTTACTTCTGGTCGGGGAACGATGATAGTATGCCACCTAAAGACGATTGATGCCTCTAAAGAACTCTCTTTGACGCGAATTATAACAAGTACGATTAAAAGATAACTTAAGATGAAATCCGGATTGTTCCTTGCTAGAGGGAATGATGATTTTTAGATTGTTGATTTTGTTTGCGGCAGTAAATGGGCTTCAGGCACAGTTTTTATCGCTGACCACTCCTGAAGATGTGGGAATGTCCAGCAAGCAAATTGCCCGGTTGGATGGAGTAATCCAAAGTGATATAGAGCAGAAGAAGATTCCTGGAGCGGTAGTTTTAGTTGCTCGAAAGGGAAGAGTTGTCTACCTTAAAGCCTTTGGATATAAAAACTTAATTCCTCAAAAAGAGTCTGTAACCATAGATACTATTTTTGACGTAGCATCCCTCACTAAGGTTTTGGCAACGGCTACTTCAGTCATGCTTTTGGTGGAGGAAGGAAAGTTATCCCTAACTGATCCGGTGTCGGCATATCTGCCAGATTTTGCACAAAATGGAAAGGGATCTATTACCGTTGTCCAACTATTGACCCACTACTCAGGTCTTCGACCTGATTTAGATCTGGATGAACTGTGGGAAGGATATGAAACTGGTATTAAAAGAGCATTTGGGGAGCAATTGGTGTCATCGCCAGGGGAAAAATTTATCTACAGTGACATCAATTACATAGTTCTTGCAGAGATCATTCGACAGGTAAGTTCCAAGCCTCTGCATGAATTTGCGGCTGAACGTATTTTCAGACCTTTAGGCATGGAACACACTGATTTCTACCCGTCTAGGGCATTCCAGAGCCGTATTGCCCCAACTGAATATAGGGGTGGAGAAATGTTGCAAGGAACTGTACACGATCCCACCACCTTCAGAATGGGGGGACATGCGGGGCATGCGGGATTGTTTTCAACGGTGCAAGATACCGCAATATATGCACAGATGATTCTTAATTTGGGAGAATTCGAAGGTGTCAGAATCCTGTCTCCGCTTTCTGTCCTTAAAATGACAACTCCCCAGTCTCCAGAAGGGGCGAATCATTGGCGTGGTCTCGGATTTGACATTCATTCACCGTTTAGCGGGCCACGTGGCGATCTTTTCCCTATCGGCTCATTTGGACATACGGGGTTCACGGGGACCTCATTGTGGATCGATCCTTACAGTTCCTCTTTTGTTATCCTATTTACTAATCGGGTGCATCCCAGTGGCGGGGGCAGTGTTACGTCGTTGCGCAAAAAGGTTGCTTCTGTGGTAGGAGCTTCTATCATAGATGATGTCACAGTGCAGGGGCCATGGAGAGAACTCCGCCATTACCGTCGTGATTGATGTCCCATCGCTGTCCAGTTTGTAAAGCCCGTTTGTGGACAGATTCTTTGCTGATACCGAGTCGGCTTAGTTGTCCAAGATGCGGAGCCGAATTTCGAACAACTGTTTACTGGGGGTATCTTCGAGTGCTCCTGGTAGTGGTTGTTACACTGGTGATCTTTGTAATTTTTTCTTTTTCTGAGTACGGCATTTGGATTCTCGCATTCCTCATCGGTGCGGCGATTCTGTACTGGATTTTACAGCGATTTTTTCATTTGCAACACATCTCGGATTTGCCCATCCTCGAAGGTCCGGCAGATTTAGACACGTTGGAACTCAGACTCGAAGACCAGCAATGGGGTGAGACATATCGTAAGGCTCAGGGAAGACGTAAACTTCGCCAGATCGGTTATTTGTTTTTGGTTGTCGCGCTTGTATGCTTTTTTATATTCGTCATAAGCACGTAATAGCAGATTGGTGATTTTTGAGGTAAGATCTGCTCACTATAGGGGGTGTCTTGTGGTCACACAGTATTGGAAGAAAATCGGGCCTATTTTTTTGGTGGTTTTGATGTGGTCTGTCGATGCGATGGGTCAAAATATTGAGGTGGAGATTGGGGAATGGGAGGTTCCCTGGAGTGAAAGTCGACCACGTGATCCCTATGTGCGTGTTAAAGATCAGATTTGGTTCGTAGGTCAGAGAGGGGACTACGTGGGTTACTTCGGGACTAAGAGTCGTGAATTCAAGCGATATGATCTTGATGAGGGTACTGGCCCTCACAACGTGATTGTGGGAGAGGATGGATCTATTTGGTATGCAGGCAACCGGTCTTCTCATATTGGAAGACTAGACATAAAAACGGGTGCAATCACCAAATTCATGATGCCCAATCCAGAAGCTAGTGATCCGCACACCCTAACCTTTAACCATGAAGGAGATATTTGGTTTACGGTGCAACGCGGCAATTTTGTGGGTAAGTTTGATATTGACATAGGCGAAATACAGCTAATAAAAGTACCCACGCCGAAAGCTAGACCATATGGTATTGTGGTAGATTCGAAGAACCGGCCTTGGATCTGTTTGTTCGGAACTAACAAAATCGCTACGGTTGATCCAAAAACTATGGTTCTAACCGAATATCCACTTCCTAACGAAAAAGCACGGCCACGGCGAATAGCCCTTACATCTGACGATATGGTCTGGTACGTAGATTACGCTCGGGGCTATTTAGGTCGTCTAGATCCTGTTACTGGGCAAGTCAAAGAATGGAGTAGCCCATCTAAAAGCGAGTCACGACCTTATGCCATGACTGTGGATGACAAGGATCGCCTTTGGTTTGTTGAGACCCTTCCACAACCCAACCAGTTTGTAGGATTTGATTCAACAACCGAGAAGTTCTTCAGTGTAACTGGTATTGGAAGTGGAGGGGGTACAGTACGCCACATGGTATTCAACGAATCCTCCCGAGAGATTTGGTTCGGTACGGATGTGAATACGGTAGGCCGCGCACAGGTTCCCTAGATAGGGGAGAGTGCTCACCTGACAAAAATAGAGTCCGTATAGAGCTCGTGCGACAGCGGTGCTGAAGCGCACACTCAAGGGACTTGTGCCTTACCCCGGCGGTTGCAATAAGGGCAGCGAAATTCTACGACACTGTCACTAAATTCCGAATAGGTAATATAGCAATCGTCAATTGGACAACGAATTGACTGGTCTGTTTGATAACGCTCTAAAAAGTAATTGATATGAATGGGTTTCCACGGATGTATTTGCTGCGGCTGCTTCCAGTGGAAAGTTATTTGACATTTCTTGCAGCTTGTATGCACATGGAAATCACGACTAGGGGAGTAACGGGTGTCAAAGTTTAGGAGTTCTCCACAGTGCGGGCAGCGTGGTACTTCTTCAGCTCCCGGAGGGCCAAAGTAGTCTCGAATAATTTCATCCTGTTCTTCTGAAGAGTATTGGCCCATCTTGACTAACACTGTTTTTATAAGCTGCCTATGTGTTTAATAATGCGGACTGGGACTGGTATTGCCGTCAAAACAAAGATAACGAATCCGATAAGGGCGATGATTTTCCTCCTTGTTCCAAGAGAAGTCAGTTTTGTGCAAGGTCTAGGATGACGAAATCCCAGGAATAGAAGAAGGAAGGCAAACAGCAAATATCCCAGGACAGAGAATATGCCGTAAACAAAAAATGAGTAGAGGCTGATTCCAATCAGGGTTCCGAAGATGGTGTAGGAGATTATCCGATGTCCACGTGTACCAAATAGAGCATAGGTGATATGTCCTCCATCAAGTTGTCCAATGGGAAGCAGGTTCATGCTGGTAGCTAACATGCCAAACCATGCCGCCTGCCCGATGGGGTGGAGTAGGATAGCTGCGTCGGGATCACCCGGAAAGTACAGAGGTGTTGCTAGGTGAACCAGTAGGGGCCTACCAAATTCCAGGGTCTGCCGCAGGGGTTCAGTGAAGACGACTTCTGTGGATTGTTGCAGTCCGATGATTAAGGCGGGAATAATGAAAACAAATCCTGCCAAAGGCCCAGCAATGCCCACATCAAACAGCTGACGACGATTAACAAAGCGTGACCTGATCTTGATAAAGGCCCCGAACGTTCCAAAGGGATTAAACGGTGGTGGTCCAGGAATTAGATAGGGAAGAGTCACTTTAAGACCATAGTAGCGACAGGCAATATAATGGCCCATCTCGTGCGCTATCAGGATGACCATTATTGTCAAAGCAAACGGGAGGCCACTCAAAAGATCTGCCGGGTCATTGAAGATTCGTACAGGTCCATATTGGCTTCGGCTGAGAAATCTAACATGCCAAGCATAACCGGCTGCTAGACTGGTGACAAATGTGCAGACAAGCAAAATAGTCGGTAGAAAAATCCGATTTTTTTCTGGAGTTGGGTGGTGGCGGACGGTGTGCTGAAGAAACTCGGAAGCCTGCTCGGTGGGAGCTGAATTATCCCCACTCAAACCGTTTATTGGGTGAATCTGATTTCCTTACCTGGCTTAAACCGAACAGTTTTACCAGGAGGAATTGGGACTTCATCACCTGTACGTGGATTTCTGCCAATGCCACTTTTACGAGGTTTTACTACGAAAACTCCGAACCCTCGCAATTCTATCCGTTCGCCCTTTTGCATGGCGTGCTTGAGTGCGCTTAAAACGGAATCAACAGCGACCTCAGCTCGCACCTTGGTGATACCTACCGTACTAGCAACGCGGCTGACCACATCGTGCTTAATCACTACTTGATATGCCTCCTTAACCCGTTAATTTGACTCTACTGCGCTTTGCTAGGTCTGTCAACCATTTTGGCTTTATAATTAGACTCGGGTAAACTTCCGCTTTTGCGTGTTGAAAAAGGAGAAGGGTAAGATGGGTGTAAAACCGGATCACTGGATAATTCACATGGCAAAGGATCACAACATGATCGCTCCATTTGAGGAATCTTTGGTACAACGGGGAGAAATATCGTACGGACCTTCGTCTTATGGATACGATTTTCGCATAGATCAAAAATACAAAATCCACCGTCAGGGATTCTCTGGGACTTTGGATCCCAAAGATGTCCAATCCGATTTTTTTGAGGATTTTGAGGGTGACTGCTGTGTGATTCCAGGCGGATCTTTTGTGCTTGCTCAGTCTGTAGAATACTTCAGAATTCCCAGAGACGTTCTAACGATCTGCACTGGGAAGTCTAGCTATGCACGATGTGGAATCTTGGTAAATGTAACCCCCTTTGAACCGGAATGGGAGGGGTATGCCACCATATCGATTGTCAATACGGGTTTATCTCCGGTTCGAGTGTACTCAAACGAGGGCATCGCTCAGCTCATTTTTCTTGAAGCCCGTGAAGAGTGTCATACCTCGTATAAAGATAGAAAAGGGAAGTACCAGGGACAGAAAAAGATTGTTTTGTCCAAGATCGAAGAAAAAGAAAAATAGCTAATTAGGTGAGGATAATATGCAGTGGAGCAATTGCTTAGTTGGTTCTTTTGAATTATGAACAATCATTACGATTTCACATCAATAGAGCAAAAATGGCAACAGCGTTGGACTGAAGAGAGGGAGTTTGTCGCCCAAGAGGATTCTTCCGCCGACAAATACTATGTGTTAGAGATGCTGCCCTATCCCTCTGGTGCTTTGCACATAGGACATGTCAGGAATTACTCCTTGGGTGATTCCATTGCCCGATTTAGGCGTATGCAAGGTTTAAACGTCATGCATCCTATCGGATGGGATGCGTTTGGACTGCCAGCTGAAAACGCGGCTATTCAGAGAGATATTCCCCCTGAGCAATGGACAGTAGATAACATCATGACCATGAAGGCGCAGTGCCAGAGGATGGGGTGGACCTACGATTGGACTCGCGAGATTTCAACCTGTTCTCCTGAATATTATCGATGGAATCAGTGGATGTTTGTACAGATGTATAAGAGGGGACTAGCCTACCTTCAGAGGGGTCCCGTGAACTGGTGTGAACAATGTCAGACGGTTCTAGCTAATGAACAGGTGAGTGATGGGTGTTGTTGGCGCGATGGGAGTCAAGTTGTTGAGAAGGAACTGGAGCAATGGTATTTCCGTATTACGGAATATGCCGATCAGTTACTCGAAGACTTAGATCAGTTGGAAGGCTGGCCGGATAAGGTTCGGCGTATGCAACAAAACTGGATAGGTAAGTCGGTAGGATGGACGGTGAGTTTTCCACTTCAGAATAGCAATGAAATCACAGTCGATATTTTTACTACTCGGTTAGATACTATTTATGGGGCTACTTCTCTAATACTGGCTCCAGAGCATCCACTAGTCGAGACTTGGGTGGCTAGTCCAAATAAGGTTAATGAAGTAGCGGAATTTGTAGAGGACATACGGCATCAGAGGAGGGAAGTCCGTACCGCCGAAGACACTGAGAAAAAAGGTGTTTTTACTGGACACTATGCGATTAATCCTTTTAACGGAGAGGAAATTCCGATTTGGATCGCTAACTTTGTTCTTATGGGATATGGAACGGGTGCCATTATGGCTGTTCCTGCTCATGACCAACGAGATTTTGAATTTTCCAAGAAGTATGCTTTGCCCATCAAGGTGGTCATTAAGCCAGAAGTAGATTCATTGCCAGCAGAACCAAATCATGCTTTCACCGAGCATGGTATTTTGACTAATAGCGAAACTTATTCTGGACTTCTTTCTCAAGTTGCACAGAAGAAGATGGGTGAATTCGGGTGTCAAAAAGGATTTGCAAATAAAAGTACAACCTATCGATTGAGGGATTGGGGTGTGAGCCGACAACGATACTGGGGAACCCCTATTCCGATGATTTATTGTCCCAAGTGTGGGGTTGTTCCTGTTCCCGAAGAGCAACTACCAGTCGTATTGCCCAAGGTAGAAAGTGCTCAATTGGGACAGTCTACTTTGGCCAACCTATCCGAATTTGTGAATGTCTCTTGTCCCAAGTGTCAGAGTCCAGCCCGACGGGAGACGGACACCATGGATACCTTTGTCGATAGCTCTTGGTATTTCTATCGCTATGCCAGTCCACAATGTGATTATGCCCCAATCCAAGGTGATGCAGTGCAACATTGGTTCCCGGTGGATGTATACATCGGGGGAGTTGAGCATGCGATTTTACATCTCATTTACATGCGATTTTTTACGAAGGTGATGCGAGATCTTGGGTTGGTTCAATTCGATGAGCCAGTGAAATGCCTTTTCACCCAAGGTATGGTTCTGAAGGATGGGTCGGCCATGAGCAAGTCTCGTGGAAATGTGGTCTCACCTGATGAAGTTATTCAAAAATATGGAGCTGATACTCTTCGCCTGTTTGTTTTGTTTGCTGCTCCACCGGATCGTGATCTGGATTGGAATGATCGTGGATTAGAAGGATGCTTTCGTTTTTTGAAGCGCCTTTGGAGAATGGTTTATCAGGTGCAGGGAGAAAATACTGATGGTTCTATGAGTAGAGAACTGAACGGGAAAGAAAGAGCTTTACTTCGAAAATCTCATCAGACCATTCGTAAGGTAAGCCATGATTTAGAGCGTATGCATCAAAATACTGCTATTGCAGCGATCATGGAGTTGTTAAATTTTGCCCACGAATATCTAGATAGTGGAGAACAGTGCGACCTGGGTCTTTTGAAGGAGGTTCTGGAGACGATTGCACTCTTGCTGTCTCCTTTTGCTCCCCATTTCTGCGAAGAAATATGGGAAATCATGGGTCATGCTGAATCCCTTACATTTACTTTGTGGCCTACCTACGAGCCAGAGTTGGCTCGTGAAGAAGATATTGATATCGTGATCCAAGTCAATGGCAAAATCCGTTCAAGGTTTTCTGCTTCGCCAGGCATCTCCAAAGATGAGATGGAAATACTTGCAATGGAAGATGAGAAAACAAAGGTCTACACTGAAGGTAAGAGCATCAGAAATATTATTGTTGTACCTGACAAATTGGTAAATATAGTTGTCCAGCAGGAATCGGAAGACGATCAGTCGCATTAAAAACCGAGCGCAAGCAGTATCTAATTTTAGAAATGGACGAACAGGTAGGTAATTACGTTGCGCAGTTGAAGTCCCACAATGCGGCCCTGTGGTTGGAGAGAGGGGTGTAGAGGGATTGAAATTTCAACGCATATCCGCAGTTTTCGGACTAATGATGCT
>JAYZCG010000041.1:0-39788 GCA_036338435.1 Acidobacteriota bacterium
TTTGCTTGTTCTGGATTCCACCGGCGACTTCTATCATGGTCATGCTGTGGAGGTTGAGAATTTCACAGATCCCAACAAGCGGTTTAAGGTTTCTGAGCTTATTGAGCCCAACACCTATCGAGGCTACACCATTCTGGGTAAATATGATCTTGAGGGTCCCGTTGAAAAAGTGTACTTAAAAGTGGGTAGTGTCATTTTAGAGCTAGCGGCAGTTTTTGAAACAGAGTTTAACCTTATTGCAGTGCGAATAGGAAAACTCGATCTGACGATCGGAGATGGAAAGCGAATGGTTACTGAAGCTGGATTCCGGAATGGACACGGAACAATATACAGAAGTGGAGTTGAAGAACTAAAAGCCATTGACAGTAAATTTCTCGACGTAGAGTTAATCCCCCCTGTTGTTCTTGTTAAAGCCCAACCTTCATTGCCCGCTCACTGGGCGCATTTATCCGATCCAGTGGTGGTACAACTTGAGGGGATTATACGTCGTTCTGGAGGACTTTCTGGTCTTCAAGTGAGTCAAGGGATCAATCCAGAGTTAAATCAAAGAGCATTGGATACAGTAGTGAATTCTTGGAGTTTTTTGCCGGCCATTTCCAAAGGTGAAATCGTGGACACTGAATTGATTTTCAACGTTGTATTTAAACGGGTGGGGGAGTGAGATACTTCTTGTTAATTATTTAGAGTTGTGTTCTTGAAAATAGCGGGCAATAGCAGCAGCCAAGTAGTCAGCGGTAGCTTTCTCCGGCTGGACTACGATACGCAGGGCATGGGCATTAGCCGTTTCTGCTGTGGTAGGGCCAATGACCGCACAAGGATATTCATTGATTCCACAAATTCCTTCTGCCAAGGCAAGGAAATTTTTAACTGTAGAGGGGCTAGTAAAGGTAATCATGTCCAGGGCGTCGGTTTTGAGTAGCTGTGCTAATCGCCCATAACTACTCTTGGGGATCACAGTGTCATAGATTGAAATCACAGTTACTGTGGCTCCTTGACTACGGAGGGTTCGAGGTAAGATCTTCCGAGCTGTACTGGAACAAGGGATAAGAATACGCAGCCCTTCAAGCTTTGAGTTGTTGAGTTCCAGAAAATCTTCAAGGATGCTTTCCGCTCGATGTATGCGTGGAACAAAGTGGACTGTATAGCCATAGCTTTTTACCTTTTCAGCTGTAGCCGATCCGACAGCGCAGATTTTCGGAAATATTGGCAGCGCAGTTTCTTTTGGCAATGGCCTTGCTAATTGGGCTCGATCTAAAAATATTTCAGCTGCATTTACGCTGGTGAAAATAAGCCAATCGCAGCCATTTAATGCGTCAATGGCCTGATCTAGTTCATGGTGTGGGCGGGGGGAGATTTCAATTGTTGGTAATGCGAGTACGCGTGCTCCTTGCTGTTCTAGCATTCGGCACAAGCCAAGCGATTGCTTACGGGCTCTGGTAATGAGAATGGTGCGATTCTCCAGAGGTTTAGTCATTCTTGTAAGTGATTTTTAACCCTCTCCAGAATTTTATTGGCTCCGTGAGATAGCAAAAATTCGGCAGAATCTAAGGCCATTGTTTCAAGTTCTTTGGGATGACCATTTGAGGTTTTGCGAAGGATCTTTTGAGTAAAAGGATCGCCCACAAAAACTACAAATGTAGCGAGCCCATCAGCAATATGTGCGTGAGCTCCTAGAGGCATTTGACAGCCTCCTCCCATGGCACTGAGAAATTGTCGTTCCGCCAAGGCACAAGTGTGAGTGCGGGCATGGTCCAAAGGTGCAACAAGGGTACGTGTTGTATCATCGTCTGAACGAATCTCCACAGCTAAAGCGCCTTGACCCACAGCGGGGACGATTTCGTCTATGTTGAAGACATAAGAAATGTTCTTTTCAAGTCCAAGGCGGTGCAATCCTGCAGCTGCTAAAATTATTCCCGTCAAATTTTGTTCCTGGATCTTTCGGATGCGAGTGTCTATGTTGCCCTGGATAGGAGTGACCACTAAATCTGATCGGAGTTGTTTGAGTTGTACTTGGCGACGTAGCGATCCAGTTCCTAATTTAGCTCCTTCTTTTAGATCGTCGATGTTCTGAATCTTACTGGAGGATGCGATTAGGACATCTCGAGGATCCTCTCTTTCCGGAATTAAAGCTAAATCGAGCCCAGCAGGCAACTCTGTTGGAAGATCTTTTAAGCTATGAACGGCTATATCTATCTTGCCTTGTAAAAGGGCCTCTTCTATCTCTTTTACAAAGAGTCCTTTGACGTTAGCCGTAGTTCGGGACATTGCGGTTTGAGACAAAGCATCACCTGAAGTGTGGATTATCTCGATGTTTACTCCGAGCCCAGGATGATGTCGTATTAGTGCCTGTTTAATGGTTTTCGATTGCTGGAGTGCTAGAGGGCTACTACGAGATCCAATAACGAGCGGCTTCATAACTCTTTATCTAGTTTGAATATTTTCTTAAACATGTCCATTGTACGGAGGCGTCGAGTTGGGTTTTCATCTGGGTTCTTCAGGTGAACCACTAGAGGGTGGGCAATTTTGTGAGCTGCTTTCTTCAATAATTTTTCCGTTTGGGCATACTCGGTGTCTGTAAGTTGGGAACGGCGAGCCCTCAAGTCCTCTAGGCATATTTCCTCAATGCGTGATCGCAAATTACTTGCAAGGGCCCCAGCACTTTTGGTGCTCATTTGCTTCCTATAGTTGGATACCTCCTCGATCACAATTTCTTCAGCAATTTTAGCCTCCTGGTGTCGTTGCTGAAGATTTGCTGTGATAACGGATTGGAGATCGTCGATGTCGTAAACAAAAACGCTTTCCAACTCATTGATGGAAGGGTCAACATTACGGGGAACAGAAATATCAATAATAAAGAGAGGTTTATATTTACGTTTTTTTATAATCTTTTCGATATCAGTTTTTTTCAATATGAAGAAATTTGAACTCGTCGATACTACGGCAATATCGACATGAAGCAGATAGGTTTGTAAGTCTTCGAATGGAACTACTTGACCAGAAAATTCAACGGCTATTTTCTTGGAACGTTCAGGATTGCGATTAGTGACATAAAATTCTTGTATTCCTTCATCGGCTAGGTTTTTGGCAGCTAAGCTACTGATTTTTCCTGCTCCTATTAAGATGATAGATTTATTGTTTAGATCGCCAAGGATTTTGCGGGCCAACTCGATTGACACGGAGCCAATGGACACTGCTGACTGACCTATACGGGTTTCAGTACGTACCTTTTTAGCAACAAAAAAAGCCCGCGGGATTAGGTTGTTAAGATGCTTTCCCACACTTCCTGCTCGACACGCTGAAGTGTAAGATTGTTTTACCTGAGAGAGAATTTGAGGTTCTCCTATCACCATAGAGTCTAAGCTGCTGGCCACGCGGAAAAAATGGCTGATTGCATCTTGGTGTAGGTGACTGTATAGGTAATCTTCTAAGAACGGTGGGCGCAAGGCATGATAGGAGTAAAGAAATGCTTTGATCGACTGGACAATTTTGGAACGTATATTCTGTCCGTGTGCCAAAATCTCCACTCTATTGCAAGTGGAAACAATCATGCCTTCGCTGAGTTCTGCTTCCGTCTGCAGGCGCCGCAAGGCTACCTGGAGGTGTTCTTCTGGGAAAGCAACACGTTCACGTATTTCAACGGGCGCTGTTTTGTGGCTGAGGCCAACTAACACTAAGTCCATAGGCCTTCTCTATTAAAAGGTATGTAGTCCCCCCAGATAATGTGCCCCTAGGAAAGTAAAAAGTACCGAGAGGAAGCCCGCCATACTGATAATTGCTACCCTTTTGCCGCGCCATCCCGCGATTAGGCGAAGGTATATCAATAGAAGATATATGCCCCATGTCACCATTGTTGCGATGACTTTTGGATCACCTTGCCAGCCCTGGACCCAATCTTGTTCAGCCCAGATGATGCCTGCCAATATGCCTAAAGTCATAAAGGAGAAACCTGAGATTAGGAATTTATAGAAAAGATCGTCAAGTAGCACGAGTGATGGAAGCCAATAATAAAACATTTTTGGTTTTTTGGCTTTTAATTCATGTTCCTGAAACAGGTAAAGCACCCCTGCGATAGAGGTTACAAAGAACATGGCATAGGCTAGAAATAGGCAGATAGTGTGCAAATAAATCCATGAGCTACCCAAATTTCCGGACACAGGTGACGATTTGATGAAGATGGTTCCCAGCATTAAAACGACCACCAGGGGCAATAAGAAAAGACCGAGAGGTATTATCCGATAACGTATGTAGGAAATGAAAAAACAGAGCGATACGGCCCAAGCAAAAAATGCAAGAGCCTCTTTTAGATCGGTCAAAGGTAAATGGGATATCTCAAGTCCTCTGTAGACAAGAAAAGAAGAGTGAAGGAAAAATCCAATTCCAAAAGAAGCGAAAGCAACTTTATAAAATAATTCTTTTTTGGAAACAAAAGCCGCTACACTGTGGAATAGACCCATAACATAGAAGCCAAAGGCAGTGTTAAATAGCAGTATGCTCACGGCAGGTCATTATACCAGCACTTGTGGTCTGTCGGATTTAATTATGGCAGTCTTTGGGGTCGATAGTTATGCGATAGAACTTGAGCGGCCAGGGCAAAAACGCCTGTGATATGATCTAGTCCTAGGTTCTTTTTATAGCACCAAGCAATAGTTCAAATCTATGAAAAAACAAGTTTTTAGTGGAATGCGGCCTACGAACCGTCTCCATCTTGGCAATTATTTTGGTGCGCTGGTTAACTGGGTCCGTATGCAGGAAGAATACCGTTGCATCTATGGGATAGTGGATTATCATGCTTTAACATCTGAGTATGGGAATGTAGGGAGAATTAATAAGAGCGTTCTAGAGGTTGCTATTGATTGGTTAGTAAGCGGAATCGACCCAGAGAGATCAATTGTTATGGTTCAATCTTTGGTCCCTGAACATGCTGAACTCCATCTGCTTTTATCCATGATAGTTCCTGTTCCCTGGTTAGAACGCGTTCCAACGTACAAAGAGCAAATTAAACAATTGGAGGAAAAAGATCTTTCAACCTATGGTTTTTTGGGATACCCCTTATTACAAGCTGCGGACATTCTTATTTACAAGGCTGACGTAGTCCCAACAGGTGAGGATCAAGTTGCTCACATCGAATTGTGTCGTGAAATTGCCCGACGCTTTAATCACCTTTACGGGAATGTGTTTCCAGAGCCTGAGTCTCAATTGACCCAAATTGCCAGATTGCCAGGTACTGATGGTAGAAAAATGAGTAAAAGCTACGGTAATGAGATTCCCCTTTCAGTTGATCCAGAAATCGCTTCTAAGAAAATAATGACGATGGTTACTGATCCTGCACGGAAAAAGCGTGATGATCCGGGAGATCCGCAAAAATGTCCTATTTTTGATTATCACAAGGTCTTCAGTAGTAATGAAGATCAGGAATGGGTTCGCAAAGGATGTACAACTGCGGGAATTGGATGTGTTGACTGTAAAAAACATTTGCTTAAAGGAATGTCGCCTGTGATGGGATCTCTGTATGAGAAGCGTAAGGAATTGGAAAAGTCTCCAGATTCAGTGAAGGAGATATTGATTGAGGGAAGTGCTAGAGCAAGAGAAATCGCAAGAGAAACATTGGGAGAGGTACGTCAGGCCATGAAGATACAGTACTAGTTGTGTCCCCAAGATTAGTGCTGTAGATCTTGATGCAAGAGGTGGCTAACGACGTGATTAACCAATTGGGCGTGCCCCCGTTATCTCGAGAACAAAATCAGGCATATACAGTACAGTTGGATCTCTTTGAAGGTCCGCTAGATCTTCTCATTCATCTGATCCGCCAACAGGAAATAGATATCTATGACATTTCTTTAGCTCAAATTACGGATCAGTACTTGGGCTATCTCGAAATGATGAAAGATCTCAGTATTGAAGTGGCAGGTGATTTTTTGGTGATGGCTACAACACTTATTCACATAAAGTCGCAGATGTTGCTTCCCGCTGAACCAGATTCTGAGATAGGCCAGGAGATTGAGGAGTTTCGACAGGAACTAGTTAAACAACTCCTAGAACATGAAAAGTTTAAACAAGCGGCACAAATGTTATATGAACGGGAAACCGTTGAATTGTCAGTGTGGCCCCGAGGAGACAACGAGTTTGAAGAAGAAGAGAAAGAACTAATTTCGGCCACTGTTTTTGATCTAGTCACCGCATTTCATCAAATGGTGGAAAACTATAAAGAAAAAATTGTGCTGGAGATAGAAGGAGAAGTGGTGACGGTTCAAGAGAAAATGGAAGAGATTAGACGGCTTTTGAGTCTGCAGGGGGCTCTTTTGTTCTCTTTCTTTTTTGAAAGAGGGCTTTCTCGTCTTCATCTGGTTGTAACTTTTATAGCTTTGCTCGAACTGACAAAACTACATGAGATCAAGCTTGTTCAGAAAGATTTATTCGAAGATATCCAAATCCAATCATGTCTGAAAATGAACTGACAAATCCTATTTTGGCCATGTTGTTTGTTGCTACTGATCCTGTAACTCTTGCGGAATTACAGGAGGTCTACCCAGAAACCCCAAGGGAAGAATTAAGGGGGATTGTAGACAGAGCAACTGCGTATTTTAACTCACTCCAGATGGCTGTAGAAATCCGCCAGATTGGCGGCGGGTACAGAATGAGCACACGCCCAGAATATCATGAGGATATCCGAACCTATTTACAAACAAAGCCTTCTGCCAAGCTCTCACTGGCGGCATTAGAAACGTTGGCCGTTATTGCATATAAGCAACCTGTGACCATTCCTGAAATTATGGAAATCCGTGGGGTCAATAGTGGGTCTACGATACGGACGCTTCTTGAAAAGAGGCTTATCGAGACACGCGGACGAAGAAAGGTAGTGGGAAGACCCATTATGTATGGGACTACCAAGAACTTTGAGATTCACTTTGGCCTGAACAATCTCTCTGAATTACCTACGCTAGAGGAATTGGAAGAGGTTCTCTCTCCGGCAGTCGATTAGTTATATAGCTTTCTTGTTATCGTCCACACTTGTCGAAGTGTAAATTGCTTCTTTTCTCTATCTTGATTAGTGATACTGTTTAAATACATTATTAGTTTTCCTACATGCTTTAGAATTCAAACTACGGTACTGGTAAAAAATAGAAGCTAGAACTAGGGGCTGCCTGCGGGGACAATACAAGAAGAGCGAGAGGAAGAACTCAAAGAAAGGACGGGCTCAGGACATGCAGGAGAGGCTGCAGAAAATAGTAGCATCTGCCGGGATAGCTTCCCGCCGTAAAGCAGAAAGCCTAATATTAGCTGGACACGTTACGGTTAATGGGGAAACTATTACACAGCTCGGGACTAGGGCTGATCCACATGAGGATCACATAAAAGTAAACGGCCGTCTTATTCATCCTGAGCCTCTAGAGTACTATGTAGTTAACAAGCCGCAAGGCATGTTGAGCTCGGTGTCTGATCCTTTCAACCGCCCCCTGGTCACTGAGTTAGTTAAGTCTCGATGCCGACTTTATCCTGCTGGCCGACTTGATTTTCAAAGTGAAGGACTGATGATCCTCACTAACGATGGGCTACTGACTGGAAAGATTACTCAATCAGGTAGAATAGACAAGCGCTATCGTGTCAAGGTGCGCGGACAACCTTCGGACGAAAAGCTAAAAAAACTTCGTGGTGGCATGACAATAGACGGCGAAGCTTTTTCTAAGTGCAAAGTGTCGATTCTTAAACAGGCCAGAAATAGCTGGTATGAGGTAGTAATTAGCCAGGGCAGAAATCGACAAATTAGACGGATGTTTGAGTATATTGGGCATTCGGTAATGTGCATCAAACGAATTGCCATTGGTTCAGTTCATCTTGGAGACTTGCCGCCGGGAGGATCTCGCAGGATGCTACCAAAAGAAGTGAGGGCGCTAAGAGAGGTAAAAAAGAGAACAAAAAATAAAAAAGCGGGATAATAGAAAGTATGTTTACAGGAATAGTACGAGAAATGGGAGAAATTATTACTAAGCATCAAAGTTCCAACGGAGCTAACTTTGAAGTCAGTGTGGGGGATTTGCTGGCAGAACTTAATCTAGGAGATAGTATTAGCGTAAATGGAGTTTGATTGACTGTGGCAGAAAAGAAGACGCGGTCTATTCATTTGGAGGCCACACCGGAAACTCTCAAGCTCACAAATCTGGGAGAGTGTAGCGAAGGTGATCAAGTGAACTTAGAACTTCCAGCGAGATTAGCTGATTTTCTAGGAGGACATCTGGTGCAGGGGCATGTAGATGGTACTGGGAAAGTACTCTTGATTACCAAAGAAGGCAATTCTGACATTTTTCAAGTATCAGCTCCTGAAGAGGTCTTGCGGTATTCCACCCTCAAGGGGAGCATAACCGTCAACGGTGTTAGCTTGACTATATCAGCTCTAAATCCTAACAGCTTTGAAGTTACGATTATTCCCCATACCTTAGAGTTTACAAACTTCCAGAACTTGAGAGTTGGGGATGTAGTGAATTTAGAATCAGATGTGATCAGTAAGTATGTAGCATCACATCTGAACCAATAGCTGCCGCAGAACTCATAATGAATCAATGTTTGCAAAGGAAGGGGAAGCCGTTTTTAGTATTTATACTCGGGGGGATTCTCTTGAGTTGGAAGCTACTTTTTGGGTCGGAGTTCTTGATCGGAGACAAATCTGTTTTGGTCTATCAGACTAAAAGTCGAACACAAAAAGAAGTTCAATTCGTCCTTCGCGTAGCTCGGTATAGGCCAGACATATTGTTAGAGTGGGAATCTTTAAGCCATCAGGGCACAATTCATTTGCACCGTAGCGCCGTGCAAACGGCAAAAATTTTCCATCTCCATTCTTTTTTTGAAATAGGAATTGATGTTGAGTCAGATAATGCAATGACAGGGTGGCTTTCTGCGGATATGTACAAGGAACTTACGGAGAAGGAAAGCTTCAAAATGAAGCTCAATCGAATGCCAGTCAAGATGACACTGGTTAATAAAGGGGTCTTCACACTCACCGTTGACAAGCAAGTTGTTGAGGTGCCTGTGATTTATGTTGAAGACGATCGACAAGGGCTGTGGACGTTTCATGAAAATCCTGAAAATCCAATTCTCATGGCGTATCGTTCAATCCATTTTGACCAATACCTGGAAACAATTTCTAACTCTCCTGATAACAAGCTCCGATGGATTCAGCATCTAGCTCCTATTAAATAAATATTCTTGTCTCAGCGTGCTTTTGTGAAACTGCGTTTGTAGTATCGCTTCTTGGGATGTTCTAGGAGACTTTGTGGAACTAAATGATAGGGTTTGCTAGTGATGGAGTGCGAATGGTTCATGGGCTGACTGGGGGAAAAACGACTAGAGCCAGCACAAGTTACGGTATACTTAATGACCTAAAAAAATGAATGAGGTTTGAAAATGGCTCTTAATACTATCGAAGAAGCAATCGAGGATTTTCGCGACGGTAAAATGGTTATCGTCATTGATGAGGAAGATCGTGAAAATGAAGGCGACCTCACGATGGCAGCAGAGAAGGTAACTCCTGAAGCAATTAATTTTATGGCGAAGTATGGGCGTGGACTTATTTGTCTGCCTATGATGCCAGAACGTTTGCAGGAGCTTAACATTCCGCTGATGGTGTCTGAAAATGAATCGATGCATGGGACTGCATTTTGTGTCAGTATCGAAGCCAGACACAATGTTTCGACAGGTATTTCTGCTGCTGATCGGGCGATTACAATCCAGACAGCGGTTGATGTCAACACACGTCCTGATGATCTGATTCGTCCGGGTCACATTTTCCCCTTGAGAGCACGCCGGGGTGGAGTTTTAAAGCGGGCAGGTCAAACCGAGGCTGCAGTAGATATGGCCAGAATTTCAGGTCTCTTACCAGCTGGGGTTATCTGTGAAATCATGAATGATGACGGTACGATGGCCCGACTTTCTGAGCTTAAAGAATTCCGTGATAAACACGATATTAAAATCATCTCTGTAGTTGATCTCATCAACTTCCGACTTAAAACCGAAAAATTCATCAAGCGTGTTAGTAGTTTTCCATTTCATTCAGAGTTTGGGGAATTCAAACTTATTTTATTTGAAAACAAATCTGAAGAGGATCTACACCTCGCATTAGTCAAGGGGGATGTGAGTGGAGAGGGGCCTGTTCTCGTTCGGGTGCAAAAGGAATCAGTGATAGATGATGTATTTTTGCCTACTGGAAGCAGCGTTGGTAGAGAGTTGAGATATTCACTTGAGATGATCGAAAAGGCGGGCAGTGGAGTTTTTGTATATCTGCGCATTAAAGGACATGACACAAATTTATTGCAAGGAATCCAACAGGATGCAATATCTAATCAGGATTCTCCATTGTCAGCATCTCAACAATTTTCAGATTTTAGAGACTATGGTATTGGAGCTCAGATTCTTGCTGACTTGGGCCTTCATAACATCCGACTCTTGACTAACCACCCTAAAAAAATGGTGGGGCTGGAAGGATTTGGACTCAACATCGTGGAGCAAATCCCCATTGGGGTCGGTAAGTCGGCGAAATAGCACAGGTGGGTCAATCCACTTTTTTTGTTAGGTAGCCTTCCCGATGCCGGACCTTAAGCTTTTTGTCCGGTTTTCCGTCCCCATCGACATCGGCGACAACATCGACTTTAATTTTTCGCAGTTTGTCGTCTTTTTTAGTGCTGCTGGAGACATAGCCGAGTGCATACCGATTGCGTAATTCTAGAGCAATTTGATGGTAAATGTCTGCATTCTGGGATTGAAATCGGGGAAAGTAAGCTGTGCCTCCAGTGTATTTTGCAAATGCCTTGAGAATAGCATCAGCCTGAAACCAATCCATGGCATTTTGACCAGACCCAAACGGACCCATATCCATGCCACGGTCAAAACCCTGATCTCTCCTGGCTCGAAAGTTCCCCCCCATAGAAACCGGGTAGATGACGGCATTGGATCCCCTGACTTTGTCCAGGGTTGCGTCCAGGTTTTTCTTGCTGAAGGTATCGATTCCTGTTGTCAGCAGAATAATAGCTACCTTGTTATCTAGTTCTTCGATTCGATCGAGAACATCCCACACGGTATCAAATAAATTGCTTTCCATGAACGTTGGCTCATTGAGTTTACGTAGAGATTGCAAGACTGCGTTTTTGTCTTGTGTGAAATCAACTAGAATTTCTGGGCGGATGTCATAGGCCACTACAGCCATCCAATCTTGAGGGCGCATTTGATCAACTGCTACATAAGAAGCCCTGAGGGCATCCATAAGTATCGACCACTCGCACATTTGATACCGGCAATCCATGGCGCTTATGATGTGGGGAGCCCGGCTCCATTCCACAACCACGATAACTGTTATGGGTTCTTCGACGGGAGAGAAGTGGGTGATTTCCTGTCTAATTTTGTCTTCATAAATAATGAAATTATCTGCGGTAAGGCCCGTGATAAGACCCCCATCATTATTGTGAACGGTTACGTCCACCCTAATTTGGTTGACGGAAACACTAAGAGCTGCTCTACCCTCTGGTTTTGCTTGTGGTTCTTCAATGTCTCGGGGTTCTCGCTGCGCATTGGCATTGGGGAGGGGAAGAATAGATAGAAGACCACCCAAGACAAATATACATCGTAGAGTTTTGGCCATTAAAATCCTCTTGTCCTACATGTTAGCATGTCGGGAAAGCAGGCACACTGGAAGATCTATTTTTGTCCCATAATGAGCAGAAATGTCTTTTTCAATCTGCTGACATTGGCAATGGGTTGTTCGGCCATTCTGTTGAGTTGATAATGGTATCAGTGAAGAACAGTTAGGCTAGCGATCGATAAGCACAAATCGTAGATCCATAACGTTGGTGAGAGTAGGGCCTGTTTTTATTAGTCCGCCCACCTTCTCAAAGAAATGGTAAGAGTCGTTTCTGTCTAGGTAATCTTGAATCGATAGGTCTTGGGTTGCAGCTACTTGTGCTGTTATCGGAGAAGCTACGGCTCCTGCTGCATCAGTGGGCCCATCAGTTCCATCGGATCCAAGGCTAGAGAAGAGTATTTTCGTGTTAGTCCAGTCCGCAATTTCCCGGGCACACCAAAGGGCAAACTCTTGATTTCTTCCACCCTTGCCATCTCCAGTTAAATGAACCGTAGTCTCACCCCCAGAAATGAGACAGCATGGTGCGGCAATTGGGGCTCCAGTGTTTAGCACTTGTTGAGCGAGATCAACGTGCATACGGGCAATGTCAGTAGTATTTCCCGTGATGGCATCGGACAAGATAAGCGGAGAAAATCCTAATTGCTGGGCTCTTTCGGCAGCTGCGCGAAGGGCCTGAATATTGGATCCAACAATAATATTGTTAACCTGGTCAAAACATGGATCTCCTGGTTTTGGGGTTTCGGCCGGGCCCTGATTTTTCAAACCGGCATGTAAGTGTTCAACCACTGCCTTGGGAAGAGTGTCCTCAAGTGCGTGTCGCTGGATAATCTTCACGCATTGTTCAAATGTTGTGGGATCTGGACTTGTAGGTCCGGAGGCAATGCTTGCTAGATCATCGCCCACTACATCCGATAATAAGAGTGTAATCAATTGCGCTCCCTGGGTGTAGTTCAGCAGCTGGCCTCCTTTTATTCGACTGAGGTGCTTCCGGATAGTATTGATCTCTTGAATGGTGGCTTCGCTTTGTAGAAGTAGAGAGGTTGTTAGTTTTTTTTCTTCGAATGTAATTTTTTCTACTGGGATTGGTAAAAGAGCGGAACCTCCCCCAGAGACGACCATCAGGAGGAGGTCCTTTGAAGTGAGATTCGTTTGCAAAAAAGTAAGGAGTTGGCGGGCAGCTTCATAGCCTAGTTCATCTGGTTCAGGATGTCCTCCTTCTAGAATCATTGTTTTTTGAAGAGGAGCAACGTGCCCGTATTTCACAATAACCATGCCTCTTTCTAGTTGACTTCCCAGAACGGTTTCTACAGCTTGTGCCATTGGGACTGCTGCTTTACCAACGCCAGCTAGAAAAACTCGACGATTTGATAGTGAATATGTTTTCCCGCCAATAGTTAATTCATCATTTTCCCTTTGTAGGAAGTTAAGAACGGCAGTGTTCGGATTTACAGCACCAAGTGCACTCTTCTGAATTTCATCAAGTGTCTGACGGAGTTTCATCCTGATTATTATAAAATGTTCGATAGCCCGTTAACTAGTAAAGCTTGGACATCCACATTCACGCGACTAGAGCAGGGGTTTTCTTCTCTATTCATTGTGTCGATGATGGGCCGCAATGCCCAGTTGGATCATTTCATTGCGACCTTGGATGCCTGGGAAGCGTTGGAACAGGGTATATCGGATCAGACCTGCGGCACATCCCATTAAGAGGAGAATTGGGATAAATGTCAAAATTGTAACCAGGTTTTGGCTCACGGTTCCAAGGAATGTCATGGTTTGTTCAAATGCTTCCCCAGAGGCCTTTTCTTTTCGATATATCCACTTGATAGTGGGAGCGTACTGGATGGTGGTAAAAAGCTCTTGTGCCACTGATTCTGAGCCAAAAAAAATGGAGACAATGATGCCAGATCTTTGTACGTAGACTCCACCGGAAGAGAAGTGAGAGTCCACGGCATTCTGCAGCTTGTCGGATTGTTCAGCTGCTAGGGATAGGGTGGGATAGCCGACTAAATAAAGAAAGGATTTGCCCGTGACGTAACGGGCTGAAGCTATTTCAATGTCGTGCTCAAGGCCGAGGGATGAAACAAGAGTTCGAGGGAAGTGGTTATTAAGTGAGAATGATGCTTTTCCAAGATAAAAGCTTATTGATCCCTGGAGGAGATGTGTTTGAGGAAGGTGTGTGACCGTGACAGGTTGGAGGTAAGGTTCTGGCAGAGTCTCATTGAGGACACGAACGAATTGCTCAAGTATATCTGGTTTCACAAATGCTTGGAGCCGTCCTTTGAGGTGGATAAAATAAAGTCCTTTCCAGAAAATAAGGCTTTCATTGATATAGTAATTTTGTGTGAGGAAAGGTCGTTGTGAAGAGGAATGATGCCAGTTCGAAAACATAGCAAAAGCTCCCTGGGGGTCTTGCATCTCGTAGACTTCAAGTTCAAGAGTAGGGCGGGAGGATGCATTGTGTGCTTGAATAGACCAGAGGGAATAATTTGATAGTATGAATTCCTCTATTATTTCAGGCTTGAACGGGCTGTGAGAGGTATCTCCCACTACGGGACCGTCTTCAAGTTTTTCAAATTGATAGTCTTCTAAGTGTTGAAAGTATTGGTGGATCGTGTTTTGGGCCAGCACAGGCAGAGAGCAACAAAAACTAAGACAAATAGCAAAAGTGATAAAACGCGTAATCGAGGTCAACAACATTGCAATGGACAATTATACGACTTGGAGAGGGGAGAATGTCTAATCAGGCGAGGATATTTCTGATATCGCCGCACCCTCATAGGATGCAATTGATCCCAGAGAATCCAGATATTTTTTAACTCCTTCGTACAGAGCTTCAGCTGCTTGGTTTTGACCACTTTTGTTCTTAAAGTAACTTTCGTCTTTAGGGTTACTGATGAATCCAACTTCAGTGAGTATCCCTGGCATGTTCAAGTTAATTAGAACAATAAAGGGAGCCTTCTTGACGCCCCGATTACGAACAGCACTGTGAGCATTCTTCATTGTTGAATAGAGACTTTCCTGTACAACATGGGCTAAATCTTCAGATTCTTCAGTGTAGTTCCCTAAAAGAATTCCTTTAACCATATCTTCTAAATCGCGGATGTTTTTTTGAGATCCGGCATTCTCTCGAGTGGCCACTGCGCGTTCATCAGCATTGGAGCTAAAGTTTAAAAAAAATGTCTCGACTCCGGTTACTCGACGATCTCGAGTAGCATTAGCATGGATTGAAAGGAACAAATCAGCCCGTAATTTGTTGGCAATGGCAGTCCGTTCTTCTAAGGGCACAAAGGAATCATCGGTCCGGGTTAAAGTCACATCAAGACCTAAGCGCCTCTCAAGAAGTTCTTTGAGGCGAGTGGAGACGGACAACACCAAATCCTTTTCTTTAAGGCCAGAGGGCCCGGTGGTTCCTGCGTCACGGCCTCCATGTCCTGGGTCTATGACGACACGGGCTGCCTTTAGACCCATCTCTCGGATTACTGATAGGTCCCCATCTAAATTTGGGGCAGGCGTTGCAGGGGTGATTGGAGCAGGGGTTGGTAAGTCCGTTATGGATTCTGCGGTCATGCCATCAAGACTATAACCGGCTCGTCGAATCGCAACGGCACTTGTATCTGATAATTGCTGGCATGCTGCCAAAAGTTGAAGAGGGGCTACTTCCTTTTCGGTTCTTTTGGCATCGATGACAATTCGAACTGGATCGTAGTAGGTCATTCTACTAACAGTCATTGGTTTAAGTTGGTCAAAATCTAGAACTACGCGGACTACAGTATCTTGATTTTGACGAACGCGCAGCTGTTTGAGGGAAGGTTCATTGACCGCATGGGTTTTTCCCACAAGGTCGCTTTGCAGACGGGATTCTTGAAGGTCAAAGTAGACACGGTCAGGCTTTAAAAGGGTCTGTTTTTGGAATTCGACTTCACGATCCAAGAAAATCCATATACGAGTCCAGTCTTCGGTGGAGCAAGGGACGATTTGTAAGACAGTTGCCAGATCTGTTTGGACTTTAGGTTTGAGAGAGTGGAGGGGTTTGCTTTCAAGCGAAGTCGCACGGGAGAGAGCAGGGGATTTATATCTGGTAAGAGGATATTCTCGAGCAAGAAATTTATAATAATAGATGGCGCGTCGTCGATAGAGATCCTTACCGAAATGTCCAAACATAGAGTCGTACGTGCTGGCAATGGCATAGAGGGCATCGTCTGACACCCCGGAGGTAGGGTCTTTGTCTATTACAACAGTATAGAGAGAGATGGCTCTTTCGTATTGCTTTAGGGTTCTATTTGAGGTGGGTGTCTGCAGAAGTTTTTTGCGATGAGCATCGGCCTTTTTGTATGCGACTATTGCGCCCGGTCGGTCGCGGGCCGTGGCTAACGAAGAGGTCAGGAAAATGACCCAGATAAGACATCCAATGGCACGCTTTCTAGTCAACATTCTTGCAAACTTTCGGTATAATCGATGCCGGGCGTTGCCCTTCCCAGTGCCTGCCCAATGCATCTCTCTTCTTCGTAGTCTCTCCCAGCATTTCCTGGCGCAAGACCTATTACCCATCTGAGTTGAGCCCCTAAAATTCAAGGTTTGGGCTATTTAGAGCTACGCTATTTTGTCCTCTCAAGTATAGAACAGACGACTGTCAATACTTGCCTAACAGGTTAAGAGAAAGTGCTAAGCGGGTGAATAGGACTAGTTGGATACGGAATTTTGAAAAGAAATACTCCCGTTAGGGAGAACGGTGCGGGTAAGCACTTCGGTACGATCAGAAGGTGTAACAGTTGGTTTGAAGGATTGATAAAGGGCTGTTACCTTACGCACGTATTGCTGAGTTTCACGATAAGGCGGGATCCCTTTATGTCTTCTGATTGCGGTTTCACCGGCATTGTATGCAGCTAAAATGAGAGGGATGTCACCCTCGAATCGCTTTGTAAGAAATTTTAAGTATTGGACTCCGCCCCGAATATTTTGGGCCGGATCGAAGGCATCTTGGACACCAAATCTTTTAGCGGTATCCGGGTGCAATTGCATTAATCCCATGCAATCTTTAGGAGATAATGCCTGAGGATTAAAATTGCTCTCGACTTGGACGATCGCTCTGACTAGATCCGCATCAAGATCAAATTCTTGGGCTATCGTATTGATAAGCGATAGATATGGGACATCACCATCTTTCGATGAAGCATCGGTGTTTTTGGGTATAGAACTGATAGGGCTAACGCTCATATTTGTATAAACTCGGGCCCCTTTTTCATTGGTATAGGAATGGAAACGTTCTGCGGAAATTTGTCCCGTTAACAGAACCATAAGGGCTAGAATGCCCAGTTTTTCAATGCTTGGTTGCCCTGCACACAGCGCTGCATGGCGAAATTTGTTCATCATTTCGGTATCTTAAGATGCTCTAGGAGCGGTAAAAGTCGCATAACACTCTAATTTTATACTTAGACTATCAAGTAGAATTATATCTTCTAAGGCGAAATTTTAGGGGCAGGAGTAGATATCATTTGGAAATTACTTAGCAAGTAGTTTCTCCAGGACGGAATAAGTGCGCTTCAGGGCTTTGTCTAATCCAGCAGGGTTCTTGCCGCCAGCTTCAGCTATATCAGCCTTTCCACCACCGCCACCATTTACCAAAGGAGCTATTTCTTGAATTAGATCTTTGGCGCTAATGCGATCTGTTAGATCCGATGTTACTGTGACAGTCAGGTTGACTTTATCATCTGCGGAAGTTCCAAGCACGACAACACCCGAACTCATTTGATTTTTCAATTCATCGGCAAGTTGGCGGAGACTAGTTCGGTCAAGATTACTTACCTTCTTGGCAATGACTTGTATTCCCTCAATCTCATGAATTTCTTTTAAGACAGTTTTGCTTTCCTTTTGGGCCAACTGTAGTTGCAGTTGTGCAAGTTGTCTGGTGGTTTTTTTCATTTCATGCGTTAGTTTTTCTAAAGTTGGGAATAGATCATCTCGCTGTACTTTTAATTCTTCTGACATACGTCCAATCAGGATTTCTCCATCCAAGAATCTGTCCAGAGCGTGCTTGCCTGTGAGAGCTTCTAGTCGCCGTATCCCTGCGGACACACTGCCTTCATGGATAATCTTAAAAAGTGCGATACTTCCAGTGTGAGTTGCATGTGTTCCACCGCACAATTCCATGCTAAAACCGGGGATTTTAACGACGCGGACTTGTTGTTGGTATTTTTCACTGAAGAGTGCCATAGCCCCTTCTTGGGTGGCCTCATCGAGATCTCTTGTTTCTGTTTCAATCCGGATATTTTTTCTAATTTGACGATTAACCAATTCTTCAATTTGAGAAAGTTCATGGCTGGAGACGCTGGTGTAGTGGGTGAAATCAAAACGCACACGATTGGGATCTACAAGCGAACCAGCCTGTTTAACATGTTCACCTAACACTTCGCGAAGAGCTGCATGGAGCAGATGGGTGGCGGTATGATTACAAGACGTATGATTGCGTTTGGTTAGGGAAATATCCATGGACACTACATCGTTCTCCTGCAAAGATCCCCTCACAACTTTAACTTGATGGAGTCGAAGTCCACTGATGGGTTCGTGGACATCTTCGACCAAAGCTTCGGTTGTGCTGTTGCTGAGGACCCCCTGGTCTGCAACCTGACCTCCTGCTCTAGCATAAAAGGGAGTTTGATCGAAGATGACCTGGCCTGTCTTACCTTCGGTTAGTTTTAGTGATTGTTTTTCACCTGCAACGATTGCTAGGATTCGTCCAGACACTTTAGTAGTTTTGGCATATCCAGTGAATTCTGTTGTTAAATTCTCTTGCGCTAACTTTGTGTAGATGGGCTTTATTTTCTTTTCTCCACCCTTCCAGCTGGCTCTTGCTCTAGCGCGTTGTTTTTCCATTTCTGCATAGAACCCTTCCTCATCAACTCTGAGGCCACGTTCGGACACCATTTCTTTAGCTAGGTCGAAAGGAAATCCGTAGGTGTCGTAAAGCCGAAATAAATCCTTTCCAGGCAAGATTTCATTTTCGGATTTTGCATGGCAGAGTTCATCGAGAAGTTCGGTTCCATGCACTAATGTAGTACTAAAATTCTCCTCTTCTTGTTTTACAACTTTGGCTACGTATTCTCGTGTTTCAAGGAGCTTTGGGTAGGCGTCTTGCATAAGTTCTGCCACCAGGGTAGTGAGAGTGTGAACAAAGGGATCCTGTAGACCCAATATTTTGCCGTGGCGAATCGCACGCCGCATAATTTTTCTTAACACGTAACCGCGGCCTTCATTGCCCGGGGCAATACCATTGTTTATCAAAAAGGTACATGCTCGACTATGGTCAGCCAGAATTCTCAGGCTAATATCTTTTTCTTCATTCTGACCATAGGTCACACCAATTTGTTGACAAACCTCATTGATAATGGGACGAAAGAGATCTGTGTCATAGTTGCTTGACACTCCTTGAAGTACGCAAGAGAGTCTCTCCAATCCCATACCGGTATCGATAGATGGGGCAGCAAGCAGTTTTTTTTCTTGAGATACATCCCTATTGAATTGCATAAAGACAAGATTCCAAATTTCAACAAATCGCCCACAATCACATTCCACGGTGCAGTGTGGATGTCCAGCAGGACTGGCACCCATGTCGTAGTGTAATTCCGAGCATGGGCCACAGGGCCCAGTGGGGCCCATTGACCAGAAATTCTCTTCTTTGCCCATTCGCACGATTCTTTCCAGGGGGATCCCAATGTCATCTTTCCACAACTGGAAGGCTTCATCATCTTGTTCGTAGACGGTTATGGTTAAGCGATCGGCAGGAATGGAGTAGATCTGTGTGCATAATTCCCAGGCATACCTGATGGCCTCTTTTTTAAAATAATCACCAAAGGAAAAATTTCCCAGCATTTCAAAAAAGGTATGATGCCGAGCCGTACGTCCAACTGTTGCTAAATCATTGTGTTTACCACTCACCCGCATGCATTGTTGACTGCTGACAGCACGTTGGTAGTTGCGTTTTTCTAATCCGAGAAAAACATCTTTAAATTGATTCATTCCTGCATTGGTGAACAAAAGTGTTGGATCGTTTTCAGGAATGAGAGAGCCGCTTCGGATGCGTTGGTGCCCTTTCTCTGCAAAGTATTTTAGAAATTCTTCGCGAATTTCAGAGGCCGTTCTCATCTTCTTGACTCCAGGAGATATGTTCAAAATAGGGTTCCAATTGATGCCGGATCATATGGGAAGCGTATCCCAGACGCACACAGTAGTTGTAGAGTTTTTTAAGAGAGGACGAAAATTTGGGTTCTCCCGATTTGTTCACCCAAAGAGTAATTGCCTCCTGTAGACTATCCACTTCTCCTCTTTTCTGGTTAACTTGCTCCAAGACCCGGTCGATTATTCTAGCATCGATGCCAGCTCTTTTTAAATCTTGAGACACTCGAAGATTACCCCAATGACGTCGTTGACGGCGGAAAAGAGCGCGTTCGAGAGCAAAGCTTTCGTCATCGATTAATCCTGTCTCCTCCAAGTGATCTAGAAGTTCCTCTACTTGTGTCGAAGGATGCTTACGCTTGAGTTTATATCGTAATTCAAAACGACTATGACTTCTTCTAGCTAACAAGCGCAGTGCACGCGAGTAGAGTGTTTTTATTCCGGCTTTCACTTTTCAGCTATGAGGAGAGAGTTATTATTAAAAATATGTAACCCAACGCTGAACTGAGATCAAGGTGCATTCAGCATACTACATGCCACATATATCATGTCTTGATTTCGAGTATTGTGAGAATACTGGTAAAGCGTGGCACTTGACCCTGTGGCGTGTAAAGTATCTAACGCAGTCTATGTTTCTTCCCTAATAAACTGGTGTCATCCAGCCATGTCGATCCTCGCTCTTTCCTTGGACGTAGTCAAAGAAACTGCGCTGGATCTCAAGTGTAATGGGGCCGGGCTTTCCATTGCCCACTGTAATGTGATCAACGGAACAAACTGGCGTGATTTCAGCTGCAGTGCCAGTTAGAAAGATCTCGTCGGCAAGGTAAAGCGCCTCGCGAGGAATAGGTTGCTGCAAGACGGTGTAGCCGCTCTCGCGGGCTAGCGTTATAGCTGTGTCACGTGTAATGCCGGGAAGGATGGCAGCGCTGATTGGAGGCGTGTATAGTGTGCCGTCCATGATGAAAAATATATTTTCTCCACTACCTTCGCTGACATATCCCTGGCCGTCCAAAGCGATCCCTTCAGTAAAGCCGTTAACAACTGCTTCAAGTTTGATGAGAATGCTGTTGATGTAATTGCCCCCTACCTTAGCCATGGTTGGATAGGTGTTTGGAGCCGCTCGTGACCAGCTGGAGACACAGACTTCAACGCCGGATTCGGTAGCCTTGTCTCCAAGGTAGCGTCCCCATTCCCATACCATGATGTAGGATTCAATCGGGATATTAAGTGGGTTAAGACCCAGGCCGCCAACACCAATAAAAATTATAGGCCTTATATAGCAGTGTTCCATGTTGTTAATGCGGACGGTTTCTAGGATGGCTTCTTTGAAATCTTTCAGGGAGTAGGGTATTTCAGTACGGTATATTTTACAGGAATTGAAGAGTCTTTCAGTATGTTCTTGCAGACGAAAGACTTCTGAACCCCGCGTGGTCTTATAACAACGGATACCTTCAAACCAGGAGGATCCATAATGTAATCCATGGGATGCAACGTGTACATTGGCCTTGTCCCAGTCCGTAAACTGGCCATTGTGCCAAATTTTAGACGATTTAGGTTGAGCCATGAGGCAAAGAATAGGAGGGTAATCCGAACAAGTCAATCCTGACGACGATTAATCTGTGGCTTTCTTAGAGTAGTATCCTTTTTTTGAACGGACTTTTAACCCCCTGCTTTTAGCATCCTTAACTGTTACAGCGGTTTTTCTCCACGTTCCGTCCTTCACGGGATTGCTGGAGATATAAGCAAGGCGATATTGATGCCGAAGCTCATATGCAATGGAGCGGAATATTACACTGAGTTCTTCAATTTTTTCTGGGAAAAATGCAGTTCCTCCAGTGTTCTCAGGGATCATGCTAATTGTATGTTCTAATTTTGTGCGCTGTGATTTGAAGATTCCAAAGAAACCTTCGTCAACAGATTCGTTTTCTAAAAAGGAAACAATATAAAGCTGGGCTTCGCTCTCTTCAGCTTTCTCGAGGAGCTCTTCGTGGGAGTAGTAACTGTCTTTATCTTCTCCGTCAGTAAATACTAAAATGATTTTTTTCAGTTGATTTCCTTCGTGGGCTTTGTCCAAGGCTAGATAGATAGCGTCATAAAGGGCAGATCCTCCTGAGACAATAACATTGTCAAGGGCATCGGAGATGTCTTCGACGTCACGCGTAAAGTCTTCTTCTAGCTGAACTTCGCTTTTGAAAGAAATTAAGAATAGCTCGTTTTCTGGATTATTCATGGAGAGAAACAATTGGGTTGCGTCGGTGACTAATTCGAATGTGTCACGCATGCTTCCGCTAGAATCGATAACGATTCCTACCGTCGAAGGAACGTCATCCTGTCCAAAATAGGTGATTTCTTGTTTAATCCTGTCTTCATAAACTGCAAAGTCGGCTTTTTGGAGATTGGAAGCTAATTGGTTTTCCTTGTCGTAAACCGTTGCATAAAGAACGACCTGTTCAACTTCAGCGCGAAACTGGACAGAGGACTGGGCAAAGCTTTGTTCTTGAAGGAAAGGAAGCCAAGCTGTCAAGCACAGCACCAAAAGATACTTGAAGGCGCAGGGAGGTTTTGTGAACACAACGACACAGGGGGTGATGAATGAGTTATTTCCTGGGCGCAAAATAACCCTCCTTGGCACGCACCTTTAGCTTGGGCATACCCTCGGGAGGATCGAGTCGAACTTTGAGTTTTTGCCAGGAGCCATCCTTTCTCTTATGGGCGGGAGTATAACCAACTAGATATTGGTTTCGGAGCTCGGAGTGGATCAGGTCACAAAAATAGTCTAGTTGTTTGAAATTATTGGGAAAGAAAGCCCTAGCTCCAGTAAGTTGTACAATTTGTGTGATAATGCCACGCCCATAGCCAAGGTCTCCCCGTTCACCGATGACATAAATTTGGGCATCGGATTCCTTGACATAGTCTTTTAGTTCACTAAAAGTGTAACGACTCCTGTTGTCTTCTCCATCGGTAATAACAATGAGAGCTTTTTTCTGATGCCGACCGCTACGAATATGCTCCAAGCCCAAGTATATAGCATCGTAGAGCGCAGTACGCCCCTGAGGGCTTTTGGTAGAAAGCTCATTGCGAATGCTTTTGCTTTGATTGGTGAAATCCCTGACGACTGTGGCTCTGTTATTAAAGGTAATCAAAAAATATTCATCTTCCGGATTCCCTTGTTCTAGGAAACGAACTACAGAATTTCGAGCCCCAATGATGTTATCTCCCATCGATCCACTCATATCCATTATGATGCCAACGCTAATGGGCGATTTGTCATTAGAAAAATGAGTCAGGGTTTGTTCTAATTTGTTTTCGAAGACTCGGAAATGGGTTTTTTCTAATCCAATAACATATCGATCAAGTGGGTCCGTAACGGTTACGCGAACTATTACGGTGTCAACATCAACTCGAAAGCGTGGAGGAATATCATTATTGTCTTTTCCCATTAGCAAGGGAAAAGAGCAGGAGGCAATCAATAGAACAGAAAGAAGGTATCGATGTTTAGTAACCATTTATAATTATGATAGCTGAGTCGTTTAGAAAAGCAAAGGCGTAAGCTTGCACTACAAATGGCAAATATAGGATCCAATTAGCCAATTTATACATCGCTCACTTGATCGAAATAGTCAGGAGGGACGAGTATTTCACGCGGCTTACTGCCATTTAGAGGGCCCACCAGGCCCTCATGTTCCAACATGTCCAGAAGCCGTGCCGCTCGGCCATAGCCTATACGTAAGCGCCGCTGGAGAAGGGAAGTGGACGCCTTACCTGCCTCAACTACAAATCGAGCGGCCTCGTCATAGAGCACATCCTCCAATTCATGTGGGCCGATTAGATTGTCTTCTTGTTCGTCAGGATTTCCCTCCAAGACTTCTTCTTGATAATCTGGTTCTGCTTGTCGTTTTAGGAATTCCGTAATTTTATGAATTTCTTGTTCGCTGACGAAGCCCCCATGGATACGGATTAGCCGCGAAGTGCCTGGGGGCAGAAAGAGCATATCCCCATTCCCCAGAAGCTGTTCGGCCCCGTTAGAATCTAAAATAGTTCTGGAATCGATACGCGAAGAGACACGAAAAGAGATGCGACATGGGAAGTTTGCTTTAATTAGCCCGGTGAGGACATCCACCGAAGGTCGTTGTGTTGCTAGAACGAGGTGGATTCCAACCGCTCTAGCCATCTGAGCTATGCGTGTAAGAGAGATTTCTACTTCTTTGCCTGCGGTCATCATTAAATCTGCCAATTCATCGACGATTAGAACTATGTAAGGCAGCTGGTCCCTATCCTTGAATTCGTCCGCGCCTTTCCTCACCAACTGATTGTACTGTTCGGTATTTCTGACGCCTTCCTGAGCGAGAATTTTGTAGCGTTGTTCCATTTCCACAACGGCCCAGCTTAGGGCATTAGCTGATTGCCTAGGATCTGTCACAATGGGGGTCAGTAGATGGGGGATGTCCTCGTAAACGCCTAATTCCAAACGCTTAGGGTCAATCATAATAAACCGAACATCTGCTGGAGTCGCTTTGTAGAGGATTGAGCATATTATGCAATTCAGGGCCACACTCTTACCTGACCCGGTAGCACCGGCAATGAGCAAGTGGGGCATACGGCTTAGATCGCTCACATAGGGATTGCCGTTTATAAGCTTTCCCAAAGCCAGAGTTAGTTTTGATCCAGATTGTTGAAAAGCTCCCCCTTCTAGGATTTCTCGCAGATGAATATTTTGCCGATCTAAATTCGGCACCTCGATGCCAACGGTATTTTTTCCAGGAATTCGATCGATACGGACAGATTCAGCCTTTAAAGCTAAGCATAGATCGTCTTCTAAATTAGTAATGCGACTGTATTTGACACCGGCTTCGGGTTTAAATTCGAAAGTGGTAACAACAGGCCCCGGATGAATTTGGAGGACCCGGCCATGGACATCAAATTCTGCACATTTTGTGGATAATGTCTGTGCTCTTTCGATGAGTTCTTGCTCATCGACTCCACTGGCCTCACCTGGCGATGAAAGAAAGTCTAAGGGTGGAAAATGGTAGGGCTGAATAATCTGGTTTTCCCGAATGGGAGCAAGGGGCTCTTGTGGGTTTGCATTTGCGGTAGGACTAGCTGTAGATGGGATCGAGTTTGGAGGAAGCTGGAGAGTGACTGTGGGGACATCTTGTGACAACTCTTCTGCAGGAAGATCAGAGGGTTCTTTTGTCGGCTTGGGTTTGGGTGCTACCTGAGTAACGAGTTGTCTTTTTTCATTCAGTTTAGCAAGTTGTTTTTTTTGCTGACGGCGTTTCTTCCAGTCATTGTAGGAAGAGTACAAGCTGGCCGAAAGATGTGCCTTTTGATGTTGTAGCCAATTCAGTGAGGCATGTGGAGAAAACCGGGTTGTAATTATTAGGGAAAGGATCAAAATAGTCACTACAAAAACAAGTGATCCTAAAAAATTTAAGTAGAGCATTAGGAAATGCGTAATTAAAAGGCCGAGAACGCCCCCGGCCATGAAATTAACAGTTTCAGGAAGTTTTGGGGGTAGGAGATTAAGAACTGCACTAAGGGATGCCAGGGTGCAGGTAAACCCCAGAATTTTTGCAAAAGGATACGTCCACTGATGCCCTCGCAACTTGGTATAACCCATTATGAGTAACACTAATGGAAGATATAGTGCGGATAATCCTAAGTTGTGGAAAAGGGAATCTGCGGCCCAGGCGCCGATCTTTCCGACGTAATTGGTATAGTTTTGCGATGATGAGGAGACATTCTGTGCTGGATCTAAGCCGCTGTAACTCAGTAGCGATAATGCTAGTAGAAGGGACACCGCGAGCAACACCACGCCAAGAGCCTCTCCTACTTTTTTCCGCGGATAAACTGACATAACCCCGTACATTTCTATCACTTGTCACTGACGAGGGAGCCATTAAATTTAAATAATACGAGGCTTTGCAGTTATAGCTCACCAGATCGACTGCAGAGGTCATGTGTGCTGGTCAAAGTGAGCAGGGCTACATCTCAATAAATACCGGGAGGATAATAGGCCTTTTGCCAGTGCGCTTTCGGATGAATCGTTTGAGGCTTTTGTGGAGAAGCTCATTGAATTCTTCGCGATTTTGTTTTTCTTCTTCGGACGCTTCAGAGACAATATGGGTAATTTCATTCCGGATAGATTCTAAAAACTCAGTGGAAGTTTCGGCTAGAACAAAGCCTCGAGAAACTAGTTCGGGTTTGTCGATAAGTTTTCCGGTCAAGCGATCCACTCGAAGTATAGCAACTAAGAAGCCATCCTCTGAAAGAAAGCGGCGATCTTTTAGTACTGTGTTGTCTACTTGCCCCAGGGTGCCCTCGTCTATGAAACGTCGCCCAACGGTTACTTTGTCAGTTACCTCTGCAGAATTAGATCGAAGTTGCAAGTTATCTCCGTTTTCAATAATCAGAATGTTGTCCTTAGAGATTCCTTGATCTTGTGCCAGAGCCGCATGGTTTTTCAGTTGTCGAAACTCCCCGTGAATAGGGATGAAAAACTGGGGGCGCGTAAGATTGATCATTAGCTTCAGATCATCCTGTAGGCCGTGACCGGAGGTATGGACTGGGGCTGACCGAGAATCGTATACATGAGCTCCTCGTCGATAAAAGTGGTTCATCACATTGGAAATCAGATTCTCATTGCCTGGGATGATTCTGGCAGAGAAAATAACCACATCATCTTCTTCAGCTCGGATACCTTTGAATTCGTTTATAGCTATCCGGCTCAATGCCGACATAGGCTCGCCTTGACTTCCAGTTGCTAAAATAATGAGTTCATTAGATGGGAATTGGTTAGCGTCTGCGGCGGAGATGATTAAATTTTCAGGGTATTCCAGGCATCCTACTTCCACAGCAGTCTGGATATTTGAAATCATTCGGCGGCCAATAGGAATAACTTTACGACCAACTTTTTGTGCAAGCTCAAGAATCACTTGAATTCTTGAAATACTGCTGGAAAAAGTAGCAATGAAAATTTTCTTCTTCGCTGTGTGGAAGAGATTACCAAGAGAGTTGTAAAGAGTATATTCAGAAGGAGCCACACCAGGAATTTCACTATTGGTACTGTCAGAAAAAAGAGCCAAAACTCCTTTTTCTCCATATTCTGCCAAGCGAGTTATGTCAGTTAGTTTACGGTCGACTGGCGTTTGATCAATTCTGAAATCGCCCGTCCAAATAATGTTCCCGGCCGGGCTAGTAATGGCAAAGCAAAGAGCATTTGGAAAAGAGTGCGTTACGTGAAGAGGTTCAATTTTGAGGCATCCAAATTCTAGGTGCTCTCTTGCTTTAATAGGGATTAATTCTACTGAATGATCGAGTTTTCGTTCCTTGAGTTTTTGAGCCACAAGCCCAAGAGTCATAGAACTTCCATAGATAGGCACAGGAATTTCGGAAACGACATAGGAAACGCCCCCAACATGATCCTCATGGCCGTGGGTTAAAAGAATAGCTTTTAACTTGTGGCGGTGTTCTTTGAGAAAGGTAATATCGGGGACTATAACGTCAACGCCAAGACTGGTGCCAAGATCCCTGCCTGGAAAAGAGATTCCGGCATCTATCAAAATCATGTCTTCTCCACACCGCAAGACCGAGCAGTTCATGCCGAACTGGCCTAGGCCTCCCAGTGGGGTAACTTCTAGATATGCCGTCATGAAGAGGGTGAGTATAGCATTTGCCCAAGACAGACATATTGCTTTAGAGTCAACTCTTCAGGACGTGATTGGAGTGAGACATGACAAGTCTTGAAGGCCAACTGCAACTGGTGAGGCTTGTATTTGAACTTTAAATTGTTCCAAAGAGTTTTACGGCGTTGCTGAAAAGCGTTCTTAATTAGTGTTCGGAATGCAGGTTCATCGGTAACCACATGCGGATATGTGCGAGGTGTGAGCCGTATTACTTGAGATATCACCTTAGGTGGAGGAGAAAAAACTCCTGAGGGCAAATCAAAACCAGCGGTTCTCTCAAAATGGTATTCCATTAACAATGTGAAGTACCCATAATCTTTACTGTTAGGGCTTGATAAAATTCTCTGCGCCACCTCTTTTTGGAGGAGAAAGGTGCCGCTACTAAATCGGTCTTTTATGTCAATAATGCTTTGAAGAATACGGGTGGCGACATTATAGGGAAGGTTGCCTATTATTTTGAAAGGACCATTTCCAAGAGTGGACCACTTGAAGGAGAGGATATCGGCTTGGATTATTTCGATTATGTTGCTTGCCTTGGGTTCATTCAGATAGCGTTCCCTGAGGATTTTTATTAAATCACGGTCGAATTCTATAGCAACAACTCTACGGGCAAGAGGTAGCAAAATATCGGTTAGTTGTCCAGTACCCGGCCCAATTTCAACGACGGTATCGTGAGAGGAGATTTGAGAAAATTTTATAATTTTTTGACAGTACTCATAGTTGGCGAGAAAATGTTGTCCGAGAGACTTTTTGGCGCGAGGTTTGGCTTTCACCCAGGTATGTTACCATGACCTGGAATCGCAAAGAGTACTAGAAAATCTATAAGGAGAAAGTATGAGCGAGAATGTTCAAGAGGTCACGGATGCGACCTTTGAAGAAGAAGTTTTGAATGCAGATAGACCTGTTGTAGTGGATTTCTGGGCGACTTGGTGTGCTCCTTGTCGGGCCTTGGCCCCAATTATTGATGATGTGGCAAAGGACTTTTTGGATCAGGCCAAGGTGGTTAAGTTGAATGTTGATGAGAGTCCTGAGACAGCCGGGAAATACAGTATAAAAGGGATTCCAACCCTGCTACTTTTTAATGGGGGTGAAATTAAGGGCCAGATTGTCGGAAACACCGCCAAAGACAATATTGCCAAAATGATCGAGTCTCAACTACAGGAAACTGTATAAAAGGAAGTGCAGGTGCCAAGGGTGATTTTACTCTGTTACTTCGTTTTTGGTCATGGCTAATGTTGTAATCGTTGGCGCCCAGTGGGGTGATGAGGGGAAGGGTAAGATTGTAGATTTAATAGCCCCTCATTTCGATGTGGTAGCTCGTTATCAGGGTGGTCACAACGCTGGGCACACGGTCATTATCCAAAACAAAAAGTACGTTCTTCATCTTATCCCTTCCGGGATCTTGTATCCGAATAAAATTTGTGTGATCGGAAACGGTGTGGTGGTGGATCTGCAGGCGCTCGATGAAGAAATGAAAATGCTGGAAAATTTTGGTTTCAATGTTGAAGACCGCCTATTTATTAGCGACCGCGCCCACTTAATTATGCCCTATCATCGTATTTTAGAATTATCAGAAGAAAATTTAAGGGAAGATGACAAGATAGGTACGACAAGCAGAGGGATTGGGCCTTGTTATGAAGACAAAATAGGCCGCCGCGGCATTCGTATGGGAGATCTTTTGTACCCAGAGATCCTAAAGGCCAAGTTAGATGCTAATGTAACTGCGAAGAATCATCTGCTAACACGACTCTACGGGTTGGATCCTTTGGACAGTAAAGAAATATATGACGGATGCATGAAGCTAGCCCCCAAGGTTGTCCCTCTCGTAGTAGACACGGCTAGTTATCTTAATGGAACTGTTGAAGCTGGAAGTAATATTCTTTTTGAAGGTGCACAAGGGACACTTTTGGATATAGATCACGGCACTTATCCTTTTGTCACCTCCTCGAATTCAACGGCGGGTGGAGTGTGTACTGGAACAGGTGTCGGACCGAATGCTATCCATGGAATTATTGGTATTGCGAAGGCCTATACTACACGTGTTGGTGAAGGCCCATTTCCCACAGAATTAACAGATGAGGTTGGCCAGCACATTCAAAAACAAGGAGCTGAGATCGGAGCTTCCACTGGGCGGCCACGACGTTGTGGATGGTTTGATGCAGTGGGAGTTCGTTATGCGTGTGCCATCAATAATATCAGTACCTTAGTTATTACCAAACTGGATGTCCTCGATGACCTTGATGAAATTAAGTTATGTACGGGCTACCAATACAAAGGTGAAGTCTTAACGTCCTTTCCTATCCAGATTAGCGCCTTGGAAGAAGTAGTTCCCATCTATGATACTTGTCCTGGATGGAAGGTGGGCACTTCTCATGTACGCAAGTATAGTGATTTACCAAAGGAGGCACGGAATTATCTCAACCAGATTTCTGAAATCATCGAGACAGACATATCGATGATTTCAATAGGGCCGGACCGCAAGGAAACAATCATGATTGAAACAAGTTCTCGGCTTCAGCCTCTTCTTAGATTGAACTGGAGTAAATAGAATCTAGTCCGCGCCAAAAGAGGAAAATGTTCCATCCTTATATCTAAAGATTAAACAAAAGTAGGATGCTCAGGCTTTCTGGAGATAACGCACTAGATTTACAGACAGAGGTTGCAATTTTGTTGGTTGTTTTCTATAACTCGTTTTTCACAGAATGATAATGGGCCGTTAGCTCAATCGGTAGAGCACCTGCCTTTTAAGCAGGGGGTCGCTGGTTCGATTCCAGCACGGCCCACCAGTATTCGTAACGCAGCGCCGTAGTTCTTTGCTAGCGCCATAGCTTCCTTGGCCCCCATCCGCTTTCATGCAAGATTTTAGACGGCATAGTGAATGGCTTAAAGTGATTAGTGATTATGAGGATGACAAATCAAGTCAACTTGGTTTGTTCTAAAACGAGGAGGGTATGCAGATGGACCTAACTAATAGCCTTGATCGAGCGAGCCATATCTTACTTCCCCGTTGATAATGGTGGCCAAAACCTGGATGTTGGAGAGTTCTTCATCTGGGATACTTCTATCCAGAGGATTCGTGTCCAGAACTACGAGATCTGCTAGTTTTCCAGGTTCCAGAGATCCCACGCGGTCTTCTCTCAAGACGTAGTATCCGCCCCAGCGTGTCATCATAAGCAAGGCGGTCTCACGGTCAATCCGCTCGTGTGGTCCGAAGATCCGTCCATCGCGAGTTTTCCGAGTTACTAGGATCTCCAAGCTGAACATTGGCGCCCTTTCCGGATCGTCATGAGTATCTGCCCCATAGGTTACTCTCATACCAGCATCGATAAGGCTTTTGACTGGCATCATCCAACGATGGGCATACTCTTCACCAAAGACGCGACTCACACCTGCTGCATAACGGCTGTACATTTGAGGGGGTTGTAGGCTCCAGATCACATTGTTGTTCTTTGCTCCTTCGAGGACATCCGGGCTTACCATAAGGCCATGATCCAGGGCAAAGCGGCGGCCACTAATTGCTTTCTCAGCATTGGCTTCATTGTAGGCATCCAAAATCATCATAAACCCACGGTCGCCAAAGGTGTGAGTGCCCGAAATTCTATAGCCATAACGGTTAGCGGAAAAAATAGCTTCCGCACCTGGTTCACCTGGAAATTCCCAAAAACACATTCCCTCCGGATAGAGGTCCGTGGGCAGGATCTCTTTTTTGGATAAGGTGGTACACGACCTTCCCGCTCCGGCTGGCCCATTCCCGTCGGGTATCCCAATTGAGATCCCAATCATCCACATCCATGCGGTCCCATGTCCCTGCAAATTGCCAAGGCGCTTTAGATCTCTATCCAAATAGGGATTCTCGCGGCCTACTTCGTGAGAGTAACCCAATCTAAGTGGTAACTCACCTGTCCGCTCCAGTTGTCTCTGGCCATTGATTTCGCTGCCTTTTAAGCGGGTAGACAGAGTGGTGACTCCGATGGCAACCCATTCTTCTAGTTCTTTTTTGTAGATTGGCGCAAGTATATAAGGAGGTGTTTGAGGAATTACTTCCTGATCGATGACTGTGCCGGCGGCTCCTGATATCCGCCCAGTAAGAATGTCCTGCTCGTTCTTGACGAGGCCAATTAGATTTTCGCCATAGTAACCAGTCACAATATCCATCATCTGACTGTCAGCGATGCCCCACATGCCATTTCCGATCCGGATATAAACTGGATTATTTGGTGTTACTTCGTCTAGGTCCCATCGCTCGATTTGATTGAGGGCTATGTCATTGCCCCGTGTATTAGTGTAAATCCAAGTGCCGGAAGGGATGCTCTCCGCGAACCTTTTGAGGTCAGCTAGGACCACCTCTTTGCTAGTCCACCTGAGTGTTGTTGATCTAACGTTGTTTTCTTCGAGGAACTGAAGATAGGCTGGAGTTAGTTCTCGTTCATAGTGTCTGAGTGCATAGCTGTTGGGATGGGAATGAGTGTCAATAATGCCCGGTACAACCGTTTTGCCATTTAAATTGATTTTCACGGTATCGGGCCCAGCCATTTTCAAAACTCGATTATCTTTACCAGTAGCTTGAATTTGACCCGCCCTAATTGCGACTGCTTCAGTCACTGTAATGGGGGGCTGATCACGATCCATAGTCAGCACTTGGCCGTTATAAAGGATCAAGTCAGAGTAGACGAGGATTTCCGGAGGGTAGTCCTCAGCCAAAGCATGGAAGGGCGAGCCTAGTATAGTAAGTAGTAGGCTGATGATATAAAACAGGGGGAAAAACAGATACGTTTTTTCATTCATAGGTGGCTTTCTCATGGGCTGTTGTCCGAATCAAAACTACTCCGAATGTAAAGCTTTAGTGGGTGAAAGGCAACGGGAATACGATTTTAGAACAAGGAGAGCAGTGCGTAGCTTCCATATTTCGGATTTATACAAACCTGACTTTATACAGCAAATACATAGACATGTATATATGCCTCGTATTATAATGGGCAAGGCCATTATGCATTCTGCACACAAAAGTACTGCGCCCACTAATCTGTCAAGGATTGTTTTTGGCATGTTTATGTAGGATGGGCGCACAATCTAAGAGGAGATATCTTAAGATGTATAGATTTACGACAGTCATTCTACTAGTAAGTGCTCTATTTGTCCCTATGGCATTAGGGCAGGTTACAGGAAGAATTTCGGGTACGGTTACGGATGAGTCTGGAGCCCTTATCCCCGGAGTTGAGGTCCTGGTTATGAATACTGATACAGGGAGTACTAGAACGCTTGTAACAGGAGATGAAGGTCGCTATACGGCGACTGATTTAACACCTGGGAGCTATAGTGTCGAGGCTTCTCTTGCAGGCTTCCAGACGGCAGTCAGAAGCGGACTAGTTTTGTCGATCGGTAGAGAAATAGCTGTTGGTATGACGCTAAAAGTTGGAGAAATCAGTGAAAGAGTAACCGTAACCGGAGAGGCTCCCTTGGTTCAGACGACCCAATCCGTTTTAGCGGATCTTGTTGATGATAAAACCATTCGGGATTTACCTTTAAATGGCCGTAGTTTTACTGAACTTGCACTTTTGCAGTCCGGCGCCATGGCTCGCAATGGGCATCTGAACAGTAAATTCAATCCAATCTCAGGAGGTGGAACTCGAACTTCTATTGGCGGAGCACGTCCTAAGCAAAACGCATATGTCTTTGATGGACAAGACGCTAAGGATGCTTTCGGTAACACCCCGGGTAGTGCAGCAAGTACTGTTTTGGGTGTAGAGACAGTTCGTGAATTTACTGTTCTGTCTAATACTTACAGTGCTGAGTTCGGTGGAGCAGGGGGTGTCATCAACGCTGTAACCAAGTCTGGCACCAATGACTTACGTGGTTCACTTTTTTGGTTCCATCGTAATGAGGCTATGGATGCACGAAACTATTTTGATAGAGGCTCTAGTCCTCCAGATTTCGAGCGCAACCAATTCGGATTTACTGTTGGTGGACCTATTGTGAAGGACCAGACTTTTATCTTTGGCAGTTTTGAAGGTTTTCGCCAATCACTAGGCTCTTCATATTCGCGTTTGGTTCCAAGCAAGGATGCCCGTGACGGTAAAATTCAGACAATCGACGCGGCAGTGAAGCCTTACTTAAATCTATTTGCTGTACCTAATGGGAAAGATTTCGGAGATGGAACAGCAGAGCATCTTTTTGAGTCGACAGAACCAGTGAGAGAGAATTATATGTTGGTGAAAGTAGACCATACTTTCTCGGACACCGACTCGGTTGATGCTAGGTACTTTATCGACCATGCGATTGGGGAACTCTACTACTCTGGAGGGACGGGTTCGAGTTCAGATCCACAGTTTCAACGTCATCCCCGCACCCGGCGCCAACTTTTTAATTCTACCTGGCGCAAAATTATTTCACCTTCTTTGGTTAATGCGGCTCGGATTTCCTTTAACCGCTCCTACGGGGGGCTTCCCAACGTTGTAGTTGGAGATGTTGATTCTTCTATGACCTTTCTGCCCGATCGGCTGCCTGGTCAAATCTTAGTGTCGGGTCTGTCCACTTTTGGGACTGATGCGGCAGGGGGAGGAGATAGATACTCGATTCTTAACATGTTCGAGTACGGAAATACGATGACTTATACTACCGGCCAACACTCGATTAAATTAGGAGGGAAGTTGGTACGTATGCAACTCAACGGGCTTTCCGGTTCCCGATTGCATGGCCGAATGCGCTTCAGAGGAATAGATAATTTTCTGAAGAACAATCCTGACAGGTTTGAATTCCTGGTTCCTGGAGCGGGAAGTTCCATGCGTGGATACCGTCAATGGATGGTGGCTCTTTTTATGCAGGATGACATTAAGGTCCGGCCTAATCTGACTGTAAACGTTGGAGTGCGATGGGAGGTCTTGAATACGCCGATAGAAGTAGGAAATCGCATTGCTAATGTTCGCGATCCTGTTAACGATGTTAAGCCTCACATTGGCGATCCATTTTTCGAGAACAATTCTTGGACCAACATTGGGCCACGTATTGGTATTGCCTGGGATCCTTTTGGCGACGGAAAAACGTCGGTACGGACAGGTTATGGAATTTTCTTTCAACCTCATACTCACGCCAATTGGTGGATTATGGGCTATCAAAATGCACCCTTTTTCGTACGGAACGTAATACGGCCCAGGAATTTCGACGATGCTACTGGGTTCTTTCCAAATGCTTATAAGCTTTGGCAAAACCAGGCAGGAGCAGGGAAACCTACTTCAAGTCCCATGCAATTCGATGCACCCACACCTTATATGCAGCAGTTTCACCTAACCATTCAGCATCAGTTGACCAATGATTCAGTTTTCTCCATCAGCTATGCAGGTAGTCGAGGGGTGAAGCTGGGGCGGTTGAAGAATGCTAATACAGCAGTTTTCCAGACTTGCCCATGTGCCGATGATGCGAAGACATCCGACTTCGACGAGTCGACTATAGGAGCGGGGCTTAGGTATTGGCCCGACGGTGGTGCCAAAATCAATCCAAACTTTATCGATATGGAAATCCGGCAGTGGGATACCAATAGTTGGTACAACGCCCTCCAATTGCGATTTAGTAAGCGTTTTAGTCAGGAATTTCAAGCCCAATTATCCTATGCTTTCTCCAAAAATCTGGATATGGCCTCAGGTATAGCAGGTGGAGATGTAGGAGGTTCAGCTGCGGCCACCCAGGATCCATTTGATCAGGTTCGTGCCAAGGCCCGTTCGGGATTTCATGTCAGAAATCGATTCACGGCTAACTTCACAGCTGATCTCCCGTCTGGTGACCTGGATGGAGCGGCTAATGCGCTACTCGGAGGTTGGCAGTTGGGCGGGATTATTACGCTCGCAGAGGGCAACCCTGTGAACCTTAATATTAGCTTTGATCGAGCTCAGCTAGATCTTTCTCGACCTGCCGAGCAAAATCCTGATTTAAGGTCAGGGGCAAGTAGCAATCCGGTGCTGTCAGGTGGCAGGAGTCCTGGCAAATATTGGAGTGGTGATTCCTTTCAGTTACATCCGGCAGGTGTCCTGGGCAATTTAGGACGCAATACCGGCACAGGTCCAGGTTACACTAATGTGGATCTCTCGCTACTCAAAGACGTCCAGTTGGCAGAAGATACTACTCTCCAATTTAGAGCTGAATTTTTTAACGTTCTAAATCATGCAAACTTCTCCAATCCTCGCGCTCGAGTTTTTACGAGTTCAAAAGGGGGAAGAAACGCTAAGCCATCAGGAAGCTTTGGGCGAATCACTAGCACTTCCTCAACATCCCGACAAATTCAGTTGGGTATCAAACTCCTCTTTTAAAAGTGGGAGTTTGTAGAATTTTAAAAGCCCCCTTTCAGGCAAGGGGGCTTTTTTGTTGATGTCGGAGTGGACTTAGCGTTGAAAGTGGCGAGCAACAATACGTGATGCCCCAAAGACCGTCACTGCTGCTTGTGGTGTGCCTGTATTGCCGGTGGTCACACGTGGAATAACGCTGGCATCACAAATATACAGATTATCTACATCGTGCGATTCAAAATAGGGATTAACAACTGACCTTTTTGGATCCGTTCCGGCCCGACATGAGCCAACCAAGTGCGAGCCACGCGTTCCTTCGTTGATACGTGCGGGAACGTCCTTAGATGTGATTTTATTAGCTCCCATTTCTTTGAGAATGGTATGGGCAATATCAAGGCCCTCTCTGGCACGACGAATGAGGACAGAATGATCTCCGCTATAGATTAAGTTGCCTTTTGGGTCGAATGACCAGCGGCCGGATGCCTTTGACATACTAGGATTTAATGATCCGGTCCGAAAAATACCTTTGTCGTGCATCCATTGTTTATGTTCTTTGCCAAATTCTGGAGCAAAGACGTTTAAAGCTGCAGTGTGCGGATAGGACCCGCCTCCAAGATCCGCTCGGAGTAAGAGCCTTCCCAACGCATCCGGTCGATCATCATGGATTAGGTAGTACCCCCGCACACTCTCGACTATCCCGTTGCCTAAGGGTTCATCAAAGATAGCGCTGATTCCAGGAATTCGGGGATGACCATCGATATGCTTTCCAATGTTCGGATTCGTAATGGTTATAGGATTCCCTTCCCATTCCGGTGGGCCATACCCAGAGCGCATCAAAAGCATGGGAGTTCTTTTGTATCCACAAGAGATTATGATGTGGTCAGCCGTAATCTCATAAGTAGATTCCTCATCACGACAAATAAGTCCGTTGGCTATGCCTCGGTTTCCTTTTGCGTCGATGACGATTTTTTCAACAAGGGTGTTGGCTAAAATATCAACGCCGTGCTTTAGTGCTTTGTCGACATAACCTAAGGTGCTGGAGCGTGAATCATACTTGCACATATGGGCCCCAGCACAAAACCCGCAGTAAATACAGTTTCTCTTTGCACCTTCCTGGCGATGAGGCTCATATCCCAACCGCTTAGCAACTTCAAAAAAAAGTCGATTGCCTCTAGTATTGACTTCTTCTGGGTACTCATGAATGTTAAATGCTAGGCGAGTTTCTTCCACGGCAGCGCGGAGATTTTCAGGCGTCCAATCGACCCCAGTTTCATCTTGCCAGTGAACATAATCAATTGGGTAGGGAAGGAAAGCTGAAGCTTGCCAATGTAGGGAACTGCCTCCCACTACTCGTGCGCCACCATCACTCCAATGAAAGGCAGGATCGGAACCCACCATATTAGTAATATTTTTACGTCGGACAGGCGCCCCATGTCCAGGTCGATGGCTCCCTTCCATGTGGGGGCCTGCTTCAATCAAGGCAATTTGAAGACGCTCTCCAGTACCTGGCTTGACGCCCTGTTCGGCTATGTTCGCAGCGAGAATAGGCCCTGAAAAGCCAGCGCCAACAATCGCGACATCGTATGTCTTTTGAGTCATTCTAGTGCACCCCCATTTAAGACTTGGCTATTGATCACTCTGATTGCAGAGTCAGCAAGTGATTCTATGGTTTTCTTTTAGATTAGACAAGAATAGTAAATTAAAAGAAGTCTTGTCATCTCTTTAAATCTCAAGATTTTGGATTTACCATTCATTTAGCAATCCCTCAATGGCAATTCTACGGTAGACAGGAGCAAGAGTATTGAGTTGGTGCATCACTGCAAGTTTGTACTTATCGCGTAGTCGGGTCTGATACTGGAGATTTTCTCGTAGACGTGTACTAGAGGGAAATCGTTCATTGGCCTCTTTGACGACACGCTCCTCTGCTTTGATCATCGCCTGAAATAACTGTTGGCGAAGAGCGGTATTTTTTGGGACTTGTGGGGTGTAAGTTATTTGTTTTGCAAGAGATTTGTGAATGTGGCGCACTTCTCCAGAAAAGAGTTGAATCTGATACCAGTTCTGATTTGAATCGAGAAGTTCAAAAATGTCTCCACGCCGGGCGGTAGCTATCAAAGATGATGATGTGGTTGGTGCTGAACGGATGTTGCCCCGAGATACGATTATTTCGATATATTGGTTAGCCGAAAAAGCAATTCCAGAGAAGGTCAAAACAAGGAAAGCTAGCAGGAAGGACAGCTTTAACAAAGATTGGATTTGGATTCTGATTTTATGCATATTGGATCAATAGCATTTTGATCTCATCTTGTATCAGGAGAAACATTATATCCAAAATAAATAGTACATCAGAGCTAAAATTAACCCCGCCCCGATATTTATGACAGCTCCGTTCTTCATCATTTCTTTTACACGCACTAATCCAGTCGAGTAGACAATGGCATTAGGAGGAGTGCCTACAGGCATCATGAAATCTAGTGATACTCCGATAGCAATTACAGTGGCCATTGTTTGTACATCGAGGCCCACCCCCTTGGCTACTGGAATCATAAGGGGGACAAGAATTGCCGCAGACGCAGTATTACTGGCGATCATGGTGATGAGAATTCCAAAATAGATGAGAGTAATCAGAATAAAGAAGACATGCAGCCCGTGTAATTGGCGAGTGAGGTTTTCAGCTATTAAAATATCGATTCGAACCTTGGTCAGTGCGCCACCGAGGGAAAGCCCACCACCAAATAGCAAAAGGGTCCCCCAGCTGATCTTCCCTAAGTCCGTATCATCTAGCAATCCGAATCCATATAGGAGAATGATTGGGATGAGCGCTATGGTGGCGGAAGCTAGCCCAGTTAGTTGAGTGCTCAACCATCCGAGAGCGGTCACACCAAAAATAGCCAGAACAAGAGCTTGTTTGCGCGTGAATTTACCTTCTTGATTGACAAAGCGTATCTTTGTAACCTCCGGCTTATTCAGAATGCAGAGCATGATCCAGACAAAGATAAGAGTGACGACTACGAAGGGAAGAGCTTGAATCATCCATCCTATGAAACTGAGTTCTACTATTTCCGTGGGATTACTAGCGAGCAGTCTGACAGCAATGGCATTTGGCGGACTGCCTACCACTGTGCCAATCCCTCCAATTGTGGCTGCATAGGCAACTGCAAGCAAGCAGCCTCTGGCGAATCCTGAGGTATTAGAAAAAAGATTGTTTTCTCTTAATACAACTACGCAGATTGGGACCATTACAGCGGCAGCGGCGGTATTTGACATCCACATGGAAAGAAATGCTGTGACAGACATAATTCCTAGGATAAACATATAGGGATTAGAGCCCACTCGCCGCAGTAAAGACTGTGCTAAGAAAGAATCAAGGCCATGTTTTTGTAAGCCTCTGGCCAGAACAAATCCGCCTAAAAAAAGTACAATCACGGAGTCAAAGTAGGGGGCAAATATCTCTTTTGGTTCGAAGCCTGCAATTACAATAAGCAAGAAGGACGCGATAAGAGATGTAATGTAGAGGGGGATAACTTCGGAAATCCATAAAACTACAGCTATAGTGACAATCGCAAGTACGGTTTGTTGGTTTGGCTCCAGAACTCCACCGCACCAGTAGACGATACAGGAAAGAACAAAAGCAGCTAGGAACCAGATTGCTCGTTTTTTAAAATTGGTTTGATCTAGTGTATTTTGACGGGGTCTCGTTGAATCTGGAACATCCATATATTTTAGTCTCTCTGCCTTGCCACATCCTTTCAAAGAATGTGTGAGAGAATGTGTGCCATGTCATTCCTCATTAACACCAAGCAGTCCACATAGATTTGTTCTAACCTGATTTTTGATCAAAGATTTCCTGGTAATAAGCTTCATATTTTGGAATCATCAATTGGCTATCAAAATCCTGGAGTACCCGCGCTCTTGCCTTTTTGCAGAAGGTATCGTACAGGTCAGATGATTCAAGTAAATCCAGAGCCTTTTCAGCCATTCCTTTGATATCTCCGATTGGGAGAAGGAAGCCTGTTTCTCCCTGTGCAACAACTT
>JAYZCG010000042.1:0-19412 GCA_036338435.1 Acidobacteriota bacterium
ATTTGTGCTATATTGGCCGAAAAATGCGCAGAGTTGTCCTTTTTTTGATGTTGGTAACCACTTTTTCCTGTGGGAAAAGTGTGGAAAATCAAATCCGAGATCAAGTTAAAACGTTTGATAGAGCCTCATTGAACGATCGACAGATAGAGGTCACGAATGTGCAGAGACTGGGGGATCACGCCACAGCTGAAGTACAAATTACCACTGGAGTGAAGATGGTTAAAGAAAATGGCAAGTGGGTGATCGAAGAATTTCAAATTGGTAACCAGCATTGGGAAAAAGTAGAACACATCGCAACACTGATCAATCAGAAACGCAGGGAAACGACACTTGAACTAATGAATTCAATTACCGAAGGCATCGAGCGTTACACTAAACTCAACCTAGAAATCCCCCAAGTTTTAGATTTCGGAGAACTTGCAACTATCCTGTTTCCTCACTATCAAAATAAGTTTACTCCTATCGATGCTTGGGCTAATTCCTTCTCCTATCGACCCAGTGGAGCCCACCAATATGAACTTCGCTCGCTTGGTCCCGATGGCAACTTTGGAACACCCGATGATCTGGTAGTAAATGTACGGTAGTGTCTGGCGGGTAACAGAGACGCATTGAGCTAATCAGTTTGCGTCTGTTTTTAATCTAGTAGGTGACCCATCTTTTCCTTCTTGGTCCTGAGGTATCCTTCCGACATATCAGAGGCTTTGACAACCAAGGGAACTCGCTCGATCACTTCAATCCCTTCGCTATCTAGTCCGTTTATTTTATCGGGATTGTTAGACATCAAACGGATGGCAACAATGCCAAGATATTTTAAAATCTCAGCACAGAAACTGTAGGAACGCTGGTCCGCCTCGAAGCCTAGCTGAAGATTGGCCTCAACTGTATCCACTCCTCGATCCTGAATCTCATAAGCATAAAGTTTGTTGATCAGACCAATACCACGCCCCTCCTGCATTTGGTAAATCACGAGACCTGATCCAACCGCCACGATCTTCGCAAGTGCCTGATCTAACTGCTCACCACAATCACACCTCAAAGAACGGAGAGTATCACCCGTAAAACACTGGGAGTGAATTCGCACGAGTGGAGCCGTCTCTTCTTGAGGCGCACCCTTGACTAATGCCACGGCCTGCTCCCCATCTACGTCGTTTTCAAAACCGAGGATCTCGAATGTACCAAACTTGGTTGGCAACTGGGCCCTTGGGACTTTGGTGAGTTTAATGGGCGCTTTTTGCATATCCAAACAAAGTATACCACTGTTGAAGATGACAAATATGCAACGTCATGCTGGCATTTACTTTACTATGGTACAAATCTAAAAAAAATAACCCTGGTTATCAAATTGTTAGCCGACTCCAAGGCGAAGAATCACCATTACGGCTATCCCCAGGAAAAAAAATAGAAGCTGTAAGAGAGAATCTTGAAGAGCTTTTTCCTTGTGAAGTTGGGGAATGAGATCGGAGCCCGCAATGTAAATAAAAGTTCCGGCCGAAAAGGGAATCAGAAATACGGTCATCTGATCAGCCATATTTATAAGAAAAATAGTGGCAGCTGCCCCTGCCAATGCTGTCAAAGCCGTGATCAGATTGAAAAAAAGCGCTCTGCCACGGCTGACACCTCCATGAACCAGAACTCCAAAATCTCCCATTTCTTGGGGAATCTCATGGAAAAGTATAGCAATCGTCGTTGCAATACCTACACGAAGGTCTGCAGCATAGGCCGCAGCAATAACAACTCCATCGAGCAAATTATGTACGGCATCACCTAGAAGATTCATATAGGCAAAACTTTCCATTTCTGTCTGCTCAGGATAATGGACGTGGCGCCAATGGATAATCTTCTCGACCACGAACATGCCCGCAATACCGCACAGGGTAAAGAGAGACACCATTACGGTAAATCCGTGTTTACCAACTGCTTCCGGTAAGAGGTGAATAAAGGCATCCCCAAAGAGACTTCCTGAACTGAAACTCACTATGAGAATGGTCACGTAGTTACGGACCCGATTCCTGAGTAGCAAGAGTATAATGCCCACCAACGAAAACAGACTCACCAACACAACGCTAGTGACTGTGTAGAAAATTGCCGTACTGCTCATTTAACTGTAGATCTCCATCCCAACTAATCGCTTGGCCTAGCCAGATACCTATCTCCGGGGTCATGGTAACCTACCGGACTACTTTGATCCACTTCTCTATATTCAAGGGACATGATTACCAAGTGTATAACTCAGCATTAGAACTCACTGACTATGGCAAACAAGGAATCTGTTCAGGAAAGACGCAGGATAGGATACTGAGATAGAATACATCGAGAGGGACTTAAAGAAAACGCGCACAACAACATGCTGGACAACAACCGCATTAGAGCACCAGTATTCTGGATTTCAGTAATTGCTTTGTCTCTTACATCCATCGCTGTTTCTCCCAGATCTGATGGGTATCTTTCCAAAAATGATCCAACTCACTTCCAGTTTGCCAGAGTTAAATTTAATGAATCTGGACGATTTTTTTGGGCAGGCTGGGCCCATGACTATCCCAGGGCAGAACAGAATCTGTTAAAGATCATTTCTGAGACCACCAGCATCAAGACCACCCCAAATTCCTATTCCATTGTGGAGTTGGATGACCCACGCATCATGGAGTACCCACTTCTTTACTTCAGCGAACCTGGTACCTGGGCGGTCACTCCCGAAGAGGTCAAAAATCTCCGTGAGTACTTCATGCGGGGGGGCTTTGCCATATTTGATGATTTTGATGGCCCGTGGCAATGGGCTGCCTTTGAGGCCAGCATTAAAGCCGTGTTTCCGGAAAGACAGATGGAAAGGCTTACGGTGGATAGTCCAATTTTCCAATGTTTCTACGAGTTGGAAACATTGGAAATGACCGCTCCACGCCCCTATGGTTATTCTCCGGAATTCTACGGAATGTTTGATGCTACAGGCCGCCTTCAGATCATCGTCAACTTTAACAACGACATTGGAGACTATTGGGAATGGTCAGACACGTCCTTCTTTCCCGTAAGCCTTTCCAACGAGGCCTATAAACTGGGCATCAACTATGTCGTCTATGCCCTTACACACTAGTTCGTTGCCAAACAAAATGGGATTTTTTACTCCCCAAGGATAACGCGTGGCCAGAGATAAGGTAAGGCTTGTTTTCCACCCCATCGGAAAGCCCCCCAGGCAATCCCACTTTCACTAATGTTAGATCCTACGCGTGCATTCTTTTGATCTCCATCATATATGACAACATTCATACCGATCTCACCCCCCGGCATGGGCTTTTCTGGCATAACTGTCCATGGAATAGAAAATTCAAGAGCGTAACCAGTATCCGTTTTGCGTGACGCTACCTTCATACCTGGTGCTGTTTCCTCCATAATGCCTTGGTTAGCATCTGCATCCCGAAAACCACGGGCTTGGAAGCCTGCAGTGGTGCAAGGAAAAGCTGCAACCTGGATCACAGTAGAAGTATCTGAACTCATTCCGGATGGATCAATGGTAACACCAACGGCATCGGAGCGAAGCTGTGCACGAACGTCGTCTGGAGCAATATTGCAAATGACTGCATCGTCCTGTACGTCAACACCAACATACAAGTTCTCTTGATCATATGAGGCACGAAAGGAAGCACTTGAGTCTAACTCCCCATTCGGCTCTTGTCTCCACCAAAGATCCTTGTGGGTGATGGTTGTCTTGACCAAATTGTCCATATCCGAAAGATCACCATCGATCCTAAGAACTTGGCTCAGTTTCTGAATCGTAAGCTTTGGAAGCACGTAGACATCCGCTACATCTATACTCCCGGAAAGAGTCTCCAGCTGTATCGGAAAACGAGCTGAGTGTCGACTGTTGGGAAGTGCGTCGGATGTCACGTCCAACTCGAAGTTCACAGAAATACTAGATTGAGCAGCAACCTGATAGCTAAGATCACCCTTTGTCCGGATGCCTCCTTGAGATGGATCAAGCTTCAGTTGTAATACACCCGAGACAGATTCAGAGCCCCGATTTATGATATCAACAGTGATTGGATTGGAGTCACCTATCCAGATCGGGAGTCTTGTTGGCAGAGACTCAATCACCCATTCCGTATTCGTATCTCTGGCAAATTTCCTGTACCCAGCGATGTCGTAGGTAGGACGAAAACGCACTTGAACAGGATGCACCGCCTTAAGCCAAAAGTGGTTCTGTCCAGTGACTAAATGACCTCTATGTCTAGCTTGATATCTAGCAGACATGCGTGTGTTCCTGTCGATAACAGCACCTTCTAAAGCTCGTACTTTAAAGTTCACCTCAACCTCTTGCCCAGGCTCCAAAACATCAAATATATGAGGGCTATTAATACTTCTACCCCATGATTCTGCTGGATTGAGACTAATTTCGATGTCCTCCATGGGATAAGCCGTTTGGTTGATTAGCCTTACGATAGTAGGCACATCCACGTCAATACCAGCTTCAAAGCTCGCTGGCACTATTTCAAATCGAAGTCCTGGTGGTGATCCACCCGCTGCCAGATGGGCGCCCTCAAGGAGATGGTTCTCCTCGGTGTCCAACGCAACCATTGAACGAACAAGCATAAAGCCCTCAGGTCGGGCGACCTCTACGGGAATCTTTACCCGTCGGTCAAAACCTTGTGAACGGTATTTGGAAGAAGCCAATGCCTTCAGATCAGCGTAGCGCATGTTGGCTGCAGGGGAGTAATCACCAGAATCGATTAATACGGTAGTGGGTGAGTTTCTTTGTCCAGAGTAGTAAAGCTTGAGTGGTTGAAAAGGCTCTAAATGCTCCTCTGTGATCAGCTCGGGACAAAACCTGGGATCTGCTGCTTTGTCGAAAGCAATAGTCCCAGCACGACCTGCCATCTGATGCTGTCCATGGGTGCCCGGCCCTGGCCACATTGTCACAATGACTTCAGGCCGTTGCAGACGTACATAACGTACCACGTCACAGACATAGGAATCGCCCCATTTCCTAGCAGTCTCTTCTGCGGAGAGGGTGAAGTAAAAATCCAGAAGGCCCAGAAAATGAGACGAATCAATGCCCACCAGTGCAAGGGCCCTTCTCTCTTCTTCGGCACGAATAAGACCCAGTGCTATCCCTGACTCTAAACCGGTTGCGTTGCCACCTCCTTCTCCTCCGGTAGCCGTTATAACCGTAGCCTGGAACCCCTCGTCAAGAACATAACGGGCAAAAGTCGCCATTATAGAAGTATCATCATCCGGGTGCGCTCCAATGAACATGAGATCAACGTCAACCAGATCTAGTCCAGTTTGGGCGGTTAATGAACCGATGAGGGTAAAAAATAAAACGAATGTGGATAAGGCCCTTAAACTCTTCATTGACTAATGTAATCCAGTGTTCTTGAGCAGGACTACACGAACAACCCTTTCACCGGTTAAGGAGATACAACCATACTCCACAAATAGCTGCCACCGACAGATAAACTAACAGCCACAGACAATCGAATCCCAGTTTCCACTTCCCCTGGCTATCCCGATGTATAGACCCGACCATAAAATAGCTAGATGCAGACAAACAAAAAATCAAAAGGCCCATAGCGGCCATCTGATTGTTGATCGACAACCCACTCTGAATGAGTCCAATCACAAACATAAGAACTCCAATGGCCAAAACAGCTACTCTGGTAATACCCATAGTCAATTCACTCTAGAACTTCTCCAGCTAGTCTGCAAGTAGGAAATGCTGAGATCGACATAATTCACAAAAATTTCAAGTTAGCTTACTCTAGTTAACCTTTCCAAGTTCTTTAAGTGCGACTACACTAACGAATAGAGGGTGAAATGCGCAAACACGGAGTATTGTCCAAACAATTAAACTAGATCCCAATGAAAAAAGAATCAACGGGACTACAACAAGAAATCGTGGGGTGCAGAATTTGCCCACGCTTGGTCGAACATCGTGAAAAGATTGCACGCGAAAAACGACGTGCCTACCAGGACTGTGTCTATTGGGGAAAACCGGTACCCTCTTTTGGAACTCTGGAAGCTCGCTTATTGATTCTAGGATTAGCGCCTGCCGGACATGGGGCCAACCGGACTGGGAGAATGTTTACCGGAGATCGGAGTGGAGATTTTCTTTACAATACCCTCCACCGCTTTGACTTCTGTAACCAACCCGTCAGTACTGACCGCAAGGATGGGCTGCGTCTCCGAAATGCCTATATTACAGCTGCCATACACTGTGCTCCACCTCTGAACAAACCAACGCCCCAGGAACTTGCAAATTGCAGGAATTATCTGCGAAGAGAGCTAGAGCTTTTGAACCGTGTACGTGTAGTAGTGGCCTTGGGAAGAATTGCCTGGCAAGCCTATCTGCGATCTCGTCGGGAACTCCAATGGGATGTCCCCAAACCTCTCCCAAAGTTTGCTCACGGTCTAAGTTGTAAACTAGATAGCAAAACAACCCTCATTGCTTCCTACCATCCCAGCCAGCAAAATACCCAAACTGGACGCCTTACTCAAGAAATGTTTGATCAGGTGTTTGAGATGGTCAAGAAGCAACAGTAAAATCGAAATTCACCGTTATTTTTGCCCTACCAATATGCCACCTAGCGGTACATCTTGGCTTTTTGAGTCCAGTTTTGTTGAACATAAAAAACGGGTTCTCCCGATTGAAATGTAGGCACTCACACAAAGTGCTAATGTAGAACACCTTCCACACTGTCAGTCAAGGGTAGCCAATCTCACAGGATCACCCACGCGAATCACACCAGATTCGATTACCCGGGCACATATTCCACCACAACCTACCAGCGCTTTGGCCATACCAGGTTCGGTAATCGACTCAATATAGCTACAGGGGGGACATGGCTTCATATATTCTAAAACAGAGCCCCCCACCTCAAATCGTTTACCAGTGAGATCCCCCAGGTAAACACCCCGCATGACTAGATTACGCCGATGCTCACCCTGGGTCACTTGAACACCTCTAGCCTCTTCGATTTGTTTGAGATCTTCGTATGAAATCAAAGTAACCTGGCTCCCATCCTTGTCCGTCACATCGTCTATACGTGTACAATACCGATCTCCTTTTAATCCACAGTTTGCAATTGCATGGACCTCATCAACAGGTTGTATCTCAGCGCCCCCTTTAGGGGCAATGTAAATTGCCTCAATTGCCCCATCCATCACAACTTTCCTTTCCTAGGGCACACACCTTGGCAAGTCTTCATAGTTAGTTTTCCCCCGCCAATTCTCTCTAGTCCAACTGCAACAAGTCTCCCATGGCGCTGGAGGTGGAGGTGGATTTTGGCAAACCATCCTGCTTAAAAGCCTGCATAGTTTGGGGAGCGCGCCACCAATCTGCTATGGAAGCATGGTGAACACAAGAAATAGTACACGTTGGTGCGCACGATTTTTCGGTCAAATATTCACGTTTGATGTCTTCCAAATCATATTCCTCTATCGGAATGCCAGGATATCCCCTCTGCTGAGAGCAGTAGTGCACCAATCCATCTTCACACACGTACAAATAACGCCCCCCTGCACGACACCGCCACCCGTTGGGCTTACCATTGACCAAATTGTCCTGAAAATACTTGTTAACCCGAGCATAACTTTTTTTCCCAAGTCTCCTCAATTCAAAAAAGGCTTCTCTTTCAGGCCCACTCAGAGGTTTTAAAGCCCCTTTCCCATCATGTATCAAACCCACAGTACAGGTGAAACCTAATTCAACCGCCCTGTGCCCAATCTCCAGAGCATCCTCTGGATTGCTAACTCCCGATCCTAACACGGAATTAATATTGATCTTGAAGTCAGCCCACTTGGCCAAATAGAGAAGCTTTTTGTCCAACACTTTCAGGCTTTTCTTAGAGGTTTCATCGGGGTTAACATTGTCTATACTGATCTGTAAATGTTCCAGCCCCGAGTCATTGAGGGAGCGAATGCGCCCGCGGGAAAGTAAGTAGCCGTTGGTAATTAACCCCGCAATCATATTTCGCCGGCGTATTTGAGTAATGATACGCTCCAGTTCAGAATGCATAAGGGGCTCACCGCCGCTAATAGTAACGATCGATGTATTTAATTCCGCTAGCCGATCAACCCGCGCATTCATCGTCTCAGTGGAAACCGGCTCGGAATGATCATCAAACTCATTACAATAAGTACATGACAGATTACACCGACGCATGGGAATGATATGTGCCAACATGGGGTGGTGTTGTGACAAAAGAGTTTTTGCCACCATCTTCCACTCGCGAAGCGTGGTGTGAAATCTTTTCCAGCTACGCATGGGGTACATCATGGAAGTCACACTTTTGACTGATTGTACAAAGTAACGTACACGTGAGAAGGCCCTATTACACTCCTACAAAACCAGCGCGCGAATAATATCAAGCAGCCCTGTCGCAGTCAATGCAACACATCATCAAGCATCTTTTCGCCACAAAAATCTACAAGCAATCATGCTATACTCCCATCATCCATGACAATAAAAAAGCCTGTAGAGGTGTACCAAAATAACACCGCTTCTCCCCCAAACCAGGTAGTTTTAGGGCTCATTCAGATGCAGTGTGGAAACGATTCAGAAGAAAATATGAGCCGTTGCATTGCCCATATACGAACAGCAGCGTCCCAAGGAGCTCAAGTCATCTGTTTGCAGGAGCTTTCTTGCTCTCCTTACTTCTGCCAGGAAGAAGATGTCAGGTTCTTTGACTCCGCTGAATCGGTTCCCGGCCCCACCACTGAAATTCTGGGTGAGATTGCTCACGAACTCCAGGTATTAATCGTTGCTTCTCTATTTGAAAAGAGAACCTCTGGAATTTACCACAACTGTGCGGTCATCATTGATATGGCAGGCAAGGTGGTAAGCAAATATCGAAAAATGCATATTCCCGATGATCCCTATTACCATGAAAAATTTTATTTCACGCCTGGCGACCTAGGATTTCAAAGCCACTCGACCCCTTATGGAACACTCGGGGTCTTGGTCTGTTGGGATCAGTGGTTTCCAGAAGCGGCTAGGTTAACGGCTCTACAGGGAGCACAAATCATCCTATACCCTACGGCAATTGGCTTTCTGGAGGGTGTGTCAAAAACAGAAAACAAAACCCAGCACTCTGCCTGGGAGACGGTTCAACGAAGCCACGCTATTACCAACGGTGTCTTTGTCGCCGCCGTGAACCGAGTGGGCCAAGAAGGGAACTTGACCTTCTGGGGACAGTCCTTTGTATGCGACCCATTTGGAAACATTCTGGCCAAAGCTTCGGCCGAAGATGAAGAGATTTTGGTGGTGAAGTGCAATCTAGAACGAATCGAGAAGATACGTCGGGACTGGCCGTTCTGGAGAGACCGTCGCATTGAGGCCTATCAAGGTCTCGATCTCCGATTTGTCGATGAAGTCTCGGATGATGAATAGTTGTTCAAATCCACGTTCACCTGTTCCTGCTTCGTTGGGTTATCAAATGCCACCAGAATGGTATCCCCACGAGTCAACTTGGCTAGCATGGCCAAAAAATTCTCGCACGTGGCCTCATCATCAGATACTACAGGTGCAGGAAGTCTACCTATACCTCATAGAACTTCTGTCGCCACATGAACGAGTAAATCTATTGATCGATGATGATGAAACGGAGATGCATATCCGTGAACGCCTTGGTGCCACGGATGTATCCTCCGATCAGATCGTGTTCTATCAAATCAAGACAGCAGATTCTTGGATCCGTGACTACGGACCCAATTTTCTTATACGCAAGGTCGAGAGCAAAATAGAGCAAGCTTTTAACCATTGGCAATTCAATGCGTGGGGCAACAAATATGAAGACCTTAAAAATGACGCTCACATTCCACGTCACCTTGAGACAATTCTAGCAATGCCCTGCTTCAATCCCCCTGTAGTTTTAGAAGGAGGAGCCATCGAGGTCAATGGAAAGGGTGTCGGTATCAGTACAAGCTGTTGTTTGCTGAACCAAAATCGCAATCCATCCCACTCAAAGTCCGAGATGGTCCAATACTTAAAAGACTACTTGGGCCTCCGTAAGATCTTGTGGCTTCACCGTGGCCTTGTAGGCGATGACACAGATGGGCACGTAGACAATCTGGCTCGCTTCGTGAACTCTCAGACCATTGTGTGTTCACTTGAGGAAGATCCGACTGACGACAACTACGAAGCACTCCTAGAAAACTATCAGTATCTACAGACATTCCGAGATGAGCAGGAAAATCCATTTCAAATAATCCCCTTGCCCATGCCCGCCCCTATTGAAGGAGCTCAGAGGAGGCTTCCGGCAAGCTACCTAAACTTCTACATTGCCAATCAGTTAGTACTCCTTCCTACTTTTGACGACAAACAGGATGCCTGGGTAACTGACACGCTCCAGAGACTCTTCCCAAATCGGCAGGTTGTGGGAGTCGACTCGAGGAACCTCGTCTGGGGTCACGGTGCCTTGCACTGTCTCACCCTACAGCAACCAACAAGTATTGCGTGATATCTTCTCGCTCTTATGGTTTTTCTGTCCACCAGAATGGCCAAAACATTCCCATCCAGTCCGATGGAAATTTATGAGTTGTCAGGTTCCCGAATACCTTTGATTTCCTTCTCCATCTTTCGATACAACCGCTGTTTTTCATCCACTAAGCGCCGGTTCAACTTCTCCACTTCATCAAAAGCACCAGAAGCAACTGCCTCCTGAATACGTGATTGGGTGCTGATTTCCTCTTCAGCGATGCGTGCTTGGTAGTTGTTTCGAGTCTGGGCGATAATATCCCTCTGTTCCTTACTGAGCTTAACCACGGCCATGTCTTCCTGACCATCGAGCTTCTCTAAGGCAAGTTCCAAAGCAGATTTCAGCTTGTCAGACATTTTGTATTATCAAAAACAGTAACATGAGGATAAGGGTGGAAAACTCATCCCCACCGAACTTCGCTCTTCATGAACCAATCGTCCTAATCCTCGTATATTATGTCCCCGAAAGTTTGTCCAGTAGGAATGAAAGGTAATACGTGCTCCGTATAGGGCACCACCACATCAAGGACATAGGGCTTATCCGAGGCAAGCATCACATCCAGAGCTTCGGACACCTCATCCTTGCGACTAACTCGGCGGGCTTCCACACCAAATCCCTCGGCTATCGAGACAAAATCTGGGTAAATGGACTCTGGATCACGTGGATTGCCAATGTAGGTATGGGCTCGATTACCAGAGTAGAAACGATCTTCCCACTGCACCACCATACCAAGATGCTGATTGTTGATGATTACCGCCTTGACAGGAATCCTCTCAACATGAGCAGTAGCCAACTCTTGAATATTCATCAGGAAACTACCGTCCCCATCGATATCAATGACCTGCCAATCTGGACATCCTAACTTGGCCCCCAAAGCAGCCGGGTAACCAAATCCCATGGCCCCTAACCCTGCAGATGTCAAGAGGGTTCGAGGATACAAGAATTTACAATACTGGGCAGCCCACATTTGATGCTGTCCAACGCCCGTTGTAATGATAGCCTTACCTTTTGTCTTTTCGGAAATTTGTTGCAAAACATATTGGGGCATGATCTCTTGCCCTTCACTCTTGTAGTGATAAGGCTTCTGCTGCTTGACATTTTCTAATTCCTTAACCCATCCAGAGTAATCCGTTGAGCCCAAATTCATCTTGTTAAGCGCCTGCAAAACATATCTGATATCGCTATTGACGGGTATATGGGCCTCCTTGATCTTATTGATCTCGGAAGCATCGATGTCCACGTGGACTATTTTGCCGTGTTTCGCAAACTCCTCAACCTTCCCAGTTACCCGATCGTCAAAACGGACACCAAAAGCCAACAGGAGATCTGCATGGTTAACAGCGTAGTTAGCATAAAACGCTCCGTGCATACCCAGCATGTCAAAACAAAGAGAATGATTGGAAGGAAATACCCCAAGTCCCAAAACCGTCATCACCACCGGAATTCCAGTTTTGTCAACAAACTCAAGCAATTCCTGGGAGGCATTGGCGCAAATCGTTCCGTTGCCGGCGTATATGATTGGCTTCTGCGAAGCACGAATAGATGCGGCTATCTCATCAAGTTCGCTTTTCTGTGCTTTCACATCGGGACAATAACTTAGCATGTCAACCTCAGAAGGCCATGTAGGCACATACTCAGATTGTTGTATATTCTTAGGAATGTCGACCAAAACAGGGCCTGGGCGACCTGTAGAAGCTAGACAAAAAGCCTCCTTGATGATTCTGGGAATATCCTCACCCTTTTGCACTAGATAGTTATGCTTGGTAATGGGTCGACTGATACCCACCACATCCGTTTCCTGGAAGGCATCCTTCCCGATCATCAACTCGGGCACCTGCCCGGTGATAGCCACAATAGGAACGGAATCCATCTTAGCATCAGCGATTCCAGTGATTAGGTTAGTTGCACCAGGTCCAGAAGTAGCAAGCGCTACCCCCACCTTGCCGGTAGCCTTAGCATATCCTTCAGCTGCAAAGATGGCTCCCTGCTCGTGTCGGGGAAGAATTACACGAATTTTTCTATCTGAACCCACCCGAGTCAAGGACTGATGGATTTCCATGGAAGCTCCCCCTGGGTATCCAAAAATTACTTCCACCCCTTCCCGCACAAGCGCCTCCACGGCAATATCGGAACCCTTACGAGCTTTTTCAGTCACAACATCCTGTGGCATAAGATATGTCCCTCGTTTCCTAATTCGTAGGCAGCTAGCGATTCTAGCTTGTGCAGGCCCTATAAATCAACCGGCTCACTATTGTACGACCAACGCGCTTTGTTTTTGGCATACATGTTCTAAGCACTGACACAATCTTGTTGTACAACGACTCCCAAAGTAGGTTCAGCCATGGGGAGCTTTTGAGAACCAAAGGTAGACGCTCGGAGGACTCGATGAAAAAGCACAGCTATGCTAATCTTCACCTATGCTAACGTCGGCAGGCCAACCTCCAGCCATCCAGCTACAACGCAATGTGTCGCTATCATCCTTGAGTACATTGAAAGTGGGCGGAATAGCTGAGTGGTTTACACAAGTAAACCAACTTCAGCAGTTACAACAGGCTCAGGCCTGGGCAAAACAGGAAGGACTCCCCATCTTCTACTTGGGGGATGGGAGCAATGTTCTTTTTCCAGACGGGAGCTGGCCCGGCCTAGTTATACAAAACGGCATCAAAGGGCGACAGCAAAAAAGTAGTACGGAGGTTCAACTCTGTGGAGGTGAGAATCTTCAAAATATAGTTTGCTGGCTCAATGATCTGGGATTAGCCGGCATGGAATGTCTGTACGGCATCCCAGGAACTCTTGCCGGAGCCCTAGTGGGAAATGCCGGTGCCTATGGCCAGCAACTGAGTGATGCGGTCGTGGAAGTAAGTTTCTGGTCAGGAGACCAAATCGAGGTACTTTCTAGCTCGGAACTCGATTTTGGTTACCGTCACAGCATATTCAAAACCCATCGGGAATGGTTTATCCTGAATTGTCAAATGCGTCTGACAGAAAGCATTGAACCATTGCAAGATGTGTCAGGGGAAATTCTATCAAGGCGTTTAAAAAAATATCCGGTGGGATTGAAATGCCCTGGAAGCTTTTTCAAAAATATTTCCATTCATCAGGTCCCACAAAAGATTTTGGAAAAAATCCCAGAGGATCTTATTATGTTCGACAAGATCCCAGCAGGAAAACTTTTAGAAGCAGTTGGGGCTAACGGGATGCGTCGAGGAGACGCCCAGTTCGCATCCTATCACGGAAACCTTATTATCAATTTGGATAAGGCGACCAGTCAGGATATTCTCTTGTTAGCTCGTGAATATGCCGAACAAGTCTGGAACCGTTTTTCCATCCGACTTGAACCTGAGATTTTTATTTTTGAGTAAAATAATGGTAAATCCAATTGTAGGAACAAGCGGTGAATAAGAAATTTACGATTACAGGCCGACAGAAACTATCGGGACAGTACCCCGTACAAGGCAGCAAGAATGCAGCTCTACCCCTACTATCGGCAGCCTTGCTTTCAAAATCCGTTGTCCGATTTCAGAATGTCCCCCGAATCGCAGATGTGACAAGTCTTCTACAGCTGATAGAAGCTCTAGGCATAACAATGTCCTGGGAAAAGGATGATCTCTCGGTTGATACGAATAAATTTCGCGGAGGAGAACTTCCTGATGAGCTAGTAGAAAAACTGCGAGGGTCAATTCTCCTGCTAGGGGCTCTTGCCCCTCACGTGGACTCTCTATCCTGCCCTCTTCCCGGAGGATGTCCGATTGGAAGACGTTCCTTTGACATGCACTGGGAAGTATTCCGAGCTGCGGGATTCTCGGTTGTAGAGGAATCTGGAAGAGTGACACTAACAAGGGCAAAAACTATCGAATTCCCCCAGGTGTATCTGAAGGAAAGCTCAGTAACTGCTACGGAAAATGCATTAATCCTCTTTTCTGCCTTGGGCAAAGGCCTAATCGAGAATCCAGCACGTGAGCCCCACGTTCTCACGCTAATCCAGTTTTTACGTGAACTAGGTTGCCAGATCGAACTTCATCCCCTCTACTATCGAATACAGACTGGACCTACCAACCAAAATAACGAGTTGTCCTTTCGAATTCCGGCAGATTACATTGATGCAGGAACGATCGCCATAGCCGCAGCTGTCACGGGAGGAAAAGTTGATCTACTAGGAGTGACTCGAGAGGATTTTTTGCCAATTCAAAATATCTTTGAGCGTTTCCTTGTAAAGTTTGATAAGCCAAGTTCCGATGTCATCCAGGTTGCAGGAGAATCGTTGTCTAATCCTCCTCAAGTCACCGCCGGGCTATGGCCTTCTTTTCCTACCGACCTTGTCAGTCTGGCTATTGTTCTAGCAACCCAAGGAAAGGGACCTTGTCTGATCCATGACTGGATGTACGAAGCCCGAATGTTCTTTATTGATAAACTCGTTCGAATGGGGGCTGCCATCACCATGTGTGATCCGCACAGGGTGGTGGTTGAAGGCCCGACTCTGCTACATGGAATAGATCTAGAATCTCCTGACATCAGGGCCGGTATGGCTCTTGTCGTGGCCGGACTGTGCGCAGATGGCGTCACTACGATTGAACATACGGAGGTTATTCAAAGAGGTTATGCTAATGTGGCCGAGCGGCTAACCTCTATTGGCGCTCAGATAAAAGAACACAATAGCGACACGCCCAGTGCGTGAAGTCAGACAATGCCCGGCAACTCCGCCACTCTACTTCACTTAAATATTACCTAATTAACTTACAGGTTTACCGCGGGGAAACCACTATCCTTCGATAGGGCTCCCTTCCCCGACTTTCCGAGTAGAGTCCATGTCCTTGAATCAATTCATGTTGTAGGCGTCGAATATAGGCATTTTGAGCTGATAGTTCAGTGGGCTCGACGTTTCGTTGGACACGAATCACTGCGTCCTCTGCTTCTTGAATTGCAAAGCTATAATCCTGTCCATAGTTCTCTTCAAGCTGAAGATGCTCACGGAAGTATCCCCTCAGAAAATTCTTAATCTGTGTCAGCGTATTACTCTTGATGGTAAAGAACTCCACCCCATTATCAAGCACTTCCTGTAGCTTTTTGGGTTGACGCTTTCTTGGGGCTTTGAGACTAAGAACGACATTGGCATGAATTGGTTGATCACTCAAACGTGCTGGCACAGCCAATTCACGGATTGCCCTGTCTAATCTAGCTCTACTGACACCTACCGGATAGATGCATGCCACCACTGTGCTCTCCTGGAGATCAATTTCCTGCTTTTTCGGTTTAGTGCTGGAATCCTTTGTTAAAGACTTTTCATAGTGTGAATTAGGAGAACCCTTACAGATTTGAACACTCCCATCAGAATCTCGAACACGAACTTCCGGATGAAAGGGAGCGTCTGCCAGGAATCGATCAACCACATTAGCACAATCTCTATAGATGGCTAGCCGGTCACGACGTTGAATTTCAACAAGGTTGTCAAATGTCGGTGGAGCCTTGCGCTCCAGAACAGTTTTTTGTGTTCCTCGCCGTCGAGCTTCCTCATCAGACAAAGTCACCGCCTGGATTCCCCCAAGCAGATCCGAAAGAGTTGGATTTATAATAAGATTGTCCAGAGTGACCCCATGGGCAGTCGCTATCAACTGTACTCCCCGCTCAGCAATTGTTCTGGCCGCCAGAGCTTCTTCTAAAGTTCCGATTTCATCAATCACGATGACCTCTGGCATGTGATTTTCAACGGCCTCTATCATGACCCGATGCTGTAGTTCGGGCGATACAACTTGCATCCTACGCGCCAAACCAATCCCCGGATGCGGAACATCTCCATCCCCAGCAATCTCATTGGATGTGTCCACTACTACGACTCTCTTATCCAAGTCATCAGCAAGCACACGGGCAGCTTCTCTCAGCAAAGTTGTCTTCCCAACGCCTGGAGGACCCAAAAGCAGAAGACTTTCATTCGTTTCAATGACATCTCGGATAATATCGACCGTTCCCGTAACAGCACGACCCACCCGGCAGGTAAGTCCAACAATTTCTTGTAGTCGATTCCGGATTGCACTGATGCGATGCAACGTACGCTCGATACCAGCACGGTTGTCACCTGTGAAAACGCCAACTTGGCTAATTACATCATTGAGATCCTGCCGAGTGACCCCCACCATAGCAAGGTAGACCACCCTACTAAAGAATCGTGCTTCGGGCTTTCGTCCGAGATCGAGCACAACTTCCATCAACTCCTCTAGATCAGGTTCCTGCTCCAGGGATTTGCGCATGTGAGAAGGTAGCACTCCCAAGAGCTGAAAAAGATCACTGTTGAACTCCTGGGACTCCTTCGTAGCGATCGCTTTCTTCCCCCGATCAGCGTTCTTCTCGCCTAGATTCCCGCAATGGAAAGAAGCGCACTGATACTGACCCGCGTCTTCCCCCGTCGTTGGCCATGTGATCGGATCCCCTTCGGAGATAATCTTCCCGCATCGAATACAAGCGCAGGGGAGGCGATCGGCCTGTGCCGTCCCCCTTGCTCCAAGCTCTCGAAGTTGTTCTTTAGTGTACTTTTGCTTTGCCTTCAATTCTATCTTTACCTGTATAATACAGAATACCGCAAATAAGAAGCAGGAACGAACAAGGAAGCTAAAATGCATTGTCTCGCACTCTTAGTGATACTGCTAATGAGCCTCACGTTTAGCGCTGGTCAAACCGTGGGAGAGTATAAACAACAGGCTTCCCAGCTGGTGCGCCACTACAAGTGGGAGGAAGCCATCCAGCTTCTCAAGGCGGGCATCGACCGCTATCCAAATCAACCTGCGTTGCTGATTCGGTTGGGGACACTCCTGGTACGCTCTGGTCAGAGGAATCACGGCAAATATCTGTTAAAAAGGGCTTTAGAAATCCAGCCCGGCAATTCGGATGTGCTCCGCAGTATTGCCCATATAAAATTACGACAGGGGTCCTTATCCTCTGCGATTGATTTGCTACAAGATTCGCTTATTCAAGATAACGGCGACGCTGAATCACATCACAGTTTAGCCCACTTCTTACTGGCCACGGAAGAGCCTGCAATGTCGCTTGAACATATCAAACAAACAATCAAGCTGAATCCTCTAGATCCAAGATTTCGTCGTCTCTATGCCTTTGTACTTGAGTCCCAGGGCCATCAAACGCAGGCGGAAGAACAACTGAAGATACTCTACACACTATCTCCCGAAGACCCTAAAGTCCTGTTCGAACTCAGTGAATATTGGCAAAGAGCTGCTACTCCCCTGCATTCCCAGGAATACTTAGAAATGGCCATTGCAATGGATCCAGAAAACCCCCTATACCACGACCGATTGGCCGCTCTTTATCGTGCGCTGGGGCAGGAAAATAAATCCAAAATCGAAACACAAATCTCAAAAAACTTACAAGCGGCCTTCAGCCACTATATCCAGGCGCTGAGGTTATCGTTGCAAGGGGAAAAAAGAGAAGCCATTGCAATCCTGGAAACCTTAGTTACGGAACATCCAGAGTTCATCACTGGCATGACACTTCTGGCAGATCTTTACCAGAAAATTGGCCAGCATAACCTCGCACTGGATATCTACTTAGAAATTCTGGGACGAGCGCCGCTCCAAATCACAGCTCGGGAGGAGGCGGCTTGGATTTTGGTTCAGCAGGGTTTTTTGGATGCAGCCATGGACCTTCTGGCGGCCTCCGATTCTCCCACACTAAACCTAACTCTGATTCGGGCACATCAACAGATAAGCCAGGAAAATTGGGAAGAAGCTCTCCGTCTACTACGTCAAGTGGAAATCGAGAACCCTCTACATCCCAAACTCCTACAACTAATCAGTCACTGTCTTGATGCCCTTAAAAAAACAGACGAGGCGCTCGATCATCTGAACAAGGCCGCATCACTCAGCCCAGAAGATCGAACTATCTGGCATCAAATCATGGAGGTGAAGTACAACATTGCTGTAGACCTTTTGAATGCGGGGAAGTTTCAAATGGCTCTGACGGTCTTTGAAAAATTAATCGAGGAAGATATACAGCCGGAATACCTTTTACGTATGGCCTATGCGCAACAACAGCTTGGGAATCTAGGTGGAGCAATCCGGCAATATCGAGCGGGATTGGAAGGTAACCCAACAGCGGATTGGGCACGTATCAACCTTGCTGCCAGCCTTTATCTTTTAGGGCAATACCGCAAAGCTGCTACCCAGTGGGAGATAATTCTGGCTCATTCAAAAAGTGCTGACCACTACTATCAATTAGGACTTTGCTATTTCCATTTGCAACGCTTTCCAGAAGCCGAACGCGCATTGGCCAAGGCCGTGAAAATGGGGGATACACGCCCTGAAGTACTTTACAGCCTTGGGGCAAGCCAACTGAGACTTAATCGTGAAGATGAAGCATGGAACCTAATCCGACGCGCGGCGGCTGCCCAATACTCTCTAGCCCAAACGCTCCTGAGAAAAACTATCGACCGATAGAGGGCAAATCACCTATCCAGGATGGATCCAACCATATTCAATCAACTTCATCAATCTTATCCCTCATTATCCTTAGCTATCTCTTCTACAAACGTAAATACGAAATCCTGTTCGATGTAATATCCCTCTTTTCATTGACTGTGAAATCGTAGTCCCATTACAAAGCAGTATCACAACAGACTTTATACCTATAAAAAATCCTATGCCTGCACTCAGTAACACGGACACCCATTGACTCCCACCATTCCCCGGTCTAAGCTGATTCATTCATGCTATACAACATCGTGGCGACTGTGGGAATTACTCTTCCGGCCCTTTATATGCGCTGGTTCCAAATCCATATCGATCCCAGAATCAACATGCTCATCTTCGGAGTGGGCATTCTGGGAGCCAGTTTCCTACTCTCCTGGGCAGCAGAAGTAGTTCAAATGGATGTTTCTAGAGGAATGGCACTGGCCATCTTGTCGTTGATAGCCGTTCTTCCAGAGTATGCTGTTGATCTTTACTTTGC
>JAYZCG010000043.1:0-51055 GCA_036338435.1 Acidobacteriota bacterium
GTAAATTGCTTCTAGCTTTTGCCACAGCCGGTGGCATACTTTCAACTACAGGGTCTCCAAGAGGCGCTCCTCTCATTAATCAGAATATTCTTCCTATCGGTACTTCACTAGGGGACTGGCCATTAACAGGGTGCAACTTGCGCGGCACTCGATCTAACGTCCACGAAACAATCATTGGCCCCCATAATGTCAGTCGCCTGAAAGTCAAATGGACCTTCGATGGTTACAACAACTTTAATCAGAGTACTCCTATCGTTATAGGTAACACACTGTACTTTAGTGCCTGGGATGGGTACGTCTATGCTTTAGATACAACGTCAGGTCTTCTAAGGTGGAAATTCAATGCATGGGCAAATGTGCAACCCAACACCGGTGCAAATTTTCGTGAAGACATTAACATCGACCCCCTTGGTGAAATGCGTGGTGGTCCTGGATACGGTGATGGGTGCATTTTTGTGGGATCAGGAACTGGCAAGGTCCACTGTCTCGACGCAGAGACAGGAAAAGAAATATGGCAAACCCTCATCGACCCTCGCTCAGGGATCACTCGAACACGTATCAACTCTGATGCTATTTATTACGATGAAAAGGTCTATGTTGGCACCTCTACATCAGCTGGTGACGGCGAAGAAATCTGCTTGGATGCAAAAACGGGTGCTATCCGTTGGCGTTTCGATGTAGTCCCTGATCCCACTGCATTGGCAGGTGGATCCATCTGGTCGGCAGCTACCATTGATGAGGAATACGGGGTAGTCTATAACGCCACAGGCAGCCTTAAAGGGCATGTCCCAGGCCCCATGCTTTTCAGCGAAAGCATGATTGCCAATGACCTAGAATCTGGAGAACTCCTCTGGTATGACCAACTGCGCTCCAATGATCCATTCGACCTCGACTACAGTTGCCATCCGATGCTTTTTGAAGCCACTCACCCAGAATATGCTGCAGCTACGCGCCGCTGTGTTGGGGCCGGAAGCAAAACTGGATTTCATACTTTTGACCGGGACACCGGAACTCACTTGTGGTCAGCTAGCATCACAAACGGCGGCCCCTCACTAAATAGCACTGCATATGACCGCGAAAAGATTTACGTAGTTAACAATTCGGCGGCTAACCACCGCCTACTTGCACAATCAGCTACAGTAGCACTACATGCATGGACCGGAGAGGTCTTGTGGTGGACTCCTAATGCCTCGGCCAGCCAAGGTGCGGCTGCTGCTGCCAACGGTCTTTTTTATCAAGGATTTCGAGATGGCATCCTACAAGCCCTGAATGCAGAAACCGGAGAACCACTTTGGACACACCAACTGCCCGCTTCTCGGAGAGGGGGGATCTGCATCTCGAACGGCACTGTCTACACCAGTTGTGGAGTCCAGAACAGAGGGCCCCATTCACTTTTTGCATTTACCATTGATGGAGCATAAGGGAGCGACATACATGCCACACAGACAAATTGATCGCCGTAATTTTTTGTTAGCATCAACAGGACTCGGCTTAGCCACTACTCAGTTGCAAGCTCAAAGTATTGTCCATGACGTGAAAATCGTCTTAAACTACGGTAGAGGCCTTTGGTATTACGATCCAGTAGGCTTGTACATTCAACCAGGCGACACAGTTCGCTGGCAAGCACTTCGATGGACACCAACCGTGACTGCTTTTCATCCAGACAATGACAACCATGAACTACGCATCCCTACAGGAGCCATGCCTTTTGATTCAGGAATACTCGCTACTATGCAAACTTGGGAGTGGACATTTACTGTGGCAGGCACCTACGACTACTATAGTAAACACCATGAAGCTGCAGGACTCATCGGCCGCGTCGTAGTAGGAGCCCCCGGTGGGCCCGGTGAAAAACCTCCTCGTTATGGAGGTTCCGAAGGTCGCACTCCTATATATCGCCTTGGCATGCGCATATTTAAGATACTCGATTCCAAAGAAATTGCCGAGAAAAAAACTGTTCCTTTTCCCGTAGATCAACTGGCAAGAGGACGTTTCCGACGCCTCCATGGGACAAAATACTAGAGCTCAAAGCGAGCCTAACAAAGAGATCAGTCTGCCTACAAAAAAGTTTGCGTGGGTTTACTCTTCCCTACTGATTGGGCTCCTGCTCATTCTTCCTCAGTGTACTACTTACCTACCCGAAGCTCTGTCCCCTGATCTTGTTTTACACAACGGAAAGATTGTGACGGTTGATAGCGAGTTTTCTATCGCCCAGGCAGTCGCAATCAAAAACGGTCGCTTTCTTGCGGTTGGTTCTGACAAAGATGTTTTGGAGCTTGTTGGCCCAACAACGGAGGTGGTTGATCTTACAGGCAAAACCGTTATGCCAGGGCTGCACGATTCCCATGTTCATCTTGCCCAACGCGTTGCTGAGCCTGCTGAGCCACTGATGGAGAAATTAAGTCAGTCAGAATCAATCGCTCAGATTGTTGATGTCGTACACCAAAAAGTGAAGAAAACACGTCCAGGAGAATTAGTCTGGCTTCCCCGGGGACCTAGAGTCGATCAAATCTCAGAAAAACGTTGGCCTAATCGACACGACCTCGATCCTATTTCTCCAGAAAACCCGGTCATTGTAACCTTTGCCGGAGATTATGTTAATGTGGCCAACACCCTCGCTCTCAAAGCCGCAGGGATCGATCACACGGTTACTCAACCCTACAAAACAGGAGGCTTTGGAGAATTCGAACTGGATTCAAAAACAAAAGAACCGACGGGCGTGGTGATAGGGAAAGGAGCTCATCGCATTTTACGAGAAGGCAAAAATTTTAATGTTTGGCCTTCTGCCATGCTAGAGAAAAACATTCTTCGCGCTCTAAATGAAGACATTGCGCCCACCGGTATCACTAGTCTCTCAGATCCCCTCACAGCAACAAACAACATTCCTAGCCATCATGCCTATCAACGACTTTCCAGGATGGGAACAATATTACCGTCCCGTATTAACGTAATGGTTCGAGTTCCAATAAGAGGAATGTCTTCTGAAGAATGCATTGCACTAATTAACAACCTCATTTATTCTCCCCCCTTCACGAATGACTTTCTACGCATCGGGACCATTAAATTAAGTCTCGACAAAGGAGTTCCTGGGGGCAAGCCCTATATAGTTCCAAAAGAACGAATCAAGAAAGTCATCATCGAATCTCACCGACAAGGATGGCAACTCTATCTACACATCACCAATGCCGAAACTTTTGATAGTGCAGCAGAGGCAATGGAAGACGCCTATCGTCTCTATCCGCGAAAGGATGCCAGACACATTTTCACCCATATTAATATGCCCTCCGAAGACAATTTGAAAACCATGCGATCGCTAGGCATTGTCGCAGATCTTCAAGTCCATTCGATCTATCGCATGCCAGACGACATGGAACAAAAATATCTAATCAATCCTAATCGTCCTGACAAAGGGCCCAAACCAGTGGGTACTTACCGTGATGCCGGGATCCCCATTATGCTGAGTAGTGATCAAAATCCATTGGGGCCTATACTTGCCATATCAGCAGCTGTAAATAGGGTGCGGAAATCGGGAAAGGTTTTCCAACCGGAAGAACGCCTCACTATAGAAGAGGCCATCCGTGCAGTTACTAGCACTTCAGCCTGGGCCTTCCATCAAGAGGCTCTAAATGGCTCCATCGAAACAGGGAAATATGCCGACCTAGTAGTTCTAGGACGTGATATTCTAAGCATTGATCCTCTGGAGATTAAGGATGTTCCAATCCTTATGACCATCACCCACGGCAAAATAGTTTACACCGCCCAAAATCAAGACCCCTATCAGAAGGTGGAGTACCTAAGTTATCCCATACGTACGCCGTACTTCAATTGAATCGAATACCGCTGCCTATTTGATGTGATGTTGTAGGCAGAAAATCTGAAGACCGACGCGTCAAGGCATTGCCACATAGACTATGTAGTCTCTAAAGACTCTTCAGTTCTCTAGCGTCCATCGATACTGAACGCATAAAGGATGTGGGGCCCTGAACCCTGGGCACCACAAGCCGTGTAAAGAACCCCGTCCGAAACAACTATCCCCCCCCGCCGAGGTGCGGGCAGTTGGTGTGTCCAAAGTGGTTCTCCGGTCTCCACATTCAGGGCCTGTAAAATGCCATCTCGGAAACCCTGATAAAAAAGATCGTTGGCCCCAGCTGTAGCTCCCTGACTACTAGTAGCATTTGGAGTCCACCAAAGTACTTCGCCAGTCCAGGCGTGTAATGCCACCGTAGCTGACTGTGCAAGCAGGCGATGTCCAGCAATGGAATTAGACACCATGTAAATTTTATCATGCCCGTAAGCTGTACTATTTAAAGTTGGCCCCCCGTTCGTTACAGATGCCGTCCATAGATGCTCTCCCGTGTCCCGGTCAAAGGTATGAAAGCCAGTTTTGCTACCAGCTCCCACGCAACGGCGCCGAGCTGCCCTTCGTTCGGGATGAGTAGCTTCGAACATCATTGGATGACAGCTAAAGTCAAGATCGAAAGGATCCTGAGCTCTTATTTGGTCATACCAGAGGAGTTCTCCAGACTCCATGTCGTTGGCAATAATGCTCTCACTAAACAACATGGGGCCCGGCACCCTTCCATGTACGCTACCTGTGACGTTGTAAATCACACCATGTTCAGGATCTAACACAGGAGCTGTCCAGACAGCTCCTCCCCCAACGCCCTTTACATTTGGCACTATGTCGAAGCGCCACCGAATAGCACTCGTCTTGGCATCCAAACAAGCAATATGAGAACGACCTGCCACGGTAGAAGTCCCCACGTAAATTTTACCGTCATAAACAATTGGTGTAGAGGAAATCTTGCTGCGATGGGTGCCTGCCAAAGGATCCAATTGCCTTTGCCACACCTCTTCTCCCGTCACTGCGTCCAGACAATGAATTCTCGACGTCCCATCCCCTATAAAGATGTGTCCGTCGGCATAGGCTGCCGAGCCGCGCATTTGCCCTATTGGATCAGCATTGATTGCCGTCTGGTACAAACCAGGTTCGTTAGGCTTGATTCCCTCCCAGGCATTGAACTTCCATTTAAGCTCTCCCGATTCTATGTCCAGGGCATACACATAGCCATCATTGGCAGCCGTATATAGTGACCCGTTAATAACCAGAGGCGTACTCTGACTGAAATCTTGCATTCCTTCAAAAGTCCATTTTACAGCAAGCCGCTCAACACTCTCTGTCCCAATAATTTTTTCATCAGTGTTGAATCGAGTTCCTTGAAGATCATATCCAAACATTGCCCAGTCTCCGGGCTGAGCAGTTTCTATTTGACTCTGACCCAGAAGGATTGATTGTTTGGGAAACGCCCCTAGCACTGCACCACCAGAAGCCGCTAACGACAATAAAAAACCCCTCCTGTTAAACATAGACCTCACTGTCCTATCAGAATTTTTAAAATACGCACTTCCTATGCAAGGCAAGCTATACCCAAAGAGTTGCTGATTTGCACTCATTTTACCTTAGCTATCTTCGGTGTTTCCAGTGTAGATATAACTCCAGCCGCAACGACATGCTAGACCTCATTGATAAGCTGGGAGCCTCCATCTAAGGTTATTTCTCAGAATGAATCCATTCCCGAAGGTACCTCAACCCTTCTTCCATGCTTGTCTTTGGTTGATAACCTAGTTCTCTTTTAGCCGCACTAATGTCAAACCAATGCGCACTAGCTAACTCCTGCGCTAAAAAGCGCGTGATTGGGGGTTCACCTCTTAAAGGAAAAGCCCGGTACACACCTTCGCAGATCCAGCCAGCAATGTAGGCTGTTAAAGGAGACACCGTGCCGGTGATTTTCGGAAGTTCAGCAATCTCTAAAACACGGTCAATAAAATTCCACAACGGTATCGGACTCCCTTGGGAAATAAAAAAAGTTTTCCCAGATATGGATGATTCTGGAAATAGTCGCTTTGCCGCCGCAAGGTGTGCCATCGCCGCATCATCTATATATGTTAAATCTACACATTTGGGAACTCTCCCAATCTTTCGCAATTTTCCTGCTTGGGCCCGCGCTACAATCCCAGGAATTAAATGATTATCTCCAGGCCCCCAAACGAGATGTGGCCTCAAAGCCACCGTGGCCAATGTCTTATCATTAGCCTTCACAACCAGTTGTTCTGCAATCGCCTTGGTCCGAGGATAGGCTGCCGTATAGTGCTTTGGATAAGGTGTCCGCTCATCTACCCCTTCCATGTCCCCACCATCAAAAATAACACTGGGAGAACTTGTGTAAACCAGTCGATTGACACCCTCTTGACGACACGCTGAGATCACGTTTTCTGTGCCTTTAACGTTAACCTCGTAATAGTCGCTATATCTTCCCCAAATGCCAGTTTTAGCGGCTACGTGAAAAACTATGTCAAAATCACAGCACGCCTCTCGGACTCTCTCCACATCAACTAAATCTGCCTGTAAGACTTCTACACCTAAATCCTCTAGAGAAGCATAACTTCCGCGGGAAAAACTACGCACCTGATATCCATCTCGCAGGAGCTCTCTAACAATAGCCCCTCCCAAAAATCCGCCGCCGCCAGTAACTAATGCCTTCATGTGATTTGTTTTCCTGCCCACAAGGCTAAGCTCTCCCGTCCGATTTTTGCATTATGCCGGACATCAACCGGGAAAGCGGCATGGAAAAGCAGATCCTGGATCTCTCGGGTCTGCGGCTGTGCTGCACCCAATTGAAGTATTTCCTTTTTTAAATCCTCCGAACTTTCTTCGCCATCATTAAGCTCCACACAAAGAACCGGATGTTGCTTAGGAGCTTTACCTATACCCACTAACGCACTTCGATGTACTTTAGGATGAGAATTAAATATGCCTTCGCAAGACACTGTGAACAAGGTTCCACAAGAGGTAACAACTCTTTGAGACTTCCGCCCACAAAACCAAATACGGCCTTCGGAGTCTAAATACCCAACATCTCCCATCCGGTGACGTACTTCGCCCCTCTTCCCCTTAATTTTAGCAAGACGATTAATTTCTGAATGACCCAAATAAGATTGTGAAACATTGGGGCCCCACACCACTAATTCACCCATCTCCCCTGTTGAAACCAGCAAATCATTAGTCCAGATGTCGATAGGATCATCGGTAATCCTAATGAATTCTAGCTGAACTCCACAAATGGGCCTTCCCACACACACTCCCTGACCAAGAGAGGATCCGCTTTCCTTGAGTACTTCCTGTGCTGAAATAGAAGAAATGGGTAATGCCTCAGTTGCTCCATACGGAGTATGAATATCGGCGCCTGAATCCAACATATGAGAAAAAGTTTGTAAAACACGAGGAGATACAGGTGCACCAGCTGAAAGTACTCGCTTAATAGTAGGTAGTTTAATACCATGTGCTTTCCCATGTTTACCTACTCGATCTAGTAATGCAGGCGACCCAAACATGTGGGTTATTCCAAATTTTTGGATGGGATCAATTATTTGAATAGGATCCACAGTCCCGGGTCGAGTAAAGTCCATCTCAGGAAACACCGCAGTAACTCCCATAGAAGGATCAAATAGGGCAAACAATGGGAATGTGGCCAAATCAATTTCTCCAGGTCTGATATCAAAATGATCTTGAAGCAGCTTTGCTTGTGCAGAGAACATTCCATGGGTATAGCAAACTCCCTTGGGAATTCCGGTACTCCCTGAAGTAAATACTAAAGCTGTTAATTCATCGGTTTTTGAAGGCTCTGGTTTAAAATTACCTTGTTCTCCTAGGTGCATCACTTGCTGTAAAAAGGGTCCTGGCCACAACTTAAAACCTCCCACAGTAACGCAAATTTGCACCTTGGGGGTCCATCCCAATACTATTCTGGCAGCGTGAGCCAGTGGAATACCAATAAACGCTTCTGGTTCAACTTCCTTTAAACATTTTTTAAGATTTGCTTGGCCAATGCCAGGATCAATCAAGACCATCACAGCACTTAACTTAATCAGCGCAAAGCTCAAAATGACAAAGTCGATACCCGGCCGAACCATAAGTCCCACGCGCATCCCTTTTTTTACCCCAATTTTTCTAAGCCCCTGAGCACATTTATTACTCTGCACTTCCAGTTGGGAAAAGGTTAGCCTATCTGTTGCAGTAATGACTGCTGGCTGCTCAGGCCTTTCAGTTGCGTGCACCAATAAATGTTGTGCAACGTTAGCCCACTGTTTATTTTTCAAGCCTATGCTTCTCCAAAAACTCACTGACCAGAAGAATTACAGCTTCCGGAAATTCCTCTAAAACATAATGCCCTGCCTCAGGAAAGCGATGAATTTCTGCGCGGGGAAATCGCTTAATCCATTCTTCTAAAAAATCATGATCAAATACAAAATCTTTGTCTCCCCAACAAATCAACATGGGAACTTGTTCTAATTTATCTAGATTATCCTCAACCTTCTTAAGGGGAGCATAGGATGGATCAATGGGCGAAAGCGGTATATCTTTGATAAAAGCTAGGATCCCAACACGATTTTTTACAGAATCATAAGGCCCTGCATATGCCCGCCGGATTTCTTTAGGCATACGGTTAAAGCGACACCCTATATAAGTGGCAATACGAGAAAAGGCATTGAACTTCAAAATTAAAAAGGAGGCCAGTTGGGAATTTCTGCAAAAAAGAAGGGCCCAAGGTAATTTCTTCGTCTCCGGCAAAAGAAATGCGCCGGTATTAAAAACTACTAACCGTTTAATCTGATCAGAGTGCCGTGTCGCAAAATGCATTCCAATTGGGCCGCCCCAGTCATGCATTACGAGTGTTATATTTGATGTGATCCCTAATTGCTCGAGTAAGCATTCCAGATCACTGGTGCGCTTCTCTAGCGTATATTTATATGTTTTGTTATCCGGTTTATCAGAAAGCCCGCACCCAATATGGTCGGGGACAATGATCCGGTAAGTTTCTCGAAGAGTAAGGATAACTTCCCTATACATGAAGGACCAACTTGGATTGCCGTGAAGCAGTACGATAGGCTCACCCCGTCCCTCATCCAAGTAATGATAGCGATGTCCCCCAACATCGATGTAGTGTGACTGGAAGCTGTAAAGATGCCTGATGTGATTTAAGGAAAACTTCATCGAGGGGATAATTTTAGAGTTGCCGGGCGACTGGCATTTAGTATCTCAGTAGGTAAAAGATCCCACTGCCGTACTAACACCCGCGCTTCCCATTAGCAATAACACCCTCATACCACGCTTGAGTCTGCCCTCCGCCTCAGCAACAGCCAGTGCTAATGGTAGGGATGCAGAAACTGTATTACCAAATCGAGGATGAGTTTCAAAAACAATATCCGGATCAATATCAAGGAGTCTAACCACTTTTTGAGTAGCCGGAACATTAACGGCGTGGCCAATCATAATATCGTGGACCTTTGTGAGGATAGGACTACATTCTCGGACATGGCTAACAAGCTTTCGAACGGTAAAACTAAGTAATTCTCCAGGTACAGTAAAAAACGCCATGGATCTGAGCCCATTGGGTTCGGAGGTTGGTGTGAAATCATCGACATTCGGCAAGGGAATCTTGCACAACCCGTGCTTTTCTCCCCAAGTCTTAAAAGAAAAATGCGAGTCATCCTCACATTCATCTGCAGTTAAAATTGTTGCCGTCGCAGCTTCACCAATAGTAAAGGCAGAAAAAGAATTCTCTAACTCTTCATCATTTTTAATATCAAAGTTTGCATACTCGTTAAAATTGAATTCACAATTCAGAACCATCACCAGCTTGTAGGCTTTTTGACTTAAGAAACTCCTTGCAATATCTAAACTTCGAATCCAACTCGCACAGGCATCCAAAACATCAAAGCAGGTAGCAGACTTTAGTCCCAACTCACTCTGAAATAGATTAGCTGTAGCAGGTTCCATCCATCCTCTACCCACTCCTGCATAGATAAGCAAATCCACGTCTTCTCGTTTCACTCCCGCTTTTGCAAGGGCTTTATTGCCAGCTTCCAAAGCAAAATCCAAAGCCCGTTCTCCCATTTTCCGATGATAACGAACCACTGTTCCAGACAATGAGAAAAAACGCTTCATCTTTTCCACTAGTTTCTGGAGTTCTTGGGAAGAAAAGCGACTCTTGTTTTCCTCGACTACCTGGGCAATGAGTTCAGCATTCGAGACACATCGACTCGGTAGAGCGTAAGCAATACTTAAAACTTTCATTGTTTCCCTAACAGTAACGGTGGCGTCTGACGTTCCAAGTCTATTCGGGATTCATCTTATCCCAAGACGGCCAAAGTAACTACTAATAAGCTATTTGTCAATGCTTTAGTCGTATAGTAATGCCTCTTTACATTCCCCACAATAGGAGTTCTCATACAAGACAAAATTTTTTCCAGAGGAAGCAAGAAAAATTCACTATAATACGTGCGTTATTGACAATCTTAGAAAATAAGTGTTCTAACTAAAATTTGTTTTTTTGGGGGGAAGCAGAATGAAACACAGTTCTTCGGAACAATCCAATATCCATATCATTTCCATTAATTTGGGAAATTTACTTGGCCTCGACATCCCATTGGAGATCATCGGTCAGGCCGCCCAATCACTCGATGAAAAAATAGCAGCAGGTCAGTTGCGCGGAGGACTAGCCTATGGCTTCGCTCAGGATCTCCACATTCATGTAACTACCCACAACTCAGATCTCGATTCAACGAGCCCTGGAACAATAGCCATGCAAGCTGCTTTGGAAGCTTGCTTGAAAGCTTTGCGACACGCTCAGGATATTGGTTTGACATCAGATGAAATAACGAAAACGCTTTCCCTTGACCCGCAGCAACAACTCTCCGCACTGGGCGCTTCCTATTTGAATTATCCCTATACTGAAAGAGGCGCGGAGCCCATATATGTTGCAAAAGCCATTGGCGGCAGTTGGGGATTCTTTAATCGAGCTATTTTTAATCTTTTCTTTAATCCGGACAAGGGCTCTGGTCGTCGGATTGAAGGCAACGATTTTTTAGCCATTGTGGAATCAATCGATGACCTGCGTTCTGGTAACAGCGAAGTGAGAACCTATGAGTTTGGCCCGGAACACACCAACGAATTGATGGCTCTGATTGCCGATGCTGAAGAATGGCGTTTGAGCCATGTCTACGCAGTAAAAGGAAAATTTGGAGAAGGTGAACTAGCCAACGAACCAGCTCTTATCGTAGGAGGCAGCACTAATCCAGTTATGATCGGACGATCTCAATCTGGACTCCCTGCGATTGGAGAATTTACCCAAGCAACTGCAGAGTTTTATTTTGGGCCTGGAGGGGATAAGGGCGAATATCGGGTGGGACTTATGCCAGTAACCTTTGAGGAAGCTAGCATGATCTCCTCGCCAATCGGAACGGCACGAGTCGTTGCATATGCATATCAGTCCTATGATAGAGGCCGTATTCCAACAGCAACAGACGTTGTCGACGTCTTTTCCCAAAATAGCGCTGAGACAGTTAGAGTCCAAAAAGAAGCCTCTCATCTGATTTTCCACATGGTGAGTCATGGCACTTTTGAACCCTATCTTAATCCTATGGCTGCGGAAGAACGTGCTCTGGTAGAAACTAAACGCCTTGAAGACCGCTTTAAAGATATACCGGCCGAAGACCCTCTCATCGCATCAGCTAATGCACAAGCCCTTTTTACTCTGTCAGATATCAAAGCAGATAGTGGAGGTAAGGTAGGCCACACAACCCCTCCTCACCATTTTCATTCCATAGCTGATGCAAGTCTCGAAGAGGCAAAAACCGATGAATTGATTTATAAGACTTCCAAGATAATTGAGGTTGGTGATGATGGTCATCTTTTAATGACTCACAACTTGGGTGCGGACAACAATGAAATCCACCTTTTTGCCTATCGCACTTTCTTCCGTCAGGTCTGGGTAGCTGAAGTTCTTGGTTATAAATGGTATGGCCTCGGTCAGGATTTGGTAGGAGCTGCATCGGAGGGACGTACCACAGAGGAACTTGCTAATCTTACTGACGCTTTCATAGATCTTCTTGACGGCAAACTCCCTCAAGCCGAACAAGCTCGAATCAATGAGCTCAAGGAAAGTTACGTAGCATGGAAGGAGGGCAATAAAAAAGGACATAAACCTCTGGCAGTTTTTTCGGGAAACGTCTCGGGACAAGGACCTGGATTCGCCGAACTCCCCTCAAGTAAACCGGGTAGATTCGGCGTCTTAGCCATGGACAAAACCGGGCCTTCGGCCTTCAACCTACCCATATGGTGGAGTTTAAATCGGGCTCAAGACGATGGAACGTTACGCACTTTTCTAGATTCTCTAGGACATGCGGGTACCATTGTCGAAATATGGGATGTGGAACACCATACTCGTGTTTTTTTGGACCTAGAAACAGAACGCAAGAGTATCCAGAATTTGCTCGGAGCCATTGAACATTTTAACGTGAAGCGCGTATGGAGCCGCAAAGCAATCAAATGGGATCCTAGCAAAATAGAGGAAATGTTAGGCGACATTTTACTGGCTGCTTCAACTGAAAAACTTGCGGTTATCACCGGAGGTGAATATCGTGGCAAGGACGACCCCGTGCTGTTGTCAGTTGAGCCTCTAGCAAACACCCTAAACCTATTCATGCGCGACTGCTACTATATGACCCAAGGAGATGGCCGGGGATCACATTTTATGTTTCCCACCCCTCTAGCATTTCAGGATGCGATTGCCACCATCAATAGCCGTGCTGTTGCCGTTTCTGCTTGGATCACGGTTGATTCCTCAGGAGAGATCCGAGAATTCACCGACGTCTTTGCAACCTCTGGATACAAAGCGGCACGAGATCGAGCATTTCATGTTAACAAGGCCATTTGGGATGCCCAGGGCGGCAACTTTATTCCTGTAGGTGTTGGATCCTCTAAGGTGGAGCAATCCTATCCGCTTGCACAAACACTTGCCCGCATTACGACACCGACTTCCGAATTTCGTTCAGGAAAAACCATTCAAGATCCATCGCCGTCGCAATTGATCGCATCTGTATCTTAGGAGAAGCACATGACGCATGTTAGGCACAACAATCAAGACGATCAGAAATACGTCTATCTCTTTACCGAAGTCCGCGAAGCTGAAAAAAAAGTAGGAGGAGATTGGGAAAATGTCCGAGCCCTACTAGGGGGTAAGGGAGCAAATCTGGCAGAAATGACCCGATTAGGCATCCCGGTTTGTCCAGGATTTACAGTCACTACCGAAGCGTGCAACTCCTATCTTGCTGAAGGCAATCAGTTTCCCGGTTCGCTATGGGAACAAGAACTAGAGGCCACCAAGAAAATAGAGGAGGCCACGGGCAAAATTTTTGGAGATCAAGATAATCCACTACTAGTGGCTTGCCGTTCTGGAGCTAAATTTTCTATGCCGGGAATGATGGATACGGTTCTTAATATTGGGCTCAATGACGAAATTGCCCAAAAATGGGTAGAACGGGGTGGAGAAGCTCGATTTGTTTACGACTCGTATCGGAGACTAGTCCAAATGTTTGGAAGCGTCGTCTTGGGTGTCGACACTGATCCATTTGAAGAGGTAATAACACAGCAACGTGATGATGCCGGTGTTGTCAGTGACTCTCAACTTTCAGCTAATCACTGGATAACTATTACTAATGATTTCAAACAAATTGTAAGAGCTCACACAGGATCAGATTTTCCCGACGATCCTTACGCTCAGTTAAAGCTAGCTACTGAAGCTGTTTTCAAGTCTTGGAATGGAAAACGCGCAATTGATTACCGCAATGCGGCACACATCGCTCATGACCTAGGAACCGCGGTAAATATTCAAGCAATGGTCTTTGGCAACATGGGTAATGATTCGGCAACAGGCGTCGCTATGTCGCGCAATGCCTCCAATGGAGAACGGGAACTAGAAGGAGATTTTCTAATCAATGCACAAGGCGAAGATGTGGTCGCTGGGACTCGAAAAACCCAGCCGATAAATGAGCTCAAGGCAAAGATGCCGGATGTATATGCCCAATTCGAAGAAATAGCCCAGAATCTGGAAAAGCATTACCGCAATATGCAAGATATGGAATTTACTGTCGAAACTGGCAAGCTATGGTTACTCCAAACACGAGATGGCAAGCGAACCGCACAGGCTGAAGTACGCATTGCTGTCGACATGGTAAATGAAGGATTAATTAGCAAAGAAGAGGCAGTAACGAGAGTGCATCCCGATCAGGTTGATTTTTTTCTTCATCCTCAACTGGACATGGAAGAGAAAAAAAAGGGAGATCTCATTGCTACTGGACTCAATGTCTCTCCTGGTGCAGCTGTTGGCCAAGTAACTTTTGATGCCGATACGGCCGAAGTTTGGGCCCAGGAAAAAGGCAAAAAAGTCATAATGGTTCGTCCCGAAACTAAGCCTGATGATGTTCATGGCATGCTGGCTGCAGAAGGCATACTCACTAGCCGCGGTGGCCGCGCCAGCCACGCGGCCTTAGTAGCCCGTCAGTTTGGAAAACCAGCTGTGGTAGGAGTTAGCGAGTTACATATTGATATGGAAAATCGCCAAATGACTATTGGAGAATACATCATTAGTGAAGGCGACTGGATTTCGCTCGATGGAACATCGGGAGACATCTTATTGGGAGAAATCCCTACAGTAGTTCCCGACTTTGACAACACATACCTTCTTGAACTCTTAGGCTGGGCAGATGAAGTTCGGAGCTTAGAGGTCTGGGCTAACGCGGACTCTCCTCAAGATGCGGTTAGAGCGCGCGACTATGGAGCTCAAGGTATTGGCCTATGTCGAACCGAACACATGTTTTTTGGAGCCGAACGTCTACCCATTGTCCAAAACATGATCATGTCCGAAGCACACGAGGAAAAACAAAAATCAATTAATGACTTGTTGCCATTACAGAGAGAAGATTTTCGGGGCCTCTTTGAGGTAATGGACGGCTTGCCCGTCGTTATCCGTTTGCTTGATCCACCATTACACGAATTCCTGCCAGCATATGAAGAATTAGTTCAAACCATAGCTGATCTGAAAATTAAAGCTGCACTCTCAAAAACACCTGAGGAAAAAGAACAAATAACCTCTGAAATCCAAGCGCAAGACTCCTACTTAAAAAGAGTAGACGTACTACATGAGATGAACCCAATGCTGGGAACTCGAGGTGTAAGATTAGGCATTCTTATTCCTGAACTTACAAAAATGCAAGTACGAGCAATTTTTGAGGCTGCCTGCCAAGTGTCCAAGGAAGGAATTACTCCAATCCCTGAAGTGATGATTCCACTCATATCTCATGTCAATGAACTAAAAGTACAACAATTAGAATTACAAAAAGTTGCTAGAGAAATCATGGAGGCTGAGGGCATTGAGATCAAATACAAGTTCGGTACCATGATTGAAGTTCCACGTGCTGCCCTCACCGCCGATGAACTTGCAGAAATCGCCGAGTTCTTTTCCTTTGGAACTAATGATTTAACTCAGATGGTTTTTGGAATCTCCCGAGATGACGCCGAAGCTGGATTTCTTGTTCATTATATGGAACAAAACATCCTCTCAGAGAATCCATTTGCTAGCCTAGATCATCTCGGGGTAGGAAGACTCATGGAACTAGCAGTTACATATGGGCGCAAGACTAATCCCAATCTGGAAATTGGCATCTGTGGCGAACATGGAGGGGATCCCAGCAGCATTGCTCTCTGTCACCAACTAGGATTTAATTATGTCTCGTGCTCACCCTTCAGAGTGCCCATTGCTCGCTTAGCAGCAGCTCACATCGCTCTAAAGTCACGTGCTAATTGACCCCTCGTATTAACTAAACGTTTCCATTATGATCATTTCTGGAGATAAGTATGTCAAAAGAATTGGGGTCCACTCTCCCACAAGACCTGTTTGAACACCTCTCGTGCACTAAACGAGATAAAAAATTTCAGGAAGTAATTCTCTTTAACACAGTTGATGAAGACGGGTGGCCTCGCCATGGACTGCTTAGTCATCACGAGGTGCTTGCCAAAAATAACAAACGGATCTTAATGCTTCTCTATAGTGACAGCAGCAGTACTAGGAATGTTGAACGAGAGCAAAAAATCTCTCTGTCGATAGTAAACCAGGACATGAGTTACTATCTCTTCTGTCGGGCCTGCCCCCTACCTTCTCTTCCGGATGCCTCCAGCGAGACACTCTTTGAATTGACAGTGGAACGTGTTGTAGAAGACGCCATACCAACTGCGAAAATTCTTACAGGAATTACTTTTGAGGGCTATGATCCAGGTATGACCGAGGAAAACCGTAAAGACGTCTATCAGCAACTCATAGAGTTGGATTGATGGCAAATTAAACAGGCGATCATAGTGCTCAACAGACAAAACTGGAGAAAAGACAGCAGTTTGAAAATTCAGCTTATCACCCTCCTGTTCCTTTTCTTTGTCCAAACGAGCTTCTCACTTAACTCTCAACCACTTCAAAGTGAACTAATTGGCACACCATCTCCTCCCACTCTCTCTCTCTCATTCGAAAAAACTATTGGCCCAGTGGGTGAAGAAATCTCCCTCCCCATTCAGCTAAAATCAGATCAAAAAATTGATGAACCTTTCACCATTATTCTTAGATTTCCGCCCAGCAAGCTCGAATTTAAAAAGCTTGGCATTGCCTCACAACCACGGAGAGAGGGTTGGAAACTGGAAGTGGACTTGAGAAAATCCCCCCCTGCTTTTGACATGTCTTTTCTTGAAATTATCGCTACGCCCGACCAAGGAGAGTTTCTTCCTGAGGGAGGGTTGCTGGCCTTTATCTACTTCCAAATCCTAGAAATAGTACCCGATCACACTCTTGAACTAACTTCCAGCATTAAAACAATTAGCACCAGCACTATTGAAGTCAGCACGGAACCTGCCATCATCATGACTTTGCCTGAAGCGATGTTTGCATGTTTTTTCTACATGCATTAACACACCATTCCAATATTAAGAGTTAACTAGGCTGGCCGTCACAAGATCACCACACGTCAAACTGTCTTATCTCAACGACAGGACGTTGAGATTACTCATCTTGATCATCGGAGTACTCGTCAAAAACAAACGTAAAAAGCTCTGGCTCTGAGCCGTCTTCTGCTCCATGAAACTGGAGTAAAAGAGTCAGCGTGACTGGAAACTCAAACTCTCTATTCAAGTTAGCCTCTAACATGGCTTTTTCTGGAACCGTCTCCAAGAGAATCCCCGGTGGGTCTGGAAACTCTCCCCAGTAAATTGTCCCACTGGTTTTCTCTAAATTTTCAACCTTTAAAGGCAAGGTGAATTGATCATATATGTAGACCCGAAATATATCTGGATTACTCAACGTCCCTTCCAGATGATGAATTTTATCCAAAGCCATGAAAAAGGTGCCCCCATGTTTTGGATTGTGATCACTGTGCCCAGCTGAGTGATCCATCCCTGAGTGATCCATCCCTGAGTGATCCATTTCTTCTATCTCTGGGGGGTGCTCCATGCTGTCTTCTGTGACACTCTGCTGGCAGGCCACAGACAGCATTAGTAGGACTATTGACAACCCAAGATATATTCTCGATTTTTCAATCATTGCTCTACCCATTTTAATTACAATACTAGTTTGCATCAAGCTCTGTCTATTCCCTGATTTCATCCATATCTACATAAGTAGGAGGCCAATAGTTCTAGAACAAGGTTTTTCATTTAACTTGTCGGAGAAAATCCCCGTTCTCTTCCCCAGGAACCCGGATTTGATAAATAGCTCTTCACCTCAGCCAAAGACTTGTCGGAAAGCACTCCCATCGATTGCCCCACATCAAGACATGTGGATAGTTCCACCAATGAATGCACCCGAACGCCCATTTGCTTCAGTTTCTTGACCCCTTGCTGTTCACGGTCTACCAAAACTATACAGTCGGACACACTACAGCCAGTCTCCCGAATTCCTTCAATGAAGTCTACCTTACTCCCCCCATCTGTCAACAGATCTTCGACCAATAGGATCTGTCCTTCTGGATTTCCCTCCAGTCTTTGTCCTTTTCCATAGCCTTTAGGTTTTTTTCGAACATAAACAAAAGGCTTATTTAATCTCTCCGCCAACCATGAGCCAAAGGGGATCCCAGCTGTTTCACCTCCAGCAACACAGTCGCACTGAATACCCCGCTCATGACACAAAAAGCGAAGAAACCCAACCAGGAGATCTCGAATTTCCGGGAATGAAATTAGCTGACGGCAATCAATATAAATGGGAGCAAACTCTCCAGAAGCTAAACGGAAAGGGGTTTTTTCATTCACCGTGACAACCTGTTTATACCACAACAACTGACTTGTTATCGCAGCAAGGCTCTTCTGAATTTGACCATCCAGTTTCACAAATTACCGGCACTACTCTAACATGTTTTCCCATGCTGACCAATACACACCCTCGTCGGATTGCAGCAACCTCATCGCGCATTCAGAAAATCATTTAAATTGGATATCCCTTCTGCGTGGAGAATACTTGCCAATCCTTTATTTATCCGCCTTACAAGTGAAGGTCCTTGATAAACTAATCCGGTGTACATTTGAACTAACGTTGCGCCCCGTTTTAAATACTCCCATACCTCACGCGCTGGATCCTGATTGGGATCACAACCCACACCCCCACAGGCCACTATAGGGACCTGTCCAGATGTTTGGGTAAAGACCTTGTCGATCATCTGTTCAATATATTTTTTAAGAGGATATCCGCTAAGCCCGCCAGGCCCAAATTTGTCAAGCTTGTCTTGAGCTGTCTTTAAACCCGTGCGCCTACTAGTTGTATTACCAATCACAAAGCCGTCGATACCATACTGTAGGCTTATGTCTACCAAGCGCTCAAGATTTGAATCATCTAGGTCAGGAGAGAGCTTAACTAAAAAAGCTTTATAGCCTGTTGCTGTCTCCAAGGTACTTCTCAACTGCCTCAAATGACTCAAGAAAGGATTTAGCAACTCTATGTCCTCGAAGCACTTCCCGTCTACTGTGTTCGGACAACTAAGATTCAGCGTTATATAATCACCAAAAGAATAGAACCTTGAGACACTCTCAAGATAGTCCTCAATTGCCTTCTCACCAAAAATATTAGGGTCTGGTGTTTTCACTAGATTAATGCCGATAGGAATGTGAGTGCATTTTTTTTTAAGTCGCATCTCTACTACCCGTGCCCCATCGCTGTTGAGACCCAAACGATTAATCAATCCCCGATCATCTGGAAGCCTAAGTAATGTAGGTGAAGGATTGCCAGGCCAGGGCATGAGACTAATAGAGCCAACCTCCATGTGTCCAAAGCCAATGGAAGAGATGATCCCGGACAACTCCCCTTGTTTGTCAAACCCGGCTGCTAACCCTATTGGATTGTTAAAATTCAGCCCAAATGCTTTCACTCCCAGTGAATTCCATTCTGCACCGTACATCTGCTTGACGACACCACATGCCAGTACCGATCGCGAAAAAATCCGTCCAAGCTTAACAGTCCATCGATGAACAAACTCCGGGTTCATTCTAAAAAGCAGTAAGCGAAAAATTTTATAGACCATTTCTACTCACTTGAGTTTAGGCTGATGTCCCTAGATGTCGATATCCTATCAGGTTTGATTTCATGGGTTCACAATAGATTTTAGGTTGTCAAGACCTGCCTGGTAGATGCCCTTTATGAGTTCCGATGCCTCATCGTCGGGCACACCAAAGGAATTAAACTCACCCGACCATTCCACTTGGCTGCCGGTGCCTCGTGCAAAAATCTTTAAAGTCGAGAAATACTCAACAATCGGCAAAGAGCTTTTAACAATTGAATAGCTATATTCCCGTAACTCATCGCTGTGGTTCACTAATTCCTCGAAAGCCTCATCCCCATTCTGCAAGATCAATTTCCGAATGGCACCCCCCTCCTGGAGTTCACTTTTATCTACAGCAGGATGCCAAACTGACAGGGAATTAAATCCTCCGACGATATCCCAAATCTGTTCCGCCGGAGCATTGAACTCTTCAATCACTGTTACTTTAACCATGGTCCTCGCCATCACAGGCTACAAACTCTTGCTAGTGCTCCTATCCACATAGAGTCTTGCAGACAAAAACACTAAAAGTCTAGCAAATCCTGGATCCCGTCACATGACTCCCATCTAGGACAGAATATTTGAAGATAATGAATTCTATATTAAATTGAAAATCAGCAAGATGCTTCCAAACCAGTCCGTACTGACTACACCTAATCTGCCTGACACCTCAGCCAACGTCTAAGGCAACTCAAACGTTTATTTTAAGTCGGATTTGGAAAATGGTTAGTGTTGAGTGATTCTATTCTTCCTCATCCGGATCAGACGGTTTGAATTGAGGATGAGCATGTCCATTGTGGCACATATTACAGGTTGCTCGAGGAACATCATCTTCCCAAGTGAATAGTTCCGCAGTAAATACGTCAGCGTTGATCTGCCTGACCATTTTAATCATCTCCCGGGCTATCCCCTTATGCGGTACATCCTCTGCCCAGTCCTCTGTATTGTGACAAAAATCACAACCGACACCCAAAGATTGTCCAAAGTTTCGCATAATGGGTCGTAGTTCACTTGGATACTCAACTTCGAGAACCTGGAGATTGGTTGGAGGCTTATCAAAGGCATCTCGTTTTTGACTAAGCTCTTGAAAAGTACCTAACCCAATCCCTATTAGCACAAATACGAGAAGTGCAACTTTAATCCATTTTGGTGGGAACGGCATTGCTCGAACTCCTCTCCAACTCAAGTACTAAAACAATTACAGTAGCCCAATTCTATACCTTCGCCACGACATTTGTGACACAGTCATGACCAGTAAATCCATTTCCCTGCATTGACCATACGACTATGACACCACACCCATATAGACAACTTCACCCCATCCTTTGTAAATATGGATACAATCAAAAAAAATAAGCCCGCGATAAGATGAGTTATCGCGGGCTTATTTACGAATTAACTTCGGACACCCTGGTCCGATTACCTTAACGGCTTCTGCCTCTTCTTGCGCTAGCCGCTCTGCTTGGTGAGCTCACAGCACCTAACAAACGTAAGAGTCCGCCCGTCCCACGTTTACTTATAAGTGTATCGGCCTGTCCTTGAGTCAAAACGTTCAAAACCTGAATCCTCCGGTTTGCTCCAGTTGTGAGATTGGATTCCATGCTTGCAGCACTAGCGTTGGCAATAGCATCCGCCATTGCTTCTGCTGTCGCAATGTCTGAACTCAAGATTGCAGCCGCGTATTGACTTCTCGTGCCTGTCCGTGTGCGACTCTGAGCTACGGCTTTTCGTGCTGCAGCAAACTCTGTTCTTAAAGCTTTTAATTGATCCACTTGTGCTGAAGTTAATGCAGAGGCATTAGCTGCTCTCAATGCTCCTGCCAAACTCCTAATGGGGCCAGCCGAACCACCTCGACGCCCTCCCCGAGGTCCCTTTCCATTTTGTACACGGCGAGCACCTAGCGCTGCGAATAGCCCGCTCGAACCGCGCCGTTTTGACAGCACATCTATCTGATCTTGGGTCAAAACACCCAAAATATTCACCTTTAGATTTGCCCGAGCTTTAAGATCAGCCTTCTGTCTTTGAGCGATGCCATCCGCAATAAGGCCAGCTATTCCAGCGGCTGTAGCAGAATCTGAGCTCAAGATTGCATCTCCATATGCTTGTCTGTTTGCCCGCATCACGGAACTCGCAGCTTGAGCTGCATCCTTCCCAGCTTTTCGTGCAGCCCCAGATGCCTTTACGAAAGCCTTCACTTGCTCGGCTTGCTCCGAAGTTAGCTCAGATCCACCCGCTGATTTTAATGCTCCTCTTAAAGTCCTTACTGCTCCGGCTTTTGACTTTTTGACTTTTGCTGCTCCGGCTTTTGGTTTTTTCGCTCCCTGCGCCCACACCGACCCACTACCAGCAGTCACAGCAAACATAAAACAGAACAAAGCTCCTAAAATCTTACGACTCATCATACCGTCCTCCACCTATTCATTCTTGCACCCATTCATAAACATTATCGATAACACTCCCTACACATTGACATAGTACGTCAGTGCGGTGAAAACGTTTCATTGCCTGAACACTATACTATCACGACACCACTGAAAACCTTTATTCTTTGCATGTTAAAGGACCGGATGGATTGGCTCCCCAGGTAGGACTCGAACCTACAACCCTCCGGTTAACAGCCGGATGCTCTGCCAATTGAGCTACTGAGGAGCATTTGAGAATAGCGAATATATCCAAAAAGGCATTTTCTGGTCAACCTGTTTTCATAATCGAAAAAGGCGTCCAATGGTTCAATTCTTTTCTTTGGCCTTAGCACTAGGATCTTTCGTTTTTTTCTTCCCAGAAGTCTCTTCAGCAACTTCGGTTCCTACCAATTCGATGAGTGCTCTCTCGGCGCTGTCTCCTTTGCGATAACCCAAGCGAAGAATACGCGTGTATCCTCCATTTCTGTCGGCATAACGTGGGCCCAATGAATCAAACAACTTGTGTACTACGGATTTTCTTCGAATTACTGCAAGGGCTTGACGGCGGGCATGCAAACTGTCACGTTTGCCTAAGGTGATCATTTTTTCTGTGAAAGGGCGCAATTCCTTGGCTTTAGAAACAGTGGTTGTAATCTTCTCTTTTTCCAATAATTCGGTCACCATGTTACGCAACATGGCTACTCTGTGACTTGATGTACGCCCTAATTTACGCCCTGCTTTTCGATGTCGCATACCCTAGCTTCTACCTCTAATACCAAAAATATGTAAAAGGCCTGTGCTAGCTAACCAGCTCAATTCCTCTTACTCGCCTGGCTCCACTGGACGCCCCTGGTCATCCAATTTCATACCGAACGACAGCCCCATTCCAGAAAGAATTTCCTTAATCTCATCAAGTGACTTGCGCCCAAAATTCTTCGTCTTAAGCATCTCTGCTTCTGAACGGATAACCAGTTCTCCGAGAGTCTGGACATTTGCATTCTTAAGACAGTTGTAGGAGCGCACTGAAAGTTCAAGTTCTTCAACGGACTTACCTAAACTGTCATTGACGAGATTGGGTTCTTCTTCTTCAGGTTCTGGTTCCTCTATATCTTCTTGATCGTTGTAATTAATGAATATATACAACTGATCCTTTAGTATAGAAGCTGCCTGAGCCACAGCGTCTTGAGGTGTCACACACCCATTGGTCCAAACATCTAAGTTCAGCTGATCATAATCTGTTAGCTGACCCAAACGAGCGGCTTCGACTTTAAAATCGACTTTCCTTACAGGAGAGTGTATCGAATCTACCGGAATATATTCAATGTCAAGATCTTCCTCAAAGTTCTCATCTGCCTGAACATAACCTCGTCCCATGCGAACACGCGCTTCCAATTTTACATTTGCCGTATTGTTGACGGTCATAATGAAAATGTCAGGATCAAGGATTTCTATGTCAGGATCTGGCTTAATATCTCCCGACTTCAGATCACCTTCCCTCAACGATTCTAGATAAATGGTTTTGGGATGATCTACATTTAACCGGATAGGGATACTCTTCAAATTCATTATTATCTCTGTAGCATCTTCCCGTCCTCCGGGTAATGAAGAAAATTCATGAAGAATCCCCTCAATTTTTACAGCAGTAATAGCCGCGCCTTCGATAGAGGAGAGGAGTATACGGCGCATTGCATTTCCAATAGTAGTTCCAAATCCACGCTCGAATGGTGCAGCATAGAAATGTCCATATGTAGGACCAGATTCTTGACTAGAAAATAGTCTCTTGGGTTTCTGAAGCACTGTCATTGATACCTCTCAAAAGTTTATGCTGTAACGTTACAACGGGTAAAATTTATTTAGAATAAAGCTCAACAATCAACGATTCCTCGATAGGAATCGCGATTTCATCGCGCTGCGGTAAGCCTAATACTTGGCCCTTGAAATTCTTGCCATCTAACCCCAACCAGCTAGGAATGTCTCGTCCCAGAACTTCTTCAAGATTCTCTTTAATCAACACATTACTCTGACTTTTCTGCCGGATTGAGATTTCATCCCCCTTAGAGATAAGATAAGAAGGGATCGTCGTCTTTTTACTATTTACCTGCACATGCCCATGTAAAACTAGTTGACGTGCCTGGTTTCTAGAACTAGCAAATCCAAGTCGGTAAACGACATTGTCAAGACGTCGCTCCAATGATTCCATAAGGAGCGTCCCTGTAATACCTTTCTTCCGAGCGGCCTTTTCAAAGTACCGCCTAAACTGCCGTTCCAAAATGCCATACATTCTCTTAACCTTTTGCTTCTCTCGAAGTTGCAGTCCATAGCCAACAAGCTTGCGTCGCACTCGGACATTTCTGCCATGCTCACCGGGCACAAAATTGCGCTTTTCAATACCACACTTCTCGGTAAAACAGCGTTGCCCCTTCAGGAATAACTTGATCCCTTCTCGCCGGCAAAGCCTACATACAGATCCTGTATAACGTGCCAAATCCTATTCTCCTTGCTCCCAGTTTCCCAATTTTAAACGCGTCTGCGTTTCGGCGGTCGACATCCATTATGAGGGATTGGCGTTACATCCTTGATAGAACGCACTTCCAATCCAGCTGTTTTTAAAGACCGTATAGCCGCCTCTCGTCCTGCTCCAGGCCCTTTAACCATAACATCACAGTACCTCATACCATACTGATCGCGGACAGCAACGGCAGCTGTGTGTGCTGCCTGTGAGGCAGCAAAGGGAGTACTTTTCCTGCTCCCCCTAAATCCTCGTGCACCAGCAGAAGAAGTTGCCAGTACATTTCCTTCAAGATCACTGATCGTAATCTGCGTATTATTAAATGTAGCTCTAACGCAGGCCCGCCCGTGAATCACAGCCCTTCTCTCTTTTTTCCTTGATTTCTTTGCCTGACCTTTTCGCTTTGCCATATTCCTTCTTTCTATCTACCGTTTTCTCCGGCGAATGCCAACCTTCTTTGGCCCTTTTCGAGTACGAGCGTTGGTATGCGTTCTCTGCCCTCTAACCGGAAGGCCTCTACGATGGCGCAAACCTCGATAGCAGTTGATATCCATTAAACGCTTTATATTTAGCTGTATTTCTTTGCGAAGATCTCCCTCCACTCTCTCCTGATCCTGAATGATTTGACGAATTCGAGCTCCCTCTTCGTCGGTGAGATCCTTGATGGACTTCGATGAGTCTACCTTCGCGTCCTTCAAAATCCGTATAGCCCGTGAAGTCCCTATACCATAAATATAGGTAAGCGAAACCTCAGCTTTCTTATTGTCTGGAATATTAACACCTGCTATACGCATAATTGCCTCTGAATGTTATCCCTGACGTTGCTTGTGTTTGGGGTTAAAACAAATCACTCTCACAACACCCCCACGCCTAACAATTTTACACTTGGCACACATTTTTTTGACCGATGCCCGCACCTTCACGTCCTATCACCTCCTGGAATACTCGTTCTTACCTTTCTTATCTTCCAGCATCCATATTAGTTACTCTTCAGTTAATTTGTTATCGAGCGCTAATTCATTCCGCCAGTTCACTTAAAATCCAGGGCCCATTATCGGTAATAGCTACCGAATGTTCGAAGTGAGCGCTAAAGCCTCCATCGGCAGTTACTGCAGTCCATTTATCTTCCAAAACACGTACTCCAGGACCATTGCAGTTCACCATCGGTTCAATTGCCAGAACCATCCCCTCCATGAGCCGAGGGCCTCGTCCGGGTTGACCATAGTTAGGAACCTGCGGATCCTCGTGAAGAGATTGGCCAATACCATGTCCAACAAACTCTCTTACCACTGAAAACCCTTGGGATTCCACGCACTGTTGAATGCTCGAAGATATATCCGAGACTCTGTTTCCCACTACCGTCTTTTCGATCCCCTCGTACAGAGAATCTTTCGTAACCCTTAAAAGCCGTTTCAGTTCTTCAGAAACTTCTCCAACTGGAAAAGTGCAAGCTGAATCACCACAAAACCCTTTATAGTTAACGCCCACATCAAGCCCAACGATATCGCCCTCCTTTAGGGGCTTGCCATTTGGAATACCGTGGACAATTTCATTGTTTACCGATGCGCACAGAGTTGCAGGATACCCCTGATAACCTTTAAAAGCCGGGTCTCCTCCCATGCTCATGATCATCTCCTCAGATATCTCGTTCAGACTGAGTGTGGTGACTCCTGGCTTGACCAATTCCCCCAAATGCGCCAAAACCCGGGCGGCAATAAGATTGGCTTCTCTCATCTTTTCCAACTCTGACTTCCCCTTGCAGATAATCATGCCATTCCCTGCTTACTTTTCATCGCTAAGGCATCTTCTTCAAGCTCCAATTTTTCGAGCTTGTCACATACTTCCTTATAGACGGCCTGTGGTTTCTGATTCCCATCCACCACAAAATACTGGTGCTTCTTCGAGTATTCTTCAATCAATGGTTCCGTTTCTTCACGGTACACTCGAAAGCGATTTTGGACAACGGCTTTGCGATCATCATCTCGTTGCACCAAACTTGCCCCACACGCATCACAACGATCCTTTTGCTGTGGCGTTGATAACCAAAGATTGTAGATTCTACCACAATCGACGCAATGACGACGCCCCGTAAGCCTTTTCAAGATCACTTCTTCGTCAACATGAACATTAATGACAATAACCCGCCTATCTCCTTGAAATCCTTCCAAGAGACTTGCCTGGGAGAGATTCCTGGGAAATCCATCAAGTAATATCCCTTGAGAACTACCGCCGCCATTAATGCGCTGGCGGACAACCTCCGCTACCACAACATCAGGAACCAATTCTCCCCGCCCCATAATCTCATTGGCTTCCCTTCCCAAAATTGAGCCTTTTTTCACCTCCTCGCGCAATACCTGCCCCGTGGAAATGAGAACCAGATCAAACTCTTCTACTAACTTTTCCGCCTGGGTACCCTTGCCAGCACCTGGTGGGCCTACCAGCACAATGATGCAGTTGCTCTTCATCCCCTTCTACCCCGAAGCCTCCCTTTTTTCAAAAATCCCTCGTAATGCCGCATGACCAACTGCGATTCGACTTGTTGCACAGTATCCATAGCTACACCCACGACAATGAGCAAAGAAGTCCCTCCGAAATAGAATGTTACTCCCAACCCGGTGGTGATGAAATCCAAATTATAAGTGATGAGAAAATTATCAATAGCTGGTCCTATCCAGGGGATGGGCTGAATTTTAAAACCTGTGATTAAAAATTCTGGAACTAAACACACCAGCACCAAATACATCGCACCCGCAGCCGTCAAGCGACTTAGTGCGCTATCAATAAATTCCGCTGTCCGTTTTCCCGGACGAATTCCAGGGATATAACCACCATGCTTCCTAATGTTATCGGCAACTTCATCTGGATTAAAAATAATACTCACATAAAAGAAGCAAAAGAAAATGATCCCGCCAATATAAAACATATTGTAGAGAGGATAGCCCTGTTGAAGTTGCGTGGTCATGCTCTGCATCCACGGGGAGTCTGGGAAAACTAATCCTAGTGTTGAGGGAAATGCCACAATAGAAGCAGCAAAAATTACGGGAATCACTCCACCCGAATTGACCTTGAGAGGAAGATGAGTGGCTTGCCCTCCATACATTTTACGCCCAACTACACGCTTCGCATATTGAATTGGAATTCTGCGTTGGCCTCGCTCTACAAACACTACCGCTGCCGTCGCAAACACCATTAGCCCCAACAGAGCCAAAACCGAAAAGACACTTCTATCTCCTGTGCCCAAAGGTGGGGGAAGCCCTCCTCCTAGTGACATAATAGCTGGAACCAATCCCACAACAATGCCAGCAAAAATGATTAGGGAGATTCCATTCCCAATACCCCGCTCAGAGATTTGTTCTCCAATCCACATTACAAGTGCTGTTCCGGTGGTCAACGTTAACATTGTCATGAAGCGAAAACCCCATCCGGGATTAGGCACGATTAGAGGTTCCGAAGCTGTCTGTTCTAACGCCAATGACGTAGCAAAACCTTGGAACAGGCTCAATGCCACAGTTAGATAACGTGTGTATTGCGTTATCTTCTTTTTTCCTAGCTGCCCTTCTTTCGACAGCCGCTCCAGATAAGGCCAGACCACAGTGAGGAGCTGCAGGATAATAGACGACGTTATGTAGGGCATGATGCCCAGTGCAAAAATGGAAAGCCTACTCAGATTTCCACCTGAAAAAACATCCAAAAACCCAAAAATTGTGCCCTGTTGCTGGGCAAAGAATTGCTGCAAAGCAAAGGAATCCACACCTGGAGTGGGGATGAAACTTCCTATGCGATAAACCGCAAGTAATGCAAGCATGAAAAGAATGCGTCTCCGCAAATCTGGAATACTAACAACATTGCGGATACTGGTAAGCAGAGGATTGAGCTCACCCATTAAGCCAGAACCTCAACAGTACCACCTGCCTCTTCTATTTTCTTCCGTGCTGACTCACTGAAATGATGGGCATGAACTGTTAACTTCTTTTCGAGGGCTCCTTGGCCCAATATGCGTAGTCCATCTCCAATTTTTTTCAAGAGACCCTTTTCCTTGGCTAGTTCTGGCGTCACTGTCGTGCCTTCTTCAAAATGATTAAGAGCGCTGATATTTAGAATAGCGTATTTTTTTGCAAAGATGTTATGGAAACCTCGTTTCGGAAGACGCCGGTAAAGAGGCATCTGACCTCCTTCAAATCCAGCCCGTTTGCTGTACCCTGATCGAGATTTTTGCCCTTTGTGGCCCTTTCCTGCCGTCTTTCCGGTGCCTGATCCTAGACCCCGACCCAGGCGCTTTCGCTTTTTATTAGCTCCCTTTGCAGGGCTCAATGTGTGCAATTGAAAACTCACTAGAACTATTCCCCTTCGATAATTTTCAACAAATGAGATACCTTGCTCACCGCACCCCTGACTGCAGGGGTATCTTCACGTTCCACGACCTGATTTAAACGCCTTAACCCAAGGCTTTGCACTACCTGTTTTTGCCGGCCCGGCCGGCCTATGCTACTACGAACGTACTTAATTCTGAGGGTCTTCTTAGTCATCACAAATTTTCGACTGACATACCCCGAGTTCGAGCCACTTGTTCACGGCTACGTAACTGGAGAAGACCTTCAAATGTAGCTTTCACAACATTGCCTGGATTGGCAGTTCCAAGCGATTTTGTCACCACATCCTTAATCCCAGCTGTCTCCATCACAGCTCGGACAGGCCCACCTGCTATGACTCCGGTTCCTTCCTTAGCTGGCTTCAACACCACTCTTCCAGCACCAAAAACTCCCAGCGCAGCATGAGGGATAGTAGATCCACTCATAGGAATCTCAATCATACTTTTCTTAGCCTTATCTATACCCTTTCGTATAGCAGCAGGAACCTCTTTGGCCTTACCCATTCCATAGCCTACACGCCCTGCTTGATCACCCACTACGACTAGGGCGCTGAAACTTAGATTTTTCCCACCTTTGACTACTTTTGTGACCCTGTTGATCGAAATCACCTGGTCTGTAAGTTCTGTTGTTTCAATTCGAGCCATTTACTTCTCCTAAAACTTGAGACCTGCCTCTCGTGCTGCTTCTGCTAGGGCCTTGACTCTCCCGTGGTAAATATACCCACCTCGATCAAACACTACACTGGACACGCCCTGAGCCTGCGCCTTGCTAGCAATTAATTGTCCAACTCCTTTAGCAGCCTCGATATTGCTTCCGGGCTTCCCCTTGCCACCCTCCAAGGTAGAGGCCGATATCAAAGTCCTACCCTTTTCGTCGTCCACTATCTGGGCATAGGTATGCTTGAGGCTCCGGAATACACACAATCGAGGCCGATCTCCAGTCCCACGGACCAACTTTCTGATCCGGCCATGGATTTTTATTCTTCGTGCTCTCCGAGTTAATATTCGTGCCATTAGACTGTCTTCTTACCTACTTTTACTCGAACCAACTCATCCGCGTAGCGGATACCTTTACCCTTATAAGCATCTGGTGGACGAAAAGTGCGAATGTCAGCTGCTACCTGCCCTACACGCTGCTTGTCATTTCCACTGACTAGTACGCTAGCGATATAGTTGGAAATTGGCTTCTTGTCTTTCTGTACAGTAATCTCAATTCCCTCAGGTACGGAGAATTCAATACTATGGGAAAAACCCAAACTCAGACTCAAAACCTTTCCCTTAACTGCAGCCCTGTACCCTATTCCCACAATATCTAGTTCTTTGCTAAATCCTTCGGTTACGCCGATTACAGCATTAGCAAGCAACGAGCGTGTTAACCCATGCAAGGCCCTAATCTCCTTCTCGTCACTATCACGGTGAGTTACGATATCACTACTATCCATTTCTACACGAATAAGCCCTGGAACCGGTGTTTGAAGGCTCCCCCGAGGGCCCTGAACAAGCACCTTGTCACTTTCAATAGTCACTTTCACTTCCGATGGAATCGGAATTTTTTCCCCACCTACACGTGTCATAAGGTTCTCAATTAATAAACTTCACAAAGAATTTCACCGCCTACACCTTTTTCCCTCGCTTTTTTCCCTGTCATGATGCCACTTGAAGTGGAAAGAATGTTAATTCCTAGACCTCCCAGCACTTGTGGAATGCTATCTTTGCCAGCATACACACGTCGCCCTGGGGTACTGACCCGCTTAATACGGCGAATTGCAGGCTCACGGTCTTTGTCATACTTAACCAGCACATTCAAAATAGAAAATGGGGTTTTCTCATGGAGGTTATGATCAAGGATATATCCCTCTTCCTTAAGTACTTCGAGAATTTCCTGCTTAATCTTGGAAAAAGGAACTTCAACCACGGCATCCTCAGCCATTTGTCCATTTCGAATTCGAGTCAAAAGGTCCGCAATCGGATCCGTCATAGTCATAATTTCATTGCTCCGTAAAACTGCCAATCCAACGCCACATCTTTTCAAAGATAATGGTGAAATGGATCAGTTCCTGGCTACCAGCTAGCTTTGGTTACCCCAGGGATCTCACCTTCCAGGGCTAACTCCCGAAAACATATGCGACACAGATGAAACTTTCGCAAATAGCCTCTCGGTCTTCCACAGCGCTGACACCGCGAATATTGCCGCGTCGAAAACTTTGGCGGCCTTTTCTGTTTTGCAATTAGTGACTTTTTTGCCATTTTAATTTTTGAACTAACCTGTCGCAGCTTGCTCCATTTCTTTCGCAAACGGCATACCCATTTGAGAAAGAAGGAAGAGTGCCTCTTCATTACCTCGAGCCGTGGTCACGACGGTAATGTTCATGCCACGCATCTGCTCAGTTTTGACCATGTCAATCTCAGGGAAAATCTGCTGGTCAATTAGGCCCAACGTATAGTTTCCTCTTCCATCAAACGCTTCAGACGAAAGACCTCGAAAATCGCGCACCCTGGGAAGAACAATGTTTACAAGACGATCAATAAACTCGTACATGCGGTCTCCCCGGACCGTAACCATAACACCAATCGGCATCCCCTGACGCAGTTTAAAGGAAGCAATGGCTTTACGGGCACGACGAATAACAGGCTTCTGCCCCATGATAGCGGCCAACTCCCCAGAAGCCACGTCTAATAGCTTAGGGTTTGTAATAGCCTCGCCCAAACCCATATTAACCACGACCTTCTCTATCTTCGGAACTGCCATAATACTCTTATACTGGAACTCTTTTATCAGAGCCGGCAGAATTTCCGTTTTATATTTCTCTTTGAGCCTTGCCATTAATTCTCTCTTAAATATGTACGCGTTACCTGATCACCTGTTTTTATTTACTTGTCGACGCTGCCTCCACACTTTTTACACTCCCTAATCTTTTTCCCATCCGCAAGCCGATTGTAGGAAACTCGAGTAGGCTTACCACATTCCTTGCAAATAACCATCAGATTAGAAAGGGAGACTGGAGATTCCCTCTCTACTAGGCCACCCTGAATATTTTTTTGGGGATTGGGGCGAGTATGTCTTTTGAGCATATTTATACTTTCAACTACCGCTCGCTTTCCACCACTGGAAATTCGCAGTACTTTTCCCCTCTTTCCCCTATCTTTTCCCGCTAAAACAACGACTTCATCTTCCTTTTTAATGTGAAGCATTCTACTGTCCTCATCACTCCATTGTTGTTAAAGTACTTCTGGAGCAAGCGAGATAATCCTTGAAAATTTCTTCTCTCTTAGTTCCCGTGCTACTGGACCAAAAACGCGTGTGCCGATAGGTTCCCGTTGATCATCAACTAATACAGCCGCATTTTCATCAAAGCGAATGTACGATCCATCTCGTCGCCGCACTCCCCGCCGAGTTCGAACAATGACGGCCTTCACAACTTCGCCTTTCTTCACAGTCCCATCAGGAGTAGCTTCCTTGACCGAGGCAGTAATCACGTCTCCTAAACCTGCCGTTCGTCCTGTATCTCCGCCTAAGGGCTGGATACAGGAGATCTTGCGAGCTCCGGAATTGTCTGCTACGTTCAGCCTGGTCTGCATCTGGATCATTTTCTTAACCTTTTCTTTTCTCGATAATTTCCCGGACAATCCAGCGTTTACGTTTACTTATCGGACGAGTTCCCTCTATCTCCACCTTATCCCCAACTTGGCATTTATTTTCTTCATCATGAGCCATAAACTTCGTAGTTCGACGAATTGTCTTTCCATAAAGGGAATGTTGAAATAGCCGATCAACAGTAATAACAACGGACTTGTCCATACCATTTGATACAACACGTCCAACCTTTGTACTTCTAATATTCCTTGCCATCACCTTGCTGATTTTTAGCTCAGAGCCAATGAGCCATCAACCCTCCTCCATTTCCTTTTCACCTAGAATAGTTTTTACTTGAGCGAGTTCTCTACGTATCTGCCGAATCTTCATCGCATTGTCTAACTGTCCCGTAGCCTTTTGCAATCGAAGTTTAAATAGCTGTTCCGAATGGGCACTAGCCTCATCCTCCAACTCAGTTATCGACATGTCTCTTAATTTAGATGTCTTCATTATCCCGCATACCGGCTCACAACCTTCGTTTTAATGGAAAGTTTTTGAGCAGCCAATCGAAGCGCCTCATAGGCGATCTCTTCGGGCAAGCCTTCCACTTCATAAAGAATTCTTCCTGGACGAATCAATGCAACCCACCCTTCTAAAGCCCCTTTTCCTTTGCCCATACGTGTTTCTGCTGGTTTTTTTGTGAAAGGGGTGTCAGGAAAGACCCGTATCCATACTTTTCCACCCCGCTTAGCATGCCGGGTGATAGCGATACGAGCTGCCTCAATCTGGCGGTTTGAAATTCTGCCGGGTGCCATCGCCTTTAAGCCATACTGGCCGAAACTGACCGTATATCCTCCCGTCGCTTTCCCCTTTATACGACCCTTTTGCCGCTTGCGATACTTAACTTTTTTAGGCATTAACATGGCTAATAAGCTTTCCTAGAATACTGAATCCTTATCTTTATCCTTAGCATCATAGACCTCACCTTTATAAATCCAGACCTTCACACCAATGACCCCATATGTGGTATAGGCCTGAGCAAAGCCATAATCTATATCTGCCCTAAGTGTGTGAAGCGCTAATTGGCCGTGTAAGTACCACTCCGCGCGAGCAATTTCTGGTCCATTTAGTCTTCCAGCACACCTTACTTTTATACCCTTAGATCCAAACCTTATAGTGGTATCTACGGCTCGGCGCATAGCACGACGAAAAGCCACTCTCTTCTCCAATTGTTGCGCAACTGATTCGGCCACCAATTGGGCTTCTAGCTCTGGTTTGTGAACTTCCTTAATATTGATATACACATCTCGCCCCGTAGCTGCCTGGAGGTCTGTTTTCAGTTTATCGATTTCGCTGCCCTTGCGACCAATGATAATTCCAGGCCGCGATGTGTGAACTATTACCGTAAGCTTGTTAGCAGCCCTTTCAATCTCAATAAGGGAAATGCCTGCATGATAAAAGCGGCCTTTAAGTTCTTTTTTGATTCTCAAATCCTCGTGAAGCAACCGCCCATAGTCCTTTTGGGCAAACCATCTAGACTTCCACGTCAGATGATATCCGAGACGAAATCCATAGGGATGTACTTTTTGTCCCACTCTTTATTCCTCCTCACTCTGCCCATCGGAAACCCGGATGGTGATGTGTTTATAGTGTCGTCTCTCTCGAAAAGCTCTGCCCATAGGCGCAGGCCGAACTCTATATCTCATTTTTGTAGGCCCCATATCGACAAATGCTTCCTTTATGAAAAGTTCTTCCACATCCACGTCCTCAGACCGTTCCTCAGCATTCGCAATCGCGGAACGAAGAACTTTTTCGATGGACTTAGCTGCACGCTTACGAGAAAGCTCTAACATACTTAACGCATCCCCTACCTTTTGACCTCGAATCAAATCAATAACCAGCCGTGCTTTCTGAGGAGACCCTCTTAGATATTTCCCTATTGCCTTTGCTTCCATGTCTTCAACTTATTCCATCTACCGAAGTCGCGCTGCTCGCTCCGTCTTGGTAGTATGTCCTTTAAAAGTACGGGTCGGAGCGAACTCTCCCAGTTTGTGCCCTACCATATTCTCAGTAATGTAGACGGGTATAAACTTCTTTCCATTGTGTACTGCGATTGTATGCCCAACCATATCTGGTGAGATCGTGGATCTTCGGGACCATGTCTTTATTACAGTATTCTCATTAGTCTCATTCAAGTACCTCACCTTCTTAAGAAGATGGTCATCGATAAACGGCCCCTTTTTTACTGATCTAGGCATCCTGCGCTCCTACCCGGTTCACCGGCTTTTACTTTTTCTTCCGTCCCCTAATAATAAATTGATCGGTCCTCTTATTATTCCGAGTCTTAAAGCCCTTCGTTTTCCAGCCCCAAGGTGAGCAAGGATGACGCCCTCCCGAAGCTTTTCCCTCACCTCCGCCCATGGGGTGATCTACTGGATTCATCGCAACTCCACGCACCTTAGGACGACGACCACGCCAACGCTGAGCACCAGCCTTACCAAGTGAGATATTTGAATGACTCGTGTTTCCAATCTGACCCACTGTCGCTCGACACAGAATATGGACCTTTCTTACTTCGCCTGAAGGCAACCTCACCTGCGCATAATTGCCCTCTTTAGCTACCAACTGTGCTCCCGCACCTGCGGACCGCGCTAATTGCCCCCCTCTACCACGGGTCAACTCCACATTGTGGATTACTGTACCTAATGGAATATTGATCATCGGGAGATTGTTCCCCGGAATAATATCAGCTTCAGGGCCAGAGACTAGATGATCCCCAAGACAAAGTCCCTGGGGTGCAATAATGTAGCGCTTCTCTCCGTCCGCGTAATGCAGTCGCGCCAATCGCGCACTTCGATTAGGATCGTATTCGATAGCTGCCACAGTCGCAATAATGCCATCCTTGTCTCTTCGAGTGTCCACTATCCTATATTTACGTTTGTGCCCACCCCCACGACGGCGTACAGCAATATGCCCATGACTATTGCGACCGCTAATTCTCTTCTTCCCCTGCGTGAGACTTTTCAGAGGCTTTATATCTGTTAGGTCTTCTCCTGTCTGAACGGAGCGAAATCGTGTTCCAGGAGAAGTCGGTTTATAACGCCTAATTGCCATGCCTTCTACACACCTTCAAAGAATTCAATGGATTTCTGTCCCTGCTTCAACGTCACGTAGGCCTTTTTCCGGTCAGGCCTACGCCCCGAACTCTTGCCCTGCTTTTTGATCTTACCTCTCATAACAACTGTGCGCACCTTCTCAACCTTAACTTCAAATATCTGCTCTACCGCCTGTTGAATACGCCGTTTGCTAGCATTAATTGCCACCTCGAATGTCACCACACGCCCATCTTGCTCCTCCTTCTTGAGAGTACTCTTTTCTGTCAAGTGTGGATATCGAATGGTGTCGTAGACACTAACTGTCATTTTGCAATACCTCTTGCAATTCCAAAATAGCTTTCTTGCTGATTAGCACATGCTGGCAATTAACCAAATCATATACATTCAAGCCAATTAGTGGCACTGATTTGACCTCTGGTAAATTCCTTGCACTCAAATAAAGATTCCGGTTTTCGAGGGCATCTACCACAAGGAGTTTCTTAGCTAACTCAAAATTTTCTAATACGCCCAAAAACTCCCTAGTCCGATGCGACTCCAGTTCAAATTCATCAACGACAGTCAAACTCTGATTCCGCAACTTTTCACTAAGTACAAGCTTTAAGGCTCCTCGTCGTTTTTTCTTGGGAAAAGATTGCCTGTAGTCTCGAGGTTGTGGCCCAAATACGACCCCGCCTTTTTTCCACAACGGACTACGGATACTCCCTACACGAGCTCGCCCAGTACCTTTTTGCTTCCATGGCTTTCGACCACCCCCACGAACAGCAGCTCTTGTCTTGGTAGCATGTGTACCCTTGCGCTGGGCCGCTTGGTACGCTCGCACCGCTTCCCAGACTAAAGTCCCCCTGGCAGTGTAGTTAAATATCTCCTCAGCGAGCTCCAGTTTCCCTACTACCTTATTCTGCAAGTTTCTAATCTCTACTTCAGCCATGATTCATTTGTCCAAATTCACACTAGAGTAATAGTGACGTATCCCCCCTTACTCCCTGGGATCGCCCCTTTGATCACTAACAAATGATTTTCAATATCAACCTGAACTATCCTCAGGTTTTGAATCTGCACCTTATCATTTCCCATTCTTCCAGGAAGTTTCATCCCTGGCCAGACACGGCTTGGATATGCACTCTGCCCGATAGATCCGGGTGCCCTGTGGAACATAGATCCATGAGTTGCCTTCCCTCCTGAAAATCCATGCCTCTTCATCACGCCCTGAAAACCGCGACCGATTGATCGTCCCGAAACATTCAACAAATCATTTGGCTCGAATACGTTTTGGACTAGTATTTGATCTCCAATGTTTACAGACTCATCTTCATTTTCCGTAAATGGAAATTCTTTCAAAAATCGTGTAGGCGGAACGCCTGACTTCTTAAAGTGGCCTTCAATCGGCTTGTTCGGTCGCGGCTTATCTTTTTCTACAAATCCCAGCTGAAGCGCGTTATAGCCTTCTTTTTCCTCTGTTTTTTTCTGTACTACCACACATGGTCCTGCCTGTATAATCGTTGCTGGGATTGCTCTACCATCATCATCAAAAACTTGTGTCATCCCCAACTTCTTCCCAATCATTCCAACTGATATTTTCCTTGCCTGCTCGGGCTCTGAGCTTTTGTCATCTCCCGACTCTTCAGGTTTCCCTTCATCGACAGATTCCGGCTCCTCAGCCTTGGAATCCTCAACTTCTACTTGCTCTTTTTCAGCCTGATCGGGCTCTGAGCTTTCGTCATCTCCCGACTCTTCAGGTTTCCCTTCATCGACAGATTCCGGCTCCTCAGCCTTGGCATCCTCAACTTCCACTTGCTCTTTCTCAGCCTGATCGGGCTCTGAGCTCTTGTCATCTCCAGGCCCTTCAGGGTTCCATTCACCTCGCTTAACTTTATTGATCAAGACCATTACAGTATCGGATGGTTGTGCTCCCTGTTTAATCCAATGATCAATACGATCTAAGTCCAAGTGTAGCCTTTTAGGTCTCAGAGCAGGATTGTAGTAGCCTACAATTTCAGAAAAACGCCCGTCTCTCGGATTCTTTTTTTCTGCCACCACGATTCGGTAGTGCGGGTCTTTCTTACCTCCGTGACGGCTTAAACGAATTCTAACCAAGCTAGTGTTCCTCCCTATAATGCAACGGTGTATTCTACCAGAGAGCTCTTAAATCGAGAAGTTCAATTTCCGTAAGCCTTTACTAAGAAATCCCTTAGTGGCCTTATTCATCATCTTCCTCATCTGAACGTACTGTTTCAACAAACGATTTACCTCGGAAACTGGCCTTCCACTCCCTTTGGCAATTCTCTTGCGCCGAGGGGAATTGATCTTCTTATGATATGTCCTCTCCTCTACCGTCATAGAATTAATGATGGCCTCAAGATGACCAAGCTGTTTCTCATCAACTTGTACCTTATCTAATCCCTTTAGAAAACCCGTTTTAGGAAACATCCCTAAGATCTCCTCCAACGGTCCCATTTGGCGTAATTGGAGAATTTGCTGTCGAAAATCCTCCAAGGTAAACTTATTTTGCTGAATCTGCCCCATAACATGCTTAGCTTCCGCTTGAGTTGCCACCTTTTCAGCCTTCTCTATTAGGCTCAAAACGTCACCCATTCCCAACAGTCGATTGGACATCCGTCCAGGATGGAAAACCTCTAGTGCATCCTACTTCTCGCCTACTCCAATGAATTTGATTGGACTACCGGAGACCGTCTTAATCGACAGGGCTGCCCCACCACGTGCATCACCATCCATTTTCGTCAGAATCACACCTGAAATGTTGAGACGTTCGTTGAACTCCTTGGCAGAGTTAACTGCATCCTGTCCGGTCATCGCATCAGCCACCAATAAAGTCTCCGTCGGTTTGACAATAGACCTAATTTGCTCCACTTCCGTCATCAACTCACCATCGATGTGCAAACGACCAGCAGTATCAACAAGCAAAATATCAAACCCCACATTGCAAGCATGTTGGAGTGCATGGTCGGCAAGTTGAACCGGATCACACCCTTCCTCTTCGTAAACAGGGATTTCTATTTGGTTTGCTATGACAGAGAGTTGCTCAATCGCGGCAGGGCGATAGACATCCGTAGAAACCAGGAGAGGATGACGTTTATGATTGCTCAACCACATCGCGAGTTTACCAGCAGTAGTAGTCTTACCGCTGCCCTGTAGTCCCACCAAGAGGATTACACTAGGAGGAACCTTTGAATACTCCAGATCAACAGTTTCTGTACCCAGTAGTTTAGTTAATTCGTCCCGTACCACCTTAACAACCTGCTGACCAGGAATCAGATCGTGGAGAACCTCCTGCCCTAAAGCCTTTTCCTTGACTTTGGATATGAAGGACTTCACTACGGTGAAATGGACGTCTGACTCAAGAAGAGCCATACGTATTTCACTCATTGACGCCTCTATGTGATGTTCCGCAATACGCCCTTCACCTTTTAGATTGCGTAGAGTTGCCTGCAATTTAGTCGATAAATTTTCTAACATTTTTCCTCAACGACTTAACAACAAACATTCTATGAGCCTACCAACAAGCTGTCAAAAGTCCTCTATATTCGATTACAATAATAGCTATGATCGTTGGAACAGCAGGACACATCGACCACGGCAAAACGACACTGCTCAAAGCGTTGACCGGAATGGATACGGATCGTCTACAAGAAGAAAAACTCCGTGGCATTAGCATCGATATTGGTTTTGCTCACATGCAGCTAGGATCAACAGACGTTGGATTCATTGATGTACCAGGCCATGAGAAGTTTGTGAAAAACATGCTTGTGGGAATTGGTGGAATTCATCTGGTCCTATTAGTTGTGGCAGCAGATGAATCCATAATGCCTCAGACGATTGAGCATTTTCAGATTTGCAGACTGCTCAAGATCCCCAGTGGGATTATCGTGATAACCAAGAAAAGCTTGGTTGACGAGGATCTTTTGTCAGTGGTTGAAGCCGAAGTTCGTGAACTAGTAACAAACAGCCCCTTGGCACAAGCCCCAATTGTTGCCGTGGACAGTATTTCAGGAGAAGGCATTGAGTTTCTGAAAAAGACATTAACACAAGAGATTGAAAAATTAGAACACCCGTCGATGGCTGTTGAAAGTACTCATAGGGCTTTCCGTCTTCCCATCGATCGGGCCTTTACCATTCGTGGTTTCGGAACAGTCATTACCGGTACTCCATATGCCGGCATACTCAAAAAGGGAGAGTCAGTCACAGTCTACCCTGCGGGCAAGTCTGGGAAAGTTAGGAACATTGAGACTTTTAATGTGCAGTCTGGCTTGGCAATGGCTGGACAAAGAACGGCACTGAACCTAAGCGGAGTAGAAAAAGATGATCTCACAAGAGGGATGGTCATCGCTCGCCCCGATACCTTTTCCCCCTCCTCAATGATAGACGCAGTTATCCACTTGCTCCCTACAGCTTCCAAATCTCTGCAAACTCGAGCGAATATTCGATTTCACCACGGCAGTGCTGAACTAATAGGTCGCGTGTACCTACTTGAGGAAAAAGAACTTAGTCCAGGTCGTTCATGTCTGGCTCAGCTTAGATTTCAGAGTTCTATAATCTGTTGTCCTAAAGACCACTTTATCCTACGCCACTACTCTCCCACAACGACTATTGGAGGAGGCATTATCCTAGATGTAAACCCAAGAAAACATCATAAGAAGGATCTTTCCACTGTGGTTCCACAACTCAAGTCTCTCTGGTCTGCACTAGAGAACCAAGATCCAGAGATCAACAGTACCGTTGTTAATTATTTTGTCCGTCTCCACGGTAATGCAGGTGTTTCCTTAGTTGATCTAGTTGCCCGAACGGGTCTTCTGGAAGATTATCTGGTAAACATCCTACAGGAGCTCAGTTCAGTGATCTTAATCCAACAGGAACCTATCTGGGCAGTTCACAAAGTGGATTTGAAATGCCTGCAGGATCAAATTGTCGAGTTCCTGGAACAATTCCACTTTGATCATCCGTTGTCCACCGGAATATCCCGGGAGGAACTCAGGGGAAAATTCTTCAGTAGAGCCCCTAATTCTTACTTTCAGTTTGTTTTGAAAAACCTCGAAAAAGAAAACAAAATTCAGTCCAGCAGTAGTTTTGTATCTCTGCATGGACATCTAGTAATTCTGAATCCTGAGCAGAAAGAGTTAAAAAATAATATTGTGGAGTTCCTCAGGAAAAAGGGCCTACAACCACCTACCTTGGACAATCTCCTTAAGGAATTTCCGCAAGATACCCTCCATATTCAAGATGTTTACTATTTCCTCCTATCCCAGGGGGAACTGGTTAGGGTGAATGAAGACATGGTGGTAGTAGCCGACCAAGTGATCCTTTTAAAAACCCAATTGCAAAACTCCTTCCCCAGTGGGAAAACCTTCTCAGTGTCAGAATTCAAGAATCTCTTTAAGATCAGTCGTAAGTACGCTATTCCCCTTCTCCAGTATTTAGATCGTGAGCGAGTAACTCGCCGCACGAAGGATAAGAGAGTGGTACTGTAATTGACAGCAACGGGGCCTAAGCGTAAGATGGAGACGAGGTCAAAATTATGGGAAGCCTTGGAATGTCAGAGTTAGTCATCATCCTGCTGATAGTGGTTGTAATTTTTGGAGCGAGTCGTCTACCGCAACTAGGAAAGGGTTTGGGAGAGGGTATTCGCAACTTCAAGAGCTCTATTAAGACCGGACGGGAAGAGAACGCTGATAATGAGCCTGCCTCTAAAATCGAATCGTCTCAAGAATCTTGATACTTACTTTCCCTTCGTAATCTCAGCTCCTCCCGTGCTATCCCGAAGTGCTTGATGCAATCCAGTTTAGATAGGCGGGGTGCCCGCCCTCGACGGGGAGAGCTATTACCTCCGGCAGTTCATAGGGATGGAGTTCCTTGATTCGATCAATTAACCTGGGAAGACACTCTTGTGTACTTTTGATAACCAATAAACTCTCCATAGTATGTTCCAGCTCCCCCTCCCACTTGTATACGGACGTAATATCAGGAATAATATTGACGCAGGCTGCAAGCCGTTCCTCTACTATGCGATGAGCGATGTTTTCGGCAGTTTTCGTACTATCGATGGTCGATAGTACGAGATAGTACTTAGACATTTGAGTTGAATATGCAGTTTAGCCGTAAGGCGAGGCGCGAACTTTTCAGGATTCTATTGCTCACAGTGTGTCTCATGCTGTTGTACATCTTGACTTTTGGAGACGGCGGTTTCGTACGACTTCACAAGTATCAAGTAGAGTTGCGGGAATTGCAATTAGAAAACCTTCGCCTTCACGCAAAGCATCAGGCTGACCTTGAAAAAATTACACAGCTAAAGTCCAACCCATCGGAAGTTGAGCGCATTGCCCGCGAACGTTACAATTTTGCCCGTCCAGGCGACATTATTGTTAACCTACAAAACCAAAAAGCCTTGGAAGATAAAGACTAAAGACTTCAAAATATGGAAGTTTTGGTTAGAGTGCTCCCTCTATCCGTTTTAAAAAGGCGGAAGCGCCCAGATACCCGACTACACGGGAAGCTCGCACTTCTTCTCCCTGAGAATTTATGAAGACTATTGTGGGTACACCATCCACGTCAAAATGCTTTCTCAGCAACTCTGCTTCATATGACTCATATTGTGTGAGATCCACCTTAAGTTTGGTAAACGGACTAACAGCGTTGACAACTTCTGCGTTGGTAAAAGTAAAGCGATCTAACTCTCGGCAAGGAATACACCAGTCTGCATAGAAGTCAAGTATAATGGGGTGTCCTTTTTGTTGGGCGCTTTCAAAAACATTGGTGTCATAGGGCTCCCAGGCAACGGATTTTCCAGGATCTTGAGGGATTACAGCATAGATTCCCACTAGAAGAATACCCAGTGCCGTGGCTTTCTTCAGAAAATAAAATATTTTGCCACTACCATTCGTTTTATCGAACCATCCAAGCCATGCGCCACTGCTAACCGCCATACCGAGAACAATCCAAGGTATAATCCTTTCAGGCATCAAGGGTGCCACAAAATAGAAGGCTACTCCAATTAGTGCACACCCAAATAACTTCTCAATCCAGAGCATCCACACACCCGACCTGGGCAACTTGTTCAATCCTCCCGAAAAAGTACCTAGTGCTACATAGGGCGACCCCAGCCCTAACGAAAGTGCAAAAAACATCCAAAACCCTAACCACGGATTACCAGTCGATCCCACATAGGTCAAAAGTCCAATAGTCACCGGTCCCACACACGGAGCAGCGACAATTCCGACGACCAGCCCCATACCCAATGCACCGAGTGCACCGCTACCGGATCCCCTCGCTATTTTCTGCCGAATGAAATTGGGAGCCTGGAGCTCATAGACCCCAAATAAACTCAACGCCAAAGTGACCATCACTAAGGCAATCCCCACTAATACAAATGGACTCTGCAGCAAAACCCCGAACATTTGACCTGTCAAGGCAGCGACTACGCCTAACACAGAGTAAGTAACGGCAATGCCCACCAAATACGTCAATGCAAGCCCAAACAATCGACTCGTTTTGCCATCACTCTGGCGACTGAAATAACCCAGAGTGACAGGAATCATAGGATACACACAAGGGGTTAAGTTTAAAGCCAGTCCGAGAACAAAAATGGCCAAAAATGTTATGGCAAAGCCTTGCTCTTCAATGAGTTGTGCAAAATTACCTTGGCCTGAATTTAAAATTGTCCCTATAGTCGGATCATCTGGCAAAATGACCGTATTCACTCCAAAAATGTCGGAGTTAATAAGTTGACTAGGTTGCTCCAAGGAGGCAATAGGAATAAAAATAGAAAAGTCCTCTTGGGCTGGAGCGAGGCAAATACTATTATTGCAAGCCTGATATTGAAAGCTTCCTTCAATATATTGCTCCCCATTAATGTCTGCAGCAACTACCACGGGGAATCGCATGATCACACGGCCCTCGTAAACGTCCAACTCCTCCTCGGCAAAGTCGAACTTAAGCCTTATACTCTCTGGATACACAACCTCCCCAAAGGTTAATCCTGCAGTCGGCTGCAGGATTAATTGAGTGGGAATCAAATATTCTAGTGTGGGTTGGTGAGAGTTCACATGCCAATCGGGCTTCAGAATGGCGACAACTGCCACCTGAAAAATACTCCCCGGGTGAATGTGATCTACAGACGAAACTGTTTCAATCTCAACTAACTCATCTACACTGAAAATTTGCGCCTGAACTATCCCTATCACCGCAAATAAAATTAAAAACCCGATCAAAACTATTCTAATGCTCATAGCTCTTGTTAATACCTCACAATGGGGTGCTCTCCCTCTCTGTAAATCGATTAGCATAAACATTTTGATGCTGTGTAAATATCCTAATTCCCCCGTCGGAAGACGGGCTTTCCTCTGACGATGGTCATAACTGGTACTCCATGCAGTTTCCATCCATGAAACGGGCAGTTTCGACTCATCGATCTGAATTCATTGACATCAACTACCATCTCTGCATCGGGGTCAATGACAGTAACATCAGCAATGGCTCCCTCTGCAAGTGTGCCTCGACCCAGTTTCAAAATACGGTTAGGATTTATACTGAAAAGCTCTACCAAGCGGGAAATTGAAACGATCTCCCGTCTTATCAAGAATTCCCAAGCCAGTGCCACCGCAGTTTCCATTCCAATAATCCCATTAGCAGCTTCCTGAAAGGGCATCTCTTTTTCAAGACTGGTATGCGGTGCATGATCTGTGGCAATACAATCGATCGTCCCATCGGAAATTGCTTTGATTATATTTTCTACATCAGATGCTGTCCGAAGTGGGGGATACATCTTAAAATTAGTATCGTAGTTTTTAATATCATTATCTGTCAAAATAAAATGGTGAGGTGTCACTTCACATGTTACGTCAATCCCCTGCTTCTTGGCCTGACGCACCCAAAAGAGGGATTCCTGGGTGGAAATATGAGCAATATGAATACGCCCACCTGTAATGCGGCCTAAAATCACATCCCGTGCTACATCTAATTCTTCGGCTACCCGGCTTAGACCGTACAAACCAAGACGAGTAGCTGCACTTCCCTCATTCATGTGTCCGCCGGATGCCAGCTGACGATCCTCGCAATGATCTATGACTAGAACGTCAAATATCCTGGAATACTCCAAAGCTCTGCGCATTATCTGATTGTTCTCGACTGGATTTCCATCGTCGGTGATAGCCACAATCCCCGCTTTAACCATTGCACCAATCTCTGCCAATTCCTGACCCTTTGATCCTTTCGTAATTGCGCCTGCAGGGAAAACATTGACCAAAGCGACTTGGCGCGCACGATCTATGATAAACCGCGTGATCGCCTCACTGTCATTGACCGGATCAGTATTAGGCATGCATGCAATACTGGTGAAACCTCCCGCAGCTGCGGCCTGACTCCCACTTAGGATGGTTTCCTTGTCTTCCCTTCCCGGCTCACGAAGGTGCACATGCATATCGATAAACCCGGGACATACAACCCATCCCGAAGCGTCAACAATGTCCCAACTCTTTTTGGCCTGGATTTTTCCAAGACTGGCAATCTTCCCCTTATCCACCAGAAGATCGAGCTTACGCACCAATTGTTGACTTGGATCAACAACAGTCCCTCCTTTAAGTAAGATCATAGGTGCATGTCCTCACTAACGCCTGTCAGAAGGTATAGTATTGCCATACGCACTGCTACTCCATTGGTAACCTGTTCGGCAATCACCGAATACTTGCCCTCAGCAAGATCTGGGTCGATTTCCACACCGCGGTTGATGGGGCCAGGATGCATTATGATGGCACTTTTTCTGGCCCACCGCATTTTCTTCTCGTCTAGACCATAAAGTGCAAAATACTCCTTAATCGAAGGGAAGAAGACCTCCTTTTGACGCTCTTTCTGAGTTCTCAACATCATGACTACATCAGCCCCTTGGATGGCTTCTTTCATATCAAACCCTACCCGCACCCCATAGCTATCAAACCCTTGAGGGATAAGGGTTGGAGGCCCACACACCGAAACATTAGCTCCCAACTTGGTGAGCAGAAGAACATTGGAACGGGCAACACGACTATGAGTTATATCCCCCACGATGGCAACATTAAGTCCTTTGATCTCCTTTTTGTGATCCAATATAGTCAGAACATCTAAAAATGCCTGGGTTGGATGTTCGTGTAGTCCATCCCCGGCATTGACCACACACGTTGGTTCACAATACTTAGCTAAAAGCTGGGGGGTGCCCGCACAAGGATGGCGGATAGCAATAATGTCAGGCTTCATCGATTTTAAGTTTTTACCTGTATCAATTAAAGTCTCGCCCTTACTAACACTACTGCTAGAAACGCTGAAGTTTATGGAATCGGCACCCAGACGTTTTGCCGCAATTTCAAAAGATGAGCGTGTGCGAGTTGATGGTTCAAAAAAAAGGTTTATCAACGATTTTCCACGTAGCGTAGGTACTTTCTTGATGGGACGGGAAGAAATCTCTTTGAAGCTTGTTGACATCTTCAAAATCAATTCGATATCACCCAAGGTGAGATCCTCAATCCCAAGCAAGTGTCTTACGCTTAAACCCATAGCTATGCCACTAGCAGTTAACGATGTGTAGTCTTGACGCAACTACAAATAGTCAGCGCCCTTTCTCCACCAGTGCCCTGGTGGTTAAGACAACTCTTTCTTCGTTGTCAATTGATGATAATCGGACTTCGACCACTTCGTCTCTACTCGTCTCCATGTATTTACCTACATAATCTGCCTGAATAGGTAATTCTCTACACCCCCGATCGATAAGAACAGACAACTCTATTCTCCTCGGACGCCCATAATCTAGAATACTATCCAGAGCGGCTCGGGTAGTGCGGCCAGTATATAGGACATCATCGATTAACAGCACGTCCTTGTCGTTGACATCAAAGTCTAACTGTGAACCTTCGACAATGGGTTGCACATCAACTAGAGACAAATCATCACGATAAAATGTGATGTCTAGAATCCCCAAATTAAGCTGTTTATTCGACAGCTGCTTGATCTTCTTTTGGAGCCTTTGGGCAAGAGGAACACCTCGCCGACGGATCCCGATCAACACAAGGCTTTCGAGTTCCGGATGATCCTCAATCACTTCCCCAGCCATTCTGGATAACTCTGATTGCATTTCTTTCTGAGTCATCACATCCCGAGGATAATTTTGCGTTACTTGATCTTCCAGCAAGGCGGTGGAGATGATAGCACATTTTGGACTTCATCCGTGTTCACCCAAGCGCATTCACGAGTTATAGTCTAACTTTTTTTGGCATATTTTCGTTTATACCAGTTGATCTAAAGTGTATTTTGTGCGATATCAATATGAAATGAGGCGAACGAAAAAACTAATTTTAATCGCTTTTGTGTTCCTCTCATCTCTGTTTGTTTCAGCACAATCATTTTCTGGGCGTGTCCTAGAATCCTCTGCCTGCCATGTTTTTCTGGATGACCAAAACATCTGGACACTGGAAGTCTTAGAGGAGATAGGCGAGGAAACCACTCCCATTTTGAACATCATCACTTTTTCTCCAGGAAAGTGGGATTTTAGGCCCCGGGACATCCACATCTACAACCAAAAAAATCAAGAGGCCACAGTTGAAAAATTATCCATGGACACTGGAGTACCCGAAAATCCATACCTAATGGAATATCTGTCTGTCAGAGGCAACAACTTCATCGGTTTGGATCTCTGGGGCAAGTTTGAGAACTTCGTAGAGCCCGCCCAAGTGTTGATTGATTTAGGGGAAGATCGTTTTACACTGCATGCACTGGATTGCCTAGACTTTAATGCACTGGCTGAAAAAATCGATCAGATTAATTTGGACAGCCCCGACATTTGGGAAGACTACGAGGTTCTTCAAATTGAATTCCTAGGAGAAAAAAGCCTTAGGCCACAAGAATAGTAAACTGCTGGCCACCATCGCTGCAAAATCAACAGCTACTCTAGATCCTAAGACACTGGAAAGACCCGTGGCTAATCAGCATGATTGGAACGATTAAGGGAGGATGGAATTGAATTCAATCTTTGCACATACCCGTCACGAACCGAGAAAAAAAGACTGGCATATTCTTTTTGAACCGGCTTATCCAAGGGAAGAGGCAACATATTCTGGGGATCTAAAAAGTGGCCATTCCTATCCTGAACACGATAGTCAAGATGGGGACCAGTGGCCAATCCAGTAGCCCCAACGCGTCCAATCTGATCGCCCTGACTAACTTTCTGACCTCGCTCTACATCAAAGCTTGAAAGGTGAGCGTAACTGGTCAAATAACCGTTGGGATGCCGAATCTTGACAGTCAAACCATATCCCCCTTCCCGGCCCCTGAAAACAACTGTTCCGGCTGCTGAGGCAAAAACCGGAGTCCCTGTTGGCGCTCCATAATCTACTCCTAAGTGAGGTCTCCTCGTTTTCAGGATAGGATGGTAACGAGAGTGGGAAAAACGTGAGGTCACCCGAGGATTAAAATGGAATGGAGCCTTCAGAAATGTCTTACGTACCAAATTCCCCTTTTTGTCGTAGTAATTTGTTGTACCTGCGGGATCTTTAAACCAAAAGGCATGAAAGATGTGTGCCCCACTGGTAAACTGGACAGCCAAGATTTTCCCGTACTTTGCAAATTCACCGTCAACATACTTCTTCTCCACGATGAGCTCGAAGGAGTCTTTTGATTGCAGCGCTGTAAAATCGACGTCCCACTGCAAAATCTGGTGCAAATCAACTACCAACTGTGGAGACTCCCCCTGAGAAACCAGCATCTCCCAAAGAGAAGTATCCACCTCTCCATAGACTTCCTCAACTAAGATCTCAAAGTTGTACTGTTCTCGAGTTGCCGTATATCGGTCACGCTCTCTCCGAACTAGAAGATATTCCTCATCATCGATTCCATATCGCAACCTTTCGAGATTTCCACCTACAGTTCGTTCAATGACTACTCGCCTTCCCACCCTGATGTTGTTGAAATCGTATACAGATTTCACGTGCTCTACCAAATTGTGAACCTCTTGTATTGTGAATCCAAGATCTAAAAAAATCCCCTGGATAGTGTCATTGTGCCCAATGTACTTCTCCAACAATTCCAGGGAAGGCTTTTCACTTTCAAGCGTAGCAACAATGTTGCTGGGCTCAGCAACAGTTTGTGAGTGGGAAAAAAAAGACTGCAAGGAAGCGGAAAAAAGAATCAAACCCACCCAGAAAGCCCCCAACAGACGAAAACCTGTATCACGATCTCTAACCATCTCTATTACACAGATCTTGTCTTCTTTTTCAGAGAACCTTCGACTGCCGGAGGAACAAGACCGCTGACATCTCCCCCTAGAAGTGCTATTTCTTTCACCAATCGGGAACTCAGATAAGAATATTTTTCCGCAGGCACCATGAATATGGTCTCTACATCCGGCTCCATACGGCGATTCATAAGGGCCATTTGAAACTCATATTCATAGTCTGTAACGGCTCTAATGGCACGCAGAATTACTTGAGCTTCTTTTTCTCTAGCATAGTTGACTAAAAGCCCCTCAAAAGTGTCCACCTCAACATTGTCCCACTTTTCTGTTGCATTTCTCAGCATCTCAACTCTTTCTTCCGTGGCGAAAAAGGGCTTTTTATCAAGGTTGACCAACACCGCCACAATGACTAGGTCAAACTTACTACGACTTCTGTCAATAATGTCTAGATGGCCGTTGGTGACAGGATCAAAAGAACCCGGATAAATAGCACTGAATTGTTTGGACATTGGCGCTAAACTTTCATCATTGAGGAAACTCGATAATATTAATCTAACCAAGTTTTCTATTGAACAAGAGCTACATTCCTTAATTCTTTATTCTGACCGTAGGGTACTCCTTGCTAACCCTCACGCGCCAGTTCACTGCTTTATAATCTCACCACACGTTGACATCGCAACCCCAAAATAGGGATTAGCGATTAACTCACCTTTTTGTACCCAGTTCGCACCCTGGAAGTTGTTCGCCATAGGGCAAAAGGCTAGGGAGTATCCCTCAGGCAAAGTACTCTTAGCCACCCTATCAGAAATGAGGGCAAAGGTAGAGCGAATACCTTCGATGTCTTCTGCAACCATAGCAGTTTGCACCAAAATTTGTAATTCGCCGCTACTGTCGTAAGTTAGCTGTTCCAGAGCATTGTGGGCATCCTCATAGCTGTCAACCGCTAGAGCCTCCTGAACATCTACATAGGAATCAAACAGGGCTGCAGAAAGTTGAAACCCATCCTCCACCGGCTGTTGTACTTCAGCAAGCTCCTCTTCTACAGCAACCGTTCTACCCGAACTACAGAAAGTAAAGATTAATGGGATAATCAGGACAAATCCAAATTGTCTTTTCATAACTCCCTCCACGTATTCATCTAGCAAACACCTCAAAATCACCCTTTCACCTGCCTGTTTTGATACCAAACTTCATTCCAGTCTTCTAAAGCCTTTTGATTCGGGACACCAACAGACGTGTAGTTTAGGCGATTGTACCATAGGAAAATGGATGCTCCCTCCAGAACTACATTCACTATCCGCATCTTTAACCACACGATCATTACTGGAAAATGTAGGTCTCTTTACCTGAATCACATGGTCTTTTAATGACAGAGAGAAAACTATACAGGCTCAAATCTAGGGAAAATCTGATTCCCGATCTTTGGGAAGTTTGAGAAACACCAGATGGGAGTTCCCCACCCGGAGGGTGCGAACGACAGATAGGTTCTCGGGAATAAACGCCAGTTTGATCCTCTTGTCCGTCTCCAAAATAATCCAAGTAGTTTCCTGGATCCCAGGTAAGACCGCAATGGTCTTAAGTAATTTATTGTAACGGCCAAATTGATAAGGTGGATCAAGAAAAACAAAATCGATTGCAGGTTCGTCTAGCTTTCTTAGAAAGACAAAAACGTCCATCTGATCAATCGTATATCGTTCCTTTACCTGGCAAATATACAAATTGTGTTTTACCACTTGAAGGGACTCTGCACTGCTATCATTTAAGATCACCTGTTTGGCTCCACGACTGATTGCCTCGATCCCAACGGCTCCTGATCCCACGAATGGTTCAACCCATACTGCCCCACGAATGTCATTTGAGACAATATTGAATAGAGTTTCTCGCAAACGAGCACTGGAGGGTCGTAGCCCTTCCGGAACCGTGCCTAACGGTCTCCCCCGATATTTACCTCCGATTATTCGCATCATTTATCGTATATGCCTGCTGCCTAGATCATGTCCCAGTTATTTTCGTTCTCGTTCCTTTTAAACCCTTTACTAGAGTGGCAAAAACCCTAGGTAGTAACTCATCAAAATTGTCCCTACATGAATGGGTTGTTCAACACTGACCTCCCCCCCTAGTCCTTACAGATTCTACATGATTAGCAAACAGCCCATTGTTTTCAGCTGATCTAAGACACCTTTTACACGCGGCCAATACAATAAAATTCAAGATAGTATTGCTGGATGACGTGCTCAAAATAAGATGTTTAACACGTCAACACAAGACAGAAAATATTGTGAATTTGTGCTATATTGGCCGAAAAATGCGCAGAGTTGTCCTTTTTTTGATGTTGGTAACCACTTTTTCCTGTGGGAAAAGTGTGGAAAATCAAATCCGAGATCAAGTTAAAACGTTTGATAGAGCCTCATTGAACGATCGAC